>DAIDHH010000181.1 GCA_027452045.1 Gammaproteobacteria bacterium
ATCTGCTGCTCGTGTTCCATCCTGAACTGCACCCGCTCCTGCTCCGTGGCGAGCGAGTGCAGCTTCTGCTCATACTGCTGCCGCTCGTGAGCGGTCATCAGATTCGCGCCGTAGATGCGATCCCGATCCTGCTGCCGCAGCCGATCCTGATCATGCAGCCTGTCGCGAGTCTGGTCATGCAGCCGGTCGAGGCTGCGGGTCGACAACCGGTCGCGATCGAGGAGTCGCGTGCCACTGGCCGCGCTGCCGCGACTCTGCGCGCCCGCCCCGGAGCCGCGCTGCGCGAAACTGGCCGGAGCTGCGAGCAGCAGCCCCGCCATCACTGCGGCGCTCAAGACGAATCTCAACGTGTTCATGATCATCTCCAATCCAACTCGTGTCCGCCCACGGTGTCGGCGAGTCTGGCAGCGTTCGCCCGGGAAAGTGATTCGCACACTCCCCCAGGACGATAGGGCGATCGGCGCGGCACAACCGGAGATGGAACTCGCACAATCACACGGGCGGTGAGTGCCTTCGGACGGTGCGGCCCACGAACATCGGCGGCCCCTTCCCTGCGGGGCATCGAGCCTGCCCTCGAAATGTCCGGCATCGAACTCCCACGGGTCGCGCACATCGATCAGCACGAACTCAGGGCCGTTTCCCCGGGGTCTCGAGCGACAGTTGCCGCAGAGCCGCGGCGGAAGGACGGCGCACTGCGGCCGATGCGCCCGCGAGCCGCGGCGTTTCTACGTATTCCAACGCGGCGAGTGCGACTTACCCGCCAACCACGCCCATGCCATGCTGAAACTCAGTGGCCGCACCATTGGTGCCGCTGCATTCGAGGGCACCGTCATGTTGACACGTCGAGTCATGACACCGCTGCTTTACGCCCAGAGTGGACCAGCCAGGTGGCTACGGGCGGTTCTTGCCGCCGTGGACAGCGCGGCGCAGCGCCTCGATAGCCCTCAGTGGCAACCCACGCCCGTTCCCATCCACGCCACTCGAACCCCATACGCCGGGAGGTTCCGTGTATCAGAGAATTCTCGTCCCGATTGACGGCAGCGAAGCCGGCGAGCGGGGCCTCAAGGAGGCGACCGGACTTGCGCGCGCACTCGGTGCCCGCGTCCATCTGGTTCACGTCATCAACAAGACGCCCTGGCTGTACACCGGCACACCGCCCGAGGTCATCGATTTGCTGCTCGATCAGTTGCGCAGCACCGGTGAGACCATCATCCACGAGGCCACGACGGCGCTGCGCGCCGCCGGCATCGAGGTGGACCATCGGCTGATCGAAGCCCCGGGCGAGCGCGCCGGGGAGTTCATCTGCGCCGAGGCCAAGGACTGGCCCGCAGAGCTCATCGTATGCGGCACGCATGGAGTGCGGGGCCTCAAGCGTGTGCTCATGGGCAGCGATGCGGAGTACATCGTGAGCCACAGCCCCGTGCCCGTGCTGCTCGTTCGCGGTCTGAAGTCCTCGCCCGCTTGAGGGCTCTGCGCGCACGTTCGCATGTGCGCGAAGCAGGTCCTGTTCCGCTCGGAGGGTCTCGCAACTCCGCTTCGCTCCCGGCGCGCCACGCGCTGTCCGGGCTGCCCGCCGAGGCCCCGCTAAGGTTTTTCCCTTATGTACTCGGCGCGGCGTGCTTCATACCGTACGCCTCATGAGTCCGGCAGTAGATCTGATGTCGTCGCGATGACTCGCGAAACGTCGATGAAAGCGCAAAGTCCATCGCCCATCGTTCTGCACCTCGAGGATGACCAGCAGCTCGCCACGGCCGTCGCGCTGCTGCTGAGGAGCCATGGAATCGAGGTGGTCGCGGCGCCCGATGGTCCCGCCGCCCTCGCGTGGGTGGCACAGCATCCGGCGGGCCCGGATGTCCTGATCGTCGATTTCCTCATTCCCGGAGAGGCCGATGGCGCGGAGGTGGCCCAGACCATCTGCCGCTCCCTCGGCCATGTCGTACCGACCATCCTCTTGAGCGGACACCTGCGCACCGCGAGCCTGCCCTGGCTGCCGGGGACTCCCCTCTTCTGCGCCCACAAACCGGCCAATCCCGAGGTCCTCGTCAAGGTGGTCGAGTCGTTCGCGGCACTCGGGCGGTTCATCCGGTCGCGGCGGCCCACTCCGGTGTGAAGGCGATGCGGCTCGGGGCTCGGCGCATCGCGTTCGAGCGCAGCGAGGCGCCGCCCGCGGCGGCCTAGAAGCCGGTGTACTGGAGGTACCCGACGACGAGCGCCGCGAAGAGGCAGTAGATGCCGAAGAAATGCCATCGCCCCTTCTCCAGCCAGCGGCTCAGCCATTTCAGCGCGACGAGCCCCGCAAGAAACGCGAAGAACATCCCGAGAATGCTCGGCATGGCCGCGGGCACCACCGCGGCAAGCCGATGATGTTGTGCCTGATAGAGCCGCCAGACCTCGCGCGCGATCGCGGGGGGCGTGAGCACGACGGCGAGCGCGAAGCTGAAATCCTCGGCCGTCGAGCGCGCCACCCCGAGCATGAGGGCGGTGGAGATCGTCGCACCGGATCGTGAGAAGCCGCGGAAGGGAACGCACAGTCCCTGAATCGCCCCGATCCACCCGTACTGCCTCCGGGTGAGCTCGTGCGCGGCGCTCGTCATCGAGCGCCGCCTCTCGTACAGACCCGCCCAGATGATGAAGACGCCGGCAACGGCCAGCGCGGCGGCGATCAGGCCGAGGTGGCTGAAGAGCTGCTCGACCCAGGCGTGCGGCTGGTGTCGCATCAGCACTTTCTCGATGAACTCGATGATGCCCCCGCCAACGACGACGGTGAGAAACGTGGCGACGATGAGCGCGAGCGCGAATCTCTTGAACTCAGGCATGGAGTTGAAGAAGGTGCGGCGCCATCGCGGCCAGAAATAGGCGATCACGGCCAGCATCGTGCCGGTGTGCAGCATGACGAGCAGCAGAGTCATCTGGGGCGCGGACGGGTTCATGCCCATCAGCTTCTCCGCGACGATGACGTGCGCGGAGCTCGAGACCGGCAGAAGCTCGGCGAGCCCTTGGACGACGGCGAGAATGATGACGTGAAAGATGGACATCGTGAGGTTGCCCTGCCTTCCTGGGAAACGATCGGCGGCTGATCGAATATTATGGACACATTCGCGGCGCCGTGCGCTCGATTATGGCTGCACGCCTCGGCGGCGCCCGCACGGCTGCGAGCCTATCCGACCCGCGCTCAGCGGCGCGCCACGGGGCGGCTCATCGGTGCGCCGAAGGGGCGAGACACGAGCGCCGTCAGGAACGGCGCGAAGACGTGTCAGGGCAGGACTCCGACCATCACGTCGGCGGGAACCTCGCGGGAACCGAGTCGACCGCCTCTCGTATGCTGCTCGCGGAATGCTCCCTGTCGTCCCGGGTGAGTTCCTTGCGGGCCCAGCCGTGCCACACCGGGCGATGGGTATGACCGTCAAAGACATCGACGCTGATCGTGCCTTGCCGATAGCTATGCACGTTGACCTCGCTCCCCCAGTAAGGCGCTCCCCACCACTCGGCACCCGCCCGGACCCAGGGACCGGCGTAGGGGGCCGGATACGCGTAGAGATCGGTGCGCTCGTGCGCACGCTGCACCACCCGAAGATTGGGGGATTCGTTGACCCGGGTATGAAGGGCCATCCAGGCGAACGTGTGGTAGTAGGCGAAGCTCGCAGCCCGATCGTAGTCACTGCCCACGCGCAGCGTCGTACAGGAGGTGAGGATGAGCGCGATCACGGCGCAGCCGAGCACACGCGCTATGGCGGAAACAGGCTCTCGAATCATGACGGCACTCCCGAGAAGGCTGCTGGCAGCGGGGTACACCCTGTCACCGGGGCAGACTCCTCGACATCCGCATTTTTCCGCTGTCAGGGGCCGCCCGAGCCGCTCCCCTCCTCGCCCCCGCCTCCGCATTTGCCACGATTGCCGCGCGCGCCGCATCCGGCGAGAGTGGCCGCACGTTCCGCGTATCTACGCGGTGTACGAGGTGAGGACCATGGGCCAGAACTACCGGAATTCAATCGCCCGGGGCGCGGGACGCTCCTCCGGCGGCCCTCCCGGACGCTACGCCCCGTGGGCTCGCCCGGGTCGGGTGCTCCCCAGCGGCAGACCCTCGAGCGAGGAGCTGTTCGGGCGCGTACCGTTCACCTACGGCCGCGAGCCGCGCTATTTCGGCACCGGAGTCGCCGGCTACACCAGCGGCCCGGGCTACACCGGCGGGTATTACGGCTTCGGAGAGGAGCCTCCGGAGATCGCGACCGAGCTCGAGCGGGAATTCGTCGCGGAAGTCTATGGGCCGGGCCGGGAGTCGCCAGGCTACGGGCCGGGTGAATACGAGGGCGAACCGGGCGGCGCAGCGCGTGCCCGGCGCCTCTCCAGGTATCCACCTGGCCCAAAGGGATACCAGCGCTCCGATGAGCGCATCCGCGATGACATCTGCGACCGGCTCATGAGGGCCGCGAACCACATCGATTCGAGCGAGGTCACGGTCGAGGTCTCGGGAGCCAGGGTTCTGCTCGAGGGCACCGTGCCCGAGCGGCGCATGAAGCACGCGATCGAGGATGTCGCGGATTCATGCCTCGGCGTACAGGACATCGACAACCGCATCCGCGTGCAGCCGGCTCCCCCCGCCGCCTGAATCCGCGCGGACCTTGCCCGCCCCGTGCGCCCTTCCAGGCGCCGGGGCGGGATTTTCCAGCCTGCCGCCGCGCCCGAGAGCCCGGCACGCTCCCTAGATCACGCGCTTGCGGAACAGCCAGCCCGCCACCGCAAGATTCACCACTCCGATGAGCGCCATCGGCCAGAGCTGCGCGCCGAGCGAGGAGAGGTCCGCGCCCTGGAGAAATACGGAGCGCACCACCACCAGAATGTAGCGCATCGGATTCAACAGCGTCAGCCACTGCACCCACGGCGGCATGTTGGCGATCGGCGTGGCGAAACCCGAGAGGATGATGGAGGGCACCATGAACAGGAAAGCCCCGAGCAGCGCCTGCTGCTGCGTGGCCGAGAGGGCGGAGATCGCGAGCCCGATCCCGGTCACGGCGAGCACGAACAGGAGCAGCGCGAGGTACAGCGCCGCGAGCGAGCCGCGCAAGGGGACATGGAACCATAACACCGTGGCGGCGATGATCACCGTGGCCTCGCCCATGCCGATGATGAGTCCCGGCAACCCCTTGCCGAGGAGAATGTCGATCTGGCGCAGCGGGGTGACGAGCAGCTGATCGAACGTGCCGATCTCGCGCTCGCGCGCCACCGACAACCCCACCACGAGCAGCGTCACCACCTGGGTGAGGAGCGCGACGATCCCGGGAATGATGAACCAATGCGAGTCGAGCGTCTGGTTGTAGAGGGCGCGGATATCGAGCACCGCGGGAGGAGGGTCGCCGCCGTGCGAGGCGCTCCAGGCGCGGCTGAAATCGCTGAGGATCGTGCCCGCATAGCCCTCGATCAGCAGCCCCGTGTTGGAGTTTCGTCCATCGACGATCACCTGAACCGGCGCGGGCACGTGTCGATAGAGATCCCGGGTGAAGCGCGGATCGATCACCACCACCGCGCGGACCTCACCCGAATCTATGAGCGCATCGATGCGCCGTCCGCTCGAGAGCACGCGCTTCACGGTGAACGTCGGCGAGAGCGAGAAGCGGGCCACGAGATCCCGCGAGGCGAGACTTCTGTCCTGGTTGTAGATCGCGATCGGCGCGTGATTGAGGTCGAAGCTCGCCGCGTAGCCGAACACGATGAGCTGCAGGAGCGGTGGCCCGATCAGCACCGCGCGGCTGCGCGGGTCGGCGAGCACCGCGAGCAGCTCCTTGCGGATCAGGGCGAGAACGCGCCGCCACATCTCAGTCGAGCCGCTTGTGCGCCCGGGCCCGCGCCAGGGCGAGGAACAGCGCCGCCATCAGCGCGAGCGCCGCGGCGTTCGGCAGGATGACCGCGGGGATATCACCCGCGAGGAACACCGATTGCAGAATGGACACGAAGTAGCGTGCCGCGATGAGATGCGTGATGAGCTGGATGACGGTCGGCATGCTCCCGATGTCGAACACGAAGCCCGAAAGGATGAAGGCGGGCAGAAATGTCGTGATGATGGCGATCTGACCCGCGGCAAACTGGGTGCGCGCCGCGCTCGAGATGAGCAGCCCCATGCCGAGGGAGGCCAGCATGAACAGCGCCGAGCAGCCGGTGAGCACCAGAATCGAGCCGGTGAGCGGCACCGCGAAGAGAAACACCGCGAGCGCCACCGCGACCAGCATGCCGCCCATGCCGAGCAGGAAGTACGGTGTCAGTTTCGCGAGCAGGATCTCCGCGACGGTGACCGGGGTCACCATCAGCGCCTCCATGGTGCCGCGTTCCCATTCCCGGGCGATCACCAGCGCCGTGAGCAACGCTCCGGTCAGGGTCATGATCACGGCGATGAGACCGGGCACGAGGTAGTTGCGGCTGCGGACCTCGGCATTGAAGCGCACGCGCGGCTCCTCGGCCACCGCGATCGGTGCGGGCCTGCCGCGGGTACGCGCCTCGGCGACGAGCCAGTTTGCCCAGACCTGCTGCAGATAGCCCTCGACGATGCGCGCGGTGTTCGCATCGACTCCGTCGACCAGGACGCCGATGGGTGCATTGCCCGTGGATTCGGCGCGACGCGTGAAGTCGCTGCGCAGCCAGACGATGGCCTGCACCCTGCGTGCGGCGAGCGCCCGTTGCGCGCGCTGAATGCTGCGGTAGGTGACAGGCTCGAAATAGGTCGAGCGGTTCAACCTGCCGGTGAAGCTCGCGGTCAGCGCATCGGGAGCCTGTACCACGAGCGCGATCGGCACGTGCCGCGCATCGAGCGATACGCCGTAGCCGAATACGAACAGCAGCACCGCCGGCAACACGAAGGCGATGGCGAGCGCCGAGGGGTCGCGGCCGATCTGCAAGGACTCCTTGCGCATGAGGCCGAACAGACGGCGCGAGGAGAGGCTCATGCCGCCGCCGCACCCCGGGCGCCGACCGCCGCGATGAAGGCGTCCTCGAGGGTCGGATCGGGAAGCTCCGCCCGGCGGGCCGCCGCCTTGATCGCATCCGGTGTGCCCTCGGTGAGCACCCGGCCCTCTGACATGATGAGCAGCCGGTCGCAGTACTCGGCCTCCTCCATGAAGTGCGTGGTCACGAGCACGGTCACCCCCCCGGCGGCGAGTGCGCCGATGCGGCGCCAGAACTCGCGGCGGGCGAGCGGATCGACTCCGGAGGTCGGTTCATCGAGGAAGAGGATCTCGGGCTCGTGCATCAGCGCGCAGGCGAGCGCGAGGCGCTGCTTGAACCCGAGCGGCAGGTCATTCGCCCGGGCGAGGAGCAGCGGGCCGAGGGCGAACTCCGTCATGGCCCACTCGATGCGCCGGGTCTGGACGGAGCCGCTCAATCCGTACACGCTGGCGAAGAAAGTCAGGTTCTGCCGCACGGTAAGATCACCGTAGAGCGAGAAGCGCTGCGCCATGTAACCGATCCGCCTGCGCGCGACCGCGGCGGCGGTGCGCAGGTCGAACCCGGCCACCCGCAAGGCGCCCGCCGACGGCGGCAGCAGGCCACAGAGCATCCGGAAAGTCGTCGACTTGCCGGCGCCGTTGGCGCCGAGGAGCCCGAAGACCTCTCCCCTCGCCACCTCGAAGCTCACATCATCGACGGCGATAAACGGGCCGAAACGGCGGGTCACGTGCTGGACGCTGATCACCGCCTCCCGCTTCCCCTCGCCCCCCGTGGCGCCCGCCGTGGCCGTGACGGCCACCTCCGGGGTGGGCCGCCTCTCACCGGACACCGCTCGCGTGCGCAGCCGCGCCACGAAACTGTCCTCGAATCTGGGCGGCACCGGTGTGAGCGCAAGACCCGCAATGCCCGCAGCGATCGCCTGCGGATCGGCAGACGCCGCGGTGACCAGCCGCACGCGTCCGCCCTGAATGACCGTATCGATGACACCGGCGGTCTCCGCCAGGCTCTCCTGCAGCGCGCGCCGGCCGATGGGCGCGGTGGCGAGGAAGCTCCGGCCCGACATTTCCGCCATGAAATCCTGGGGCGGCCCGCTGCCGAGGAGCCGCCCTTCGTGAATGAGGAGCACATGGGCGCAGCGCTCCGCCTCGTCCAGGTACGCCGTGCTGAAGAGCACCGTGGTCTGCGAATCGCGCACCAGGAGCTCGATGATCTGCCACAGCTCGCGGCGCGACACCGGATCGACGCCGACCGTCGGCTCATCGAGCAGCAGCAGCGCGGGCGGGTTGACGAGCGTGCAGGCGAGACCGAGCTTCTGCTTCATGCCTCCCGAGAGCCTGCCCGCCATGCGCGAGAGGAACGGCTCGAGTCCCGTCATGTGCATGAGCTCGGCGTAGCGGGCCGCGCGGGCTCCCGGGGCGAGGTTCTGCAGATCGGCGTAGAGATCGAGGTTCTCGCGGACCGAGAGATCCTCGTAGAGCCCAAAGCGCTGGGGCATGTACCCGAGCCGCCCCTGCACGGCGAGCGGCTCGCGTGCGACGTCGACGCCAAGCACCTCGATGCGTCCCGAGTCAGGGAGCAAGAGGCCGGCGATGAGCCGCATGAGGGTCGTCTTGCCGGCGCCATCCGGCCCCACCAGGCCGGTGATCCGCGAGCGCGCCGCCCAGGCGGTGACGCCGGCAAGCGCCTCGACGGTGCGCCCGCCGGAGCGGAACGACCGGCGCACGTTCTCGATCCGGATCGCCTCATCCGCCGCGTTCGATGCCGCCGCGGGAGACTCGGTCATGGGCGACCCGCCCCGCCCTCACCCGGTGCGGAATGGGTCCCGGACACCGCCCCGCACCCTGGAGCGGCTGCGGGCGAGCGCAGATCAACAGTCACGGTGGCGGGCATGCCAAGGCGAAGCTCATCACGGGGATCACAGACGTAGACCCGAAGTTGATACACCAGAGCGGTGCGCAGCTCGGTGGTCTCGACCGTCTTCGGCGTGAATTCCGCCGTGGGCGACAGGTAACCCACCCAGCCGTGATAGACATGTCCCGGGTAGCTGTCCGTCGTCACCGTCGCGGCGAGGCCGATGCGCACCCGGCCGAGATCCCGCTCCGACACGTAGGTTCGCACCCAGATCGGGCTCGGCAAGGCGATCGTGAAGACCGGCGTCGCCGGGGAGGCCATGTCGCCGGGCTCGAGAATTCGGGCCTCGACCACGCCATCGCTCGCAGCGTAGAGCCGGGTATCGTGCATCTGCCGCCGGGCGAGCGCCACCGCGGCCACCGAAGCCTGGTACGCCGCTTGAGCCGCGGCGATGTCCTCGGTTCGCGGCCCCGTGACGGCGAGCAGATAGTTCTGTCTGGCCGCCTCGTACTGATGTCGCGCGGAATCGTACGCCGCCCGGGCCTCATCGAGTGCCTGCTGTGAGACAGCGTGAGTGATGATGAGTCGCGCGTTCCTTCGATAGATGATCCGGTTCACGCGCGCGGTGGTGCGCAGCGCCCGCATCGTCGCTCTCGAGGCCGCGATTTCCTCGGGCCGCGAGCCGGCGCGCAGTCTCGCGAGAACCTCCTTCTGGTTGTCCATCATGCCGATCGCCTGTGCGAGCGCTGCGCTGTAGCGCGTATCGTCGATGGTGGCCAGCAACTGACCGCGCTTGACCACCGAGCCCTCCTGCACATCGATCGAGGTGATGCGCCCGCTGTCGTTGAACGCCGGAAGCGCCTCGCGGATGTCCACATCCCCGTACAAAACCAGCGTGCCTGCCGCGCCGGATTCGCGGTGCATCCACGCATAGACTCCCACGGCGAGCGCCACGAGCAGCGCCACGATGACAACGACACGTTTTTTCGACATCACATGGCCAATTGCGCGCAGCTTCAGCCTCGCGGCGGATCGGTCCGCCGCGCTGGAACGTTCGGCGTCATTTCGCGCCTGATGATCTTCATGAGCCATACGTACTTCTGCCCAACACCGCGCGGCTTTCCGACGCCGCAGGAGGTGCTTGCCCGCCCCGGGCGCCTTCTTCAGGAGTTTGCGCGCCGCTCCTTGATCGGCAGCGTGCCGGATGTGATCTGCCACCACATGACCCAGTCGCCTGCCAGGCTGTACCAGGGCTGACGGAAGGTGGCGGGCCGGTTCTTCTCGAATACGAGATGTCCGATCCAGGCGAAGCCGTACCCGGCGATCGGGGCGCAGACGAGCAGCAGGGGCCGGCGCATGAGGAGCGCTGCGAGCACGGTGAGCAGCACCAGCCAACTGCCGATGTAGTGCAGCAGCCGGCAGACCGGGTGGCGGTGCTCACCCAGGTAGTACGGATAGAAGCGTACGAATGGACGAATGCGCTCGACGGTCATGGGATGAGTCTCGCCCCCCCTCGGGGCGCATTGTAAACTGCGCGCACCGGCAAGAACGCTCGGGATGAGACCTGGGGGAGAGAAGCATGCGGGACCTGCTCGCGGCGTGCGCCTTTTTTCTGCTGATTCATTTCGGCGTTTCAGGGACCACCCTGCGCGATGCGCTGGTGAGGCGCCTCGGGCAAAAGCCCTACCGGGGTCTTTTTTCCCTCGCCTCCCTCGGCGGCATGGCCTGGCTCATCTTCGCATACCGCCAGGCGCCCTACATCGACACCTGGGGGAAATGGCTGGCGTTTCGACCGGCCGCCTACGGGCTGGTCTTCATCGCATTTCTCTTCGCCGTCATCGGCCTGCTCACCCCGAGTCCGACGCAGGTCGGCATGGAGTCCCGTCTCGACCCCGAGGGTGCGCGCGGCATGACGCGCATCACCCGCCATCCCTTTCTCTGGGGCGTCGCGCTCTGGTCCGCCACTCACCTCGTGGTGAATGGGGATGCGGCCTCGCTGATACTGTTCGGGTCGTTCCTCGTGCTTGCGCTCGGCGGCACGTTGTCGATCGACGCCAAGCGGCGGCGTCACTACGGCGCAAAGTGGCAGGCCTTCTCCGAGGCGACCTCCAATGTTCCTTTCGCCGCCCTCTCGCGCGGCTCCAACCGCCTGGCGCCGGCACTCAAGGAGATCGGCTTCTCTCGGCCGCTCATCGCGATCGTGCTCTTCGCCCTCGCGTTCTATCTGCACGGCCGCCTAGGCTATCCCCTGCACTAGTCCTGGCCCGCCGGCCCCAGGCAGGCCGCCCCCGCCGGAAATTCCCGCACGCACGAGCCGCACCCCCGCTCCCGGGAGACCCCTCCGTCACGACCCGGCCATCCGGGAGCGGCGGGTCTGCAACATTACTGCAATATATCTGAAACGGGACCGTAACCGTTCATCGCTACCGTGCGCCACGTCAGACGCGGCCGTATCCGCGTGCAACAAAAAAACCTCAGAGGTAGCGCACGATGAATATTTCCCTGCAGCGCCGAGTGTCCAAAAGCACACGCATCGGCTTGACGGTGGCCTCGATTCTCGCCGCCGCCGCGACCCAGGCACGCCCCGCCCCGACCCCGATGCCGGCGCCAGTGCCCGTCATGACGCTGCAGGAAGTCATCGTCACCGGCAAGGAACTGCAGCTGAAGAGCCTGAAGCAGAAATCGATCTACGAGTCGGCCTACGGCGACAAGGCGCTCGACCGGCAGCAGCTGAAGTCCGCCGGCGTCGTGGGCGGCGCGGCGGCCGCGTTGTCGTTTGCTCCGGGCGTCACCATTTCAGGCTACGGACAAACGGGCGGAACCAAGGCGACGATCAGCATCAACGGCATCAGCCAGGGTTGGACCGGAGTGTCCCCTGGCTCGGTTGACAATGGCAGCCTCGCCGTCAGCTTCGATGGCATACCGATGTCCAATGCCATCACAGGTCTGTGGGAGACACCTGAAATCCCGCAGACCGCGCTTCTTCAGGGCGCCCGCATCACCTACGGACCGGGTGACGCCGAGAATCGCTGGTATAACAACATCGGCGGTGCCGTCAACTTCGTGCCGGTGCAGCCCTCGAGCAAATCCGGCGGCTACGTGCAGCTCACCGGCGGCAGCTTCAGCACCGAGAACGCGGATGTCATCCTGCAGACGGGCAAGATAGACGGCTGGGAGCCGGTGATCGCCGGTGGCGGCGGCCGCGCGAACGGCTTCCGCACCGCCCCCGACGGATTCGCCTGGCCGAGCCGCAACTACGCCGGATTCTTCAAGACCCGCAAGGTCTTCAGCAGAGGCGATGTGAGCTTCGGCGCCTACTTGGGCGGCGGTCACGGCTGGCGTCCGACTCCCCTTCCGGTCACTCCCGTACCGGGGCTGAGCGTCAATGGGGCGGGACAGCCCGGCCCCCTGCTGAGTGAGCAGACGACCGGCTACTACAGCACCGTCAACGAGAATGTCTGGGAGAAGAATGACTTCAACCGGGCCTGGCTGGTGTATGCCCGACAGAACATCCGGCTCGACTCCCGCGTCACGCTGCACAACCAGCTCTGGTACCGGCGAGGCGACCGCCTGCACATCCATTACAACAATTTCGGCGGCGGCACTCCCACAAATCTCTACGAGCACAACAATCCGTTCTCGACCCAGTACGGCGACAAGATCTGGAGCGACATCTACCTGCCCTACAACCAGGTCGGCGTCGGCGGCTATTTCATCAATGCGGTCTACAATTCGAGAAACTCGTTCTACAACCCCGCGGTCTGCGCCACGACCACCAGCCAGATCACCTACGGCATCGGCAACGTCATTCCCAGCGGCACCACCGTCTGCGGTTCGGCTGCGGTTCCGAACGACAACCATCGGAGCAATCTCTGGTATGTCACCGATCTCGCGGCCTTCATCCAGGATGCGTTCACGCCGATTGCGAGCCTGACGATCACGCCCGGGTTCCGCGCCGTGAGCTTCCATACGGATTACTATCCGTACGGTGGCACGTATTTCGCCGAGGCTGATGCTCTGGGAACGCCCACCACGACGGACGGATATACGCAGAATCCGACTGGCGCGGGGCTGTTCGGCGGGGTCGACCAGGGCAGACTGCCCGCCACTCAGACCAACTTCGACAAGACCGAGCCATCGCTCGCCGCCCGCTGGCAGGCGCTGCACTGGCTGGGCGTCTACGGCAACTGGTCCACGGCCTATCGCCTGCCGACGGTCGGCGGCGGCGGCGGCCTCTACCAGAAGACGCCGGCTGTCGGGAATCTCTTGGAGAAGGGCGTCGAGTACCAGTTCGGCGGCAAGGCCTTCTGGCCTGAGATCGGCTCCTTCAGCAAGGTGCTGCTCAACGTCAACTACTACCACCTTGACTTCAGCAATGAGTTCATCGGCGTAAGTCTCGCTAACGGCGTGTTCAAGGGCCTCGGCCAGGGCGAGTCGATCTATCACGGCGTGAACGTCTCGGCGGAAGCCAACCTGGGCACCCTGAAGATGTTCACCAACCTGAACGTCGAGAAGGCGTACTTCAGCAACTACTCGTTCCAGGGAACGGACTACTCCGGGCTGCCCGTGGTCAACACGCCGGACAAGACGTTCAACATCGGAGCTTACTGGACCCACACCATTGCCGGAGGAATTGGACTGAAACCCCGCGCGTGGTACCAGTACGTCGGTCCCCAGCACGTGTTCGACAACTTCAACGGCGCCCCGAGCACCGAGGAAATCCCCTCTTACGGAGTTCTGAACCTCGCTCTTGCCGCGACGCTGCCGTCAGCGTGGTATGGCAACGACGTGAAGTCCGTGAAGCTCAAACTCGAAGTCATGAACGCGCTCGACCGCAAGTACAACCAGTTCGGGTATATCTCCGCGGGCGGCCTGTACCAGACCGGTGCCGCGGATTACCTGGTGGTCTATCCGGGCGCTCCGCGCGCGGTCTATGGCACGATCTCGGTGAGGTTCTGAGGCTCGTCTGAGCGCTTCCCCGTCCCGTCCCGCGCCGGAGTGCGCGGTCCGGGGCGGGGCGAGCGACGAGCGCTCCAAGGCGATGCGGGAAGGCGGCCCGGGCGGCCCTCAGTCGAGCTTGAACTCGATGGTGTCCCAGCGCGTGGTGTCCTCGTGCCGCGCCTGTCGGCGGATGGCGTCGATGAGGGCGCGCTCGTCCCACTCGACCACCTCGTCGGCGAGGTCCTGAAGCACCTTGGGCACCCCTTTACCGGACCCGAAGGGTTTCAGCAGCACCACCGGCTTCTGGCTCGTGCGGGCATAGAGGAGCTGGAAGGTGATGAGGTCCTGGTCGCGCTCGAAGAGGCTCGAGAGCGCCACAACAGCCTCGGCGGGAGCGATCTGCGCGCGCAGCTCCTGCTTCTGAGCCTCCCGGTCGCCTTCGGGCCGGCGCTCCGGCGCGCTCAAATTCTTGTAAAAGAAGTTCCTCGAGCTCTCCAGGTACTCGAAAACCCGCAGATAGTCATCGCCCGCCTCCCAGAGGTGGGTGATGAAGAGCCGGATGGGATTGGCCTGCGACATGTACTTCAGAGTTCTCCAGCTGCCCCCGAGGCGTTACGGGAGTGTCTCATAAGCGCCTGCCATGCCCAAGTGTGGACATCCCGCGTGTCTCGCGGGCTGCAATTGCATAAAATGCTCCCTTTGCCGCTTGGAGCGCTCGAAGCCGGTGCGTCTTGTCGTCTACAACATTCGCTACGCCACCGGCACAGGTCCGGCCTTCCATCTGCCGGTGCCCGGGGCCGGGTACCTGCGCAGCAATCCGCGGGTGCTCGATGGCATTACCGCCTTCCTGAGAGCCGAGAACCCCGACGTCGTCGGGCTGATCGAGGTCGACAGCGGCTCGGTCCGCACCGGCATGGTCAATCAGGCCGAGCACATCGCCGCCGAGCTCGGGCACTACTCGACCTTCCAGTGCAAGTACGGGGCGAGCTCGGTCAATACGCTGCTGCCCATCGTGCGCAAGCAGGGCAATGCGCTGCTCTCGGCCCCGCACGTGCACGGGGAGCGCTTTCATTACTTCGACACCGGCATCAAGCGGCTCATCATCGAGCTCGAGCTCGATGACGTGTGCGTTTTTCTCGTGCACCTGTCGCTCAAATTCCGTCACCGGCAGTACCAGCTGCGCTCGCTCCACGACCTCATCGTCAAGACCCGTAAGCCGGTGATCGTGGCCGGGGACTTCAACACGTTCTGGGGTACGCACGAGATCTATCTGTTCATGCGCGCCGCGGGCCTGCGCAGCGCCAACTCCGCAGGGCTGCCGTCGTTTCCGGCCCGCTCCCCGCGCATCGAGCTCGACTTCGTGCTGCTGAGCGAGGGGATCGAGGTGACCGATTTCCGGGTCCCGGACGTGCGCTTCTCGGACCACCGTCCCCTGGTGTGCGATTTCCACGTCCGGCCGGCCGAGGCGAGGCAGCCTGCGGCCGCCTGAGGCTCTCTTCGCGGAGGAAACCAAGAATGACGAGCGCTGCAAACTGGCGGGTGGAGCGGGATGGCGAGGACATCGTGTGGCTCTGGGCCGACCGGCAGGGCTCCTCGGCCAACGTCCTCGGCAGCGCCGAGCTCACCGAGCTCGATGGCCATCTCGAGCGCATCCGCGCCTCGCGCCCGCGGGGCCTGGTGGTGCTCTCGGGGAAAAAGAGCGGCTTCATCGCCGGGGCGGACGTCAAGGAATTCACGGCGCTGAGCGGCGCGGAGAGCGCCTATCGCCTCATCCATGCCGGCCAGCAGGTCCTCGACCGGCTCGAATCCCTCCCCTGTCCCACTGTGGCGGCCCTGCACGGCTTTGCCCTTGGCGGAGGGCTCGAGCTCGCGCTCGCCTGCCGGTACCGCGTCGCCGTGGGGGACGAGCGGCTCTCCCTCGGTCTGCCGGAAGTGCAGCTCGGCATCCACCCCGGCTTCGGCGGCACCGTGCGCAGCGTGCGCCTCATCGGCGTGCGCGCGGCGATGGAGATGATGCTCACGGGCAAACCCGTGCGCGCCGAGAAGGCGCTGCGCCTGGGGCTGGTCGATCGGCTGGTTGGGGAGTCAGAGCTCAAGGCCGCGGCACGCTCCATCCTCCTCGAGGCGCCCACGCCGCATCGCCCGACGCTCGGGCAGCGGCTGCTCAGCTGGCCCGTGGTGCGCTCGCTCGTGCAGCATACGATCACCGCGCAGGTCGCCGCCAAGGCCCGCCCCGAGCACTACCCCGCCCCCTACGCCATCATCGAGCTGTGGTCCCGGTTCGGAGCGCGCGGCGAGGCGGCCTTTGAAGCCGAGGCACGCTCCATTGCACACCTCTTCACGACCGATACCGCGCGCAACCTCATCCGCGTGTTCCTGCTGCAGGACCGGCTGAAGGCGCTCGGCGGCAAGACCCCGACCCCGCTCGAGCGGGTGCATGTGATCGGCGCCGGAGTGATGGGAGGGGACATCGCAGCCTGGGCGGCGCTGCGCGGCTGCACCGTGACGCTGCAGGACCGGGATGCGCCGCTCATCGAGCCGGCTCTCGAGCGCGCGCGCGCACTGTTCGGCAAGCGGCTGCGCACTCCAGAGAAGGCGGCGGCGGCGGCCGCGCGCCTCAGTGCCGATGTCGAGGGCGCGGCCATCGGGCAGGCGGATGTCGTGATCGAGGCGATCTTCGAGAACCTCGAGGCCAAGCGTGCGCTGTTCACGGCCATCGAGCCGCGACTGAAACCGGGGGCGCTGCTCGCCACCAACACCTCGAGCATCGTACTCGAGGCGCTCGCGCCGGCGCTCGCGCGGCCCGAGCGTCTGGTGGGACTGCATTTCTTCAATCCGGTGGCGCAGATGCCGCTCATCGAGATCGTGCACACGGACTCGACGGATGCCGAGGCGCTGCGCGATGCCATCGCCTTCGCGCGCAAGCTCGACAAGCTTCCCCTGCCCTGCCGCAGCGCGCCCGGATTCATCGTCAACAGGGTGTTGATGCCCTACCTTCAGGAGGCGCTGCGCGCGGCCGAGGAGGGAGTGCCGCTCGAGGCGATCGACACCGCGGCGGAGCGCTTCGGGATGCCGGTCGGCCCGGTGGAACTCGCCGATGTGGTCGGCCTGGATGTGCTCGAGCACGTGGGAAAGATCGTCGCCCAGGAACTTCGCCGGCCCATGCCCGATCTCACGCGGCTGCATGAGCACATCTCGCGTGGTGAGCTCGGCCGCAAGAGCGGTGCCGGCTTTTATCCCTGGCGCGAGGGCAAGGCGGTCAAAGCCGATGCGGCGCCGGCGCCTCACGATCTCACCGACCGTCTCATCCTCGTGTTGCTCAACGAGTGTGTTGCCTGCCTGCGCGAAGGCATCGCCGGCGATGCGGACCTGATCGATGCCGCGGTCATCTTCGGAACGGGCTTCGCGCCCTTTCGCGGCGGTCCGCTCGCCTACGCACGCTCGCGCGGCGTGTCGGCCGTGGTCGAGCGGCTCGAGGAGTTGGCAGCGCGTTACGGGGAGCGCTTTCAGCCCGACTCGGGATGGACGCTGGTTGCCGCGTGCGCGAGCGCGGCCTGAGCGTTTCCCCGTCGCATGATGGCGAAATCGTGAACCATGTCCGGCGGCATGGCGTTCCGTGCCGTAGTATCGGTCATAATCTGCGGTACCAGCCGCGTAGAGGATAAGCCGCCCTTCCGCGGATACCGAAATGTCCGTAGAGCGCCCCACCGGCCTGCAACTGCTCAAGAGCTTCTCGCCGCTTGACAGCCTCAAGCGTGACAACCTTGCGGCGCTTGCGAAAAAGGTCTCCCTGCGCACCTTCCCGGCCGGAACCATGCTGTTCCAGGAAGGGGACATCGACGGTCAGACCCTGTGGCTCGTCTCCGGCACGATCGAGATCCGCGAAAACGGTGAGGCGCTCGCCACGATTCGCGGTGGCACCGAGCAGGCCCGCCACCCGATTTGTCCCCTGAACCCGCGGCCCGCGAGCGCCCGCGCCATCGACAATGTCCGCTGTCTCGCGATCGACAGCCAGATGCTCGATCTGGTCATCACGTGGGATCAGACCGGCGTGTACGAAGTCGGCGAGCTGTGCGCCCAGGCGGGCACGGACGGGGGCGAGGACTGGATGACGACGCTCTTGAAGACCGAGGCGTTCCGCCGCATCCCGCCGGCGAACCTGCAGGCGATCTTCATGCGTCTCGAGCGGGTGCCGGTCAAGGCCGGGGAGACCGTGATCCGCCAGGGAGATGAAGGCGATTACTTCTACGCGATCGTAAATGGCCGGTGTCTCGTGACCCGCGAGACACCTCTCAACCGCGAGGGACTCAAGCTCGCCGAACTCGGCGTGGGAGACACCTTCGGCGAGGAGGCGCTGATCGCGGAAGTCAAGCGCAACGCCACCGTGCGCATGCTGACGGATGGCGCGCTGATGCGCCTCGGCAAGCAGGATTTCCGCCAGCTGATGAACGAGCCGCTGTTGCAATGGGTGAGCTTCGAGCGTGCGAAGGAAATCGTCGCACACGGCGGCCGATGGCTGGATACGCGGCTGCCGAGCGAGCGCGAGCCCCCCTCGTTCGAAGGCTCGCTCAACATCCCTCTCTACTTCATCCGCATGAAGCTCTCGCTCCTCGAGCGCGGCACGCCCTACGTGGTGTACTGCGACACGGGGCGACGCAGCTCCGCCGCAGCCTACATCCTGGTCGAGCGGGGTTTCGATGCGTACGTGCTCAAGGGCGGCCTGAACCACATCGCGATGGCACTGCGGCGCAGCGCCTGACGTGCGTGATGGGCGTGCGGTCGCGTTCCCGCGCCGCTACATGGTATGCGTGGGCTTGTCGCCGGTGAGCGCGCCGGCGAGATAGGTCTCGATCTTCTTCTGCGTCTGCCCGTGGTCCTGCTCGCTGAACTGCACGCCGATGCCGGCCGTGCGCTTGCCCTGCGCACCCTTGGGCGTCACCCAGATCACGCGGCCCGCCACGGGCAGCTTCTCATCCTCGCCCATGAGGTTGAGCAGCATGAACACCTCATCGCCGAGCCGGTAGTTGCTGTTGGTCGGAATGAACAGACCCCCGTTCTTCACGAACGGCATGTAGGCAAGATACAGCGCGCTCTTGTCCTTGATGGTAAGCGTGAGCAGACTCGGTTTGTTCCCACCGGCTTTCAAGATCTTGGCCTCAAGCTTGGCTCTGGCGTCCGATTCACTCGAGTTCCCGCATTCATGCGGCGCGGCTCATCGACAGGCGCCGCAGGAGCGACTCGATCGCCACGCTCCGGTTGATCGGCGCATCGAATGATGACCTGAGCTCCCGCACCGCGTCCAGGAGCTCGAACCAGTCTCTTATGTTCAACCTATCGCGATCGCCCGAGTGCGCGCCAGCGCGCACTTCCGCCATCGCGGCGCGGGGGAGCAGTCGGTCTCGAATGCGTTCCGTGAGCCAGTTCTCGAAACACGCGAGCCGCAGCGCCGTCTCCGAGCGGCTCCAGCGCTCGGCCGTGGCAACCGGATCGCACGCTCCGGCCGCGGCCTCGCCGAGGTCGCGGCGCATCTCCGCGGCCGTCTGGATCACCGTGGCCGGATCGGCGCCGGCTGCGAGCAGAGGCGCATCCCCGAGCACATCGAGGACGGCGTCCCAGTCCGCCTCCCCCCGGCTCGCGCGCAGCCACTCGGTGGCCTCCCCCCGCTGCGGCGCGCGAATCCTCACGCGCTGGCAGCGGCTGAGAATGGTCGCCGGCAGGCGCGAGGGCTGGGTTACCACCAGGATGAGCAGGGTGCGCGGCGGCGGCTCTTCCAGAGTCTTCAGCAGGGCGTTGGCGGCGAAACGGTTCATGCTGTCCGCCGGTGAGAGAATTCCCACCTTGTAGCCGCCTTGATGGGCCGTCAACGCCAGATCGGCGCTGAGCTCGCGCACCTGCTCGATGCGAATCTGCGTGGCGTTCTCGATCGGTCCGATCCGGGCGAGGTCCGGATGCTGCCGCTGCAGCACCTGCCGGCAGGCGACGCAGCGGCCACAAGGCGCTGCGGGGCGCTCGGCGCACACCACGAGCTGCGCGGCCCACAGCGCGAGCCACTCCCCGCCCGCCCCCGGGGCTTCGTGCAGGAGCAGCCCGTGCGGGAGCCTCCCCGCCGCCAGCGCCCCCTGAAGGCGCTCGCGCTCGCTGGCGAGCCACGGTGGATTCATGCCCCGCCCCGGGCAGCCGGCGTCATCTGCGCGAGCACCGCCGACACCTGGCGCTGGACGTCCTCGAGCGCGGCCGCCGCGTCGATGATGTGGATGCGCCGCGGCTCGCGGCGCGCCTGCTCCAGGTACCCGGCGCGCACCCGCTCGAAGAAGGCCTGCGTCTCGGCCTCGAACCGGTCGGCAGGCCCGCTCTGGCGACTCTTCGCGCGCGCGAGCCCCACCGGGACCGGCAGGTCGAGGAGCAGCGTGCAGGCCGGCTCGAGATCGCCCTGAACTCGCGCGGCGAGCGCCTCGATCCAGGCCCGATCGACGCCGCGGGCGGCCCCCTGATAGGCGCGCGTGGCATCGGTGAAGCGGTCACAGACGACCCACTCTCCACGCTCGAGCGCCGGGCGGATGAGGTTCTCGAGATGAATGCTTCGGGCGGCAAACATCAGCAGCGTTTCCGCGGTGGCCGACACCGTCTCGCTGCCGCGCTCGAGCACGATGCGCCGCACGCGCTCGGCAAGCTCGGTGCCGCCGGGCTCGCGCGTGAGGTGTGCGCGGATCGAGCGCTCCGTCAGCCACTCGAGCACCCAGCGCGCAACGGTCGACTTCCCGGCCCCCTCGATGCCCTCGAGCGTAATCAACAGGCCCGTCGTCATGGGTGGCTCCGCCTGTGCCGCTCGGCTTGCCGCCGCTCGAGGCGCAATTGCGCGAGGTAGCGCCGCAACTGCGCATCGTGCGCGGCCAGTGTCCTCGAGAAATGGTGGCCGCCCTTGCCGGTGGCCACGAAGTAAAGGTCCGGGGTCGCCTCGGGATGCACGGCCGCGAGGAGCGACGGCAGCCCCGGCAGCGCAATGGGCGTCGGCGGCAGCCCGGTGCGGGTGTAGATGTTGTAGGGGGTATCGGTGGTGAGGTCGCGGGTGTGGATCTTGCCGTCGTAGCGGCGGCCGAGCCCGTAGATCACCGTGGGATCTGACTGCAGCGGCATGCCGCGGCGCAGGCGATTGACGAATACCCCGGCGATGCGCGCCCGCTCATCCGCCACGCCGGTCTCCTTTTCGATGACCGAGGCGAGAATGAGCGCCTGGTAGGGGCCGGTGAGCGGCAGACCCGGCTCGCGCCCGCTCCAGACCTCCGCGAGGACCGTGGACATCTTGTCGTAGGCCATCCGCAGGACGGTGAGGTCGCTCGTGCCGGGTGAGAAAATGTAGGTCGAGGGGAAGAAGCGGCCCTCGGGGTTCTCACCGGGCGCCCCGAGAGCGGCCATGATGGCCGCGCCGCTCAACCCGCGCAGGGTGTGCTCGATGTCCGGGTCGGCCTCGAGCTCGCTCAGGAACTGCGCGAACGTCGTGCCCTCGACGGCGGTGATGCGATCGAGCACGACCCTGCCCTCCGCGAACATGCGCACGATCTGCGCGGGGCTCGAGCGGGCGGGGATGTCGTACACGCCGAATTCGACGCGCGGCTGCACCCGGCGCAGGCGCAGATACAACTCCACCTCGCGCGGGTTGCGCAGCGCCCCTTCCCCGGCGAGCTGGCCGAAAGCCTCGCGCAGCGTCTCCCCCTGCCTCACCTTCAGGCGCACCGTGGCGCGCGCCGGGCCCGGCGCGAGATAGTTCTGCTTGAGCAGCGCATAGCCGCCAATGGCGGCCGCCGCGAGAACCAACACGAGCGCGGCGCCCACGGCGAGCATGCGAACTTTGCGGCGCGCGGCGTCAGCCATCGGCGCCCGCGGCCCCGAGCAGTGGCTCGAGCCTCTCCTGAAGACGGCGGGTCACCGGACCCACCGCAAGCGCCCGGCCATCGATCGATCTCACCGGCCAGATGCCGATCCGGGCGTTGGTGAGAAACACCTCGCTCGCCCCATCGAGGTCCACCGGGTGAAGCACGCTTTCCGATGCGGGGATCCCCTCGCGAACCGCCTCGCGCAGCACCACGCGGCGCATGATGCCCGCCACCCCGCACTGCGCGACTTCCGGGGTGCTCAGCCGCGGCGCCTGCGGCGGCCCCGACACCAGAAACACGTTGGTCATGGTGCCTGATACCAGGTTGCCCGAATGGCTGAGCATGAGCGCTTCATCGGCCTCGTTGGAGCGGTCCTCGTTGCGCGCCAGGATCTGCTCCAGGCGGTTGCAGTGTTTCAGGCCCGCGAGCGCCGGGTTCTCCCCGAGACGGGTCGCGGCGGTGCGGACCCGAACGCCGCTGCGGGCGAGCGCCGGGTCCTCCTGCGGCCAAGGATAGCGGATCACGAGCCACGTGCCCTGCTCCTCCCCCCACGCGTAACCGCGCTGAAGCGCCGGCCCCCGCGTCACCAGGAGCTTGACGATCGCGCGCTCGAGCGGCGCCGCGGCGTTCTTGATCGCGGCGCTCAGCCGCTCGAGGCCGGGCGCCGGGAGGCCGAGGCGGGCGCAGCCGAGGGAGAGTCGCTTAAGGTGCAGCCCGAGGAAACGCGGCCGTCCGCCGAGGCAGGCGATGGTCTCGAAGAGTCCATCGCCGAAGTGCAGCCCCCGGTCGAGGGGCGAGAGGCTGCCGCCCGCCTCGCCATTGATCCACACGAGCGGAGCGCTCACTCTGCGCTCCGCGCGCGCCGCCCGGGAGCGAGCGCCGCCAGCAGGCCCCGCGCCTTGGCCCGTGTCTCCTCGAGCTCGCGCTCGGGATCGGAATCGGCGACGATTCCGGCGCCGGCGCGCAGCTCGAGCGAGGTGCCGCTCACTGCGAGCGTACGGATCAGGATGTTGAAATCGAGGTTGCCCTCGTGTCCCAGCCAGCCGAGCGAGCCGGTATAGGGGCCGCGCCCCTCGCCTTCGAGTTCCGCGATGATCTGCATGCAGCGAAACTTCGGGCATCCGGTGATCGTGCCGCCCGGGAACACCGCGCGCAGCGCATCGATCGGCGTCATCTCGGGCCGCAGCCGCCCGCTCACGTTGGACACGATGTGATGCACGTGCGCGTAGGTTTCGATGCTCATCAGCTCATCGACCCGCACGGTGCCCGCCTCGCAGACGCGGCCGAGGTCGTTGCGCTCGAGGTCGATCAGCATGATGTGCTCGGCGCGCTCCTTGGGGTGCGCGAAGAGCGCGGCCATCTCGCGTTCGTCCTCGCCCTCGCGGCGGCTGCGCGGCCGCGTGCCGGCAATCGGGCGCGTATCGATCCTGCCGTCCTCGAGCCGGACCAGCCGCTCGGGCGAGGAGCTCAAGATCGCGCTCCCCCGCCACTGGGCGAGTGCCGCGAAAGGCGCCGGGTTGGCGGTGCACAGCCGCTCGTAGAGCTCCCCCACTGCCGCGTGATCGAGCCTCGCCCGCCACGGCCGCGACAGGTTGGTCTGGTAGATGTCACCGGCGGCGATGTAGGCTTTGGCGCGGCGCACCCGCTCGAGATAGGCCTCGGGCGGCTCCTCTTCGATCTCGAGGATCTCGAGCGGCGCGGCCGGGGCGTCGGCGCCGAAGGCGCGAATATCCGCTTCGATGCGATCGATCCCGGCGGCGGCCTGCCTCTCGCCCGCCACATGCGTCTTGCCCGTCACACGGTCGTGCACCACGGTGCAGGGAATGCGCAGCGCGAACGCCTGCCACGCAAAGCCCGCCGCGGGCAATGCGAGCCGCGGCTCGATCTCGCGCGCCATCTCGTAGCCGAGGTAGACCACCCAGCCATTGAACGCCGGTCCCGGACGGCTCGCCCCAGGCACTCGATCGGTGAGCCACCACCTCTCGAGCACATCGAGAAATCCCCCGCCCGCCGCGCACGCCTCGGCGGGCACGCCCTCGGCGCCGAGCCTGCCGTGAGCATCGCACCACAGCGCCCCCGAAGGCTCGGCCATGAGCACGGTGAAGCGCCCGAGCGGCCCCTCGGCGGCGCTGTCGAGCAGCACCGGGTAGCGCTCGGGGTGGCGTGCCGCAAGCCCTCGCAACACATGGGGAGGAACGTCGAGGTCGCGGCGGATCAACAGAGGATCTTCAGCCGGTGAAGCGCCTGAAGACGACCGAACCGTTGGTGCCCCCGAAGCCGAAGGAGTTCGACAGCGCAACGTCGATCTTCATCGGCCGCGCCGTGTTGGGCACGTAGTCGAGGTCGCAATCCGGATCCGGCGTGTGATAGTTGATGGTGGGCGGAGCGACCTGGTCGCGCAGCGCGAGGATGGAGAAAATCGCCTCCACCACGCCCGCCGCGCCCAACAGGTGTCCGGTCATGGACTTCGTGGAGCTCACCGCGAGGCGGTACGCATGCTCGCCGAAGGCCCTCTTGATCGCAACCGTCTCGGCCTTGTCGCCGGCGGGCGTCGAGGTGGCATGCGCATTGACGTACTGCACCTCATCCGGGTTGAGCGAGGCGTCCTTCAATGCGTTGACCATCGAGAGGCAAGCGCCTTCCCCGTCCTCCGGCGGCAGCGTGATGTGGTAGGCATCGCCGCTCATCCCGAAGCCGACCAGCTCCGCGTAGATGCGCGCCCCACGGGCGCGCGCATGCTCGAGCTCCTCGAGAATGACGGCGCCGCCGCCATCGCCCAGCACGAAGCCATCGCGATCCTTGTCCCAGGGGCGGCTCGCCTCGGTCGGCGCGTCGTTGCGCCGGGACAAGGCCTTGGCCTGCGCGAAGCTCGCCAGACCACATACCGTGGTCGCCATCTCACCGCCGCCCGCGATCAGCACATCGGCATCGCCGTACTGAATGGTGCGCATCGCAAGTCCGATGGCATGGGTCGAGGTCGTGCAGGCGGTGACCACCCCGAGGTTCGGTCCCTTGATGCCGTACTTGATCGAGAGGTGCCCGGAGATCATGTTGATGATGCTCGCCGGCACGAAGAACGGGGAGATCTTGCGCGGATTGCCGGACTTGACGATATCGCCGTACTCCCTCTCGATGGTCCCGAGCCCGCCGATCCCCGCGCCGCACACCGCCCCGCACCGCGTGACATCGGTCTTCGAGAAATCGATCCCCGAGTCCTCGACCGCCTGTATGCCCGCGGCGACCCCATAGTGCATGAAGTCATCCATGCGCCGCTGCTCTTTGGAGTCGAGGTAGCGGTTGACATCGAAGTCACGCACCGCGCCGCCGAAACGCACCACAAAGGACGATACATCGAAGCGGGTGACCGGTCCGATGCCGCTCTCGCCCGCGAGGATGGCTTTCCAGGCGGTCTCGACCGCGCTGCCCACGGGCGAAACGATACCCATTCCCGTCACGACCACTCGACGTTTGCTCACACGCTACCTGCTTCTGGAGTTGAAAGCCTCGACAGCCGCCGCCGGATCAGGCGGCGCGGCACGCCGGCAA
>DAIDHH010000182.1 GCA_027452045.1 Gammaproteobacteria bacterium
CGCGCCACGATCGCAACTTTTGGTGTGCGATTCGAGCGATATATCCCGGATTCCTCTCGGATCAACATCGCAACAGGAGGCAACCGCCATGTATAAGAAAATCCTCGTTCCCATCGACGGCAGCCCCGCCTCCACGCGCGGTCTCGACGAGGCCATCCGGCTCGCCAAAGACCAGGGAGCCGAGCTTCGCCTCCTGCACGTGCTCAACGAATGGCTCACCATGTCTCCGGACGCCACGGGCGCGGCAACCGGCGCGATCTCCGAAGGACTGCGCGTGAGCGCGAATCTCATTCTGGACGAGGGCGACGCCCGCGCCCGGCGCGCCGGCGTCACACCCAACACCGTGCTCCTCGAGCAGATTGGGACTGCCGTCGGAGCGGTCGTCCTCAAGCATGCCGCGGAATGGGGAGCCGATCTCATAGTGTGCGGGACGCACGGACGGCGCGGCGTGCGCCGCCTCGTCCTCGGCAGTGACGCCGAGTACATCCTGCGCCACACCCCCGTACCGCTCCTGCTGGTCCGCGAGCCCGAGCAGCCGGAACAAGGCGAACAGCGCTGAACATCAGGAAACCGTCATGCAAATGCCGCTGCAGATTACCTTTCGTCACATGTCCTCATCCGCGGCGCTCGAGGCGCGAATCCGCGAGCTCGCCACGCGTCTCGAGCGGTTCAGCGAACAGATCGTGCATTGCCACGTCATTATCGAGGCCGTATCGCACCACAAGCGCCACGGCGAGCTGCACGATGTACACATCGACATCACTCTGCCCGGCGAGCAGATCGCCATTCGCCGGGCGGGGCCCGCCGATCATGCCCACGAGGATGTGTATGTCGCTGTGCGCGATGCATTCCTCGCGGCGCGCCGCAAGCTCGAGGACTACGAGCGCAGGCGCCGGCTCGATGTGAAGAATCATGGCGAGCCAACCCGCGGCCGCATCCCGGCATCGCCGCCTGCGCGGGAAGGGCGTTCCGGCACCGGGCAATCCCGGGGATCGAGAGGCCCGGCGGCACCGCACAAGAGTTAGGCGAAGGCCGGGCATGGACCTCGAACAGGCCATCCATGGGCGGCGCCCCCGGGGGCGCACGCTCCCGGAATCCATCCGGGGTCGGCTGGAGGATCCGGCGTTCGACGTCTTCCATCACGCGCCCGCGCTCATCGTCATCTCGAGCCTCGAGCAGGGCCGCTGGATCGGCCCCTGAGCCCGTGCCGATTGCCCTTGAGAGATCACCTGGAGTCCCGCCCATGCCGCCCGCCACGCCCTCTTCACCGGTCTGGATGATCACGGGCTGCTCGAGCGGCCTTGGTCGGGAATTTGCGCGAGCCGCCCTGGCGCACGGTTTCCGGGTAGCGGCGACCGCGCGCAACCCCGCCGCACTCGATTGGCTGCTCGATGGGCACGCCGGTCAAGTACTGACACTGGCGCTCGATGTCACGAGCGCCGAACAGATCAGAAGCGCCGTCTCGACGGCCGAACGGGAATTCGGTTGCATCGATGTGTTGGTGAACAACGCCGGCTACGGCTATCTAGCGGCGGTGGAGGAAGGCGAGGAAGATGAGATCCGCGCGATGTTCGAGACCAATTTCTTCGCACTGGCGGCGATGACGCGCGCCGTGCTGCCGGCGATGCGCTCGAGGCGCTGCGGCACCATCGTCAATGTCGCCTCGATGGACGGTCTCCTAGGTCAGGCGGGCTGCGGCTACGGTGCGGCCAGCAAGTTCGCGGTCGTAGGCCTCAGCGAATCCCTGGCGCGCGAGCTCGGGCCGCTCGGCATCCGCGTGCTCATCGTCGAACCGGGACCGTTTCGCACCGAAGCGGCCGGCCGCTCCCTCAGGCAATCCGCCAATTTCATCTTCGATTACGAGCCGACCGCCGGCCATCAGCGCCGTGAGACCCTGGCGCGAAATGGCCATCAGCCGGGTGATCCGGCGCGGGCGGCCGAGTGCGTCATCCAGGCGGTGCTCGCCGAGAAGCCGCCCGAACACCTGGTGCTCGGGCGTCAGGGCTACTGGATGGCCGAGCACCAGCTGCAAGCCCTGCTGCGCGAGCTCCACGCCTGGCATGCACTCAGCGTCAGCGCAGACTTTCCCGAGATGCCCCCGCCGCACCGCGATGCCCCGGATGTCTACATTCCCCCGCCGGGGAGGTCCTGAAGCGGTGAATGCCAGGCGCTCACCGCCGCTCACCGAGATCTAACGCGTCGCAGGCATAGCGCTCACCCCGGGCGGCACCCTGCATGACTGAATTCCCAGGGGACTCCCTTCTCCAGGGGTCATGGTGAGCCCTGCCGGATGGCCGACAGATAGCGGAAGAGCATCTGCGGGTCCTCGATCGAGCCATGGTGATGAATCTGGCGCCATCGCGCGCCCGCGCGCCGAAAGAGCCGCGTCGTGCGGATCGCCAGCTCGAGCCGCCGCTCGTGTCACCGTGCGTCGGCGCGCTGCGGCGCCCCTTGCATGCCGCCGATTCACGTGCTATATACTGAACCTTATGGTTCAGTGTTATCAAACGCGCTTCGATGCCTCGTTCGCCGCTCTCTCTGACGCCACACGGCGGGGCGTACTGGAGCAACTCGGGCGCGCAGACGCTTCGATCACCGACCTCGCCGAGAAGTTCTACATGACCCTAACGGGCATGAAGAAGCATGTCAGGGTCCTCGAGCGGGCGGGGCTGGTCACCACGGAGAAAATCGGGCGCGTGCGGACCTGCAGGCTCGGTCCGCGCCGACTCGAGGAAGAAGCGGCATGGATCGAGCGGTACCACCAGCTCTGGGAGGCACGCTTCGAGGAGCTTGACAGGGTTGTCGAGGAGCTGAACCGGCGGGAGAAGGTTGATGGACGCTGAAAATGAAAATGAGGTTAACCCATGAAGAACCACACGACGGTGGAACGAAAGTCCGACCGTGAGCTCATCGTCACACGCACGTTCAACGCGCCGGCGCACATCGTGTTCGAGGCGTGGACCAGGCCCGAGCTGCTCAAGCGGTGGTGGACACCGAAATCCTTTGGCATCACCTTCATCTCGTGCGAGACCGATGCGCGGACTGGGGGCCGCTACCGCTTCGTGTTCGGCCACCCTTCTTCGGAGCAGCCGATGGAGTTCTTCGGCAAGTATGTCGAAGTGACGCCGCACTCGCGCCTCGTCTGGACGAATGACGAAGGGGGCGAAGGCGGGGCCATCACTACGGTGACCTTCGAGGAGCGAGGTGCCGACACTCTGGTCGTCTTGCACGACCTCTATTCCTCGAAGGAAGCTCTCGATGGCGCGATCGCCTCCGGAAGCACGAGCGGGTTCGGCGAGGCGTTCGAGCAACAGGACGAGCTTCTTGCCACGCTTGGCGCAAGCGGGGGAGAGTTATGACGTCCTCAGCCCACTCCGCCGGCGACCGCGAACCGCCTTAGACATGCCTGCCTCGGCGCAGCGCCGGCTTCTCGGCAGCAGGCGCTGCCGCGGCGATCGGGGATTTTTCCCGATCGCCACTTCGCACGCGCCAAGTCGACAGAAGTTGTGCCGAGGACGCATCAGGTTCCGGCCAAGGGTCCGGCCATTGCCGCGGCTTTCATGCCGATGCCGTTCGATTCCGGGAAGGGGACCTGCAGCTCGATCTGGTCCGGGCCAGTCCTCGGGCCGCACGACGATCACCGAAGCCACGCTCGCGGTGACTCACAGCGCCGTCACGAAGGTGTCATGCCGGTAAAGGCACGCGATGGGAAGGAATTGGGCCGTGTAGGGATCGAACCTACGACCAAGAGATTAAGAAACGCCGAACATGCTCCCAACTGCTCCACGACGCTCGGATCGACTCGTTGCAACCCCTTGTTTTCCGAGCATTTGCAATGAGGCAAGACGCGTGCCGGCGAGGGCAAACGAGTACGTCACTGC
This sequence comes from Gammaproteobacteria bacterium, assembly GCA_027452045.1. GTDB lineage: Bacteria > Pseudomonadota > Gammaproteobacteria > Steroidobacterales > Steroidobacteraceae > 13-2-20CM-66-19. The sequence continues at coordinate 3,882 of DAIDHH010000182.1, forward strand.
ACTGAATTTGCACTGAGCAACCAATGGACTTCGGCGATGCGCCGCATCAGCTCTCAGTGCATTTTTCGTGCACCGGGGCCAGGAGGTCGCTAGCTGGATTCCGCCTCGCGCATCCACGTCGGGATGTCGCTAGCCCCGTGAAGCACGCGCCAGACGTCAATGTGATCTGGCGTGTCGATGTAGAACACGATGTGAGGGAAGCGCCTGAGCGGCCACGCTCGCAAGCCCGGCAGGTTGAGTTCCACAGCATACCGCGATGAGCCACTAGCCGGGTGTCGGCCAATGTGCCGGTATGCCTGCTCTAGAGCCTCAATGAACGCGAGAGCGACGCGCTCGCTCGCCTCTGCGACGTAGTACGCGATGGCCTCGTCGACGTCACGGTTGGCCTGCTGGCGCGGGACAACCGGCTTGACGGTCACCGCCGCCGGCCCGTCGCCTGATTCCCGCGCAGCCGGGCGCGGAGCCCCTTAAAGTAGCTCGCATCCGCCACGGCGCCGGGTGGCGACGCTGCCCCAACCAACAGAAGCTCGCGCAGGCGCAGCCGGTCCTGATCCTTGCGGATCAGTTCGCGCATGTACTCGCTGCTGGTGCCGTAACCCCTCTTGACCTGCTCATCGACAAAGTCTTTGAGCTCATCGGGGAGGGAAATATTCATGGTGCCCACCGTGCAAATCTAGTTTCTTTGGCAAAATTTGGCAAGCCCCGGCGGCAAATCGCGTGCGGAGGTACCCGCTCAGCCGCAGCCACCCCTGCGCCCGGCGCGCGGCTTGGCACGGCCGCTGAGTCCAAGGAAGCAACTCAGGAAAGACGGTTCGTGAATCAGCAATTCTTCGCATGGAGAGTCGAAGACAGCGGCGTTGAGCCCGTTCACGGCGCGGCACCGCAGCGCCCACGTGACACGATTGACGCTGAGCAAGTGCGGGTATATGGCGGTCTCAATCGAGGCTGCCCAGGCTTCCTTCCGATTCGGGAATGCGGCCGACTCGGACGAGCGGCCTTTTACTCGCACCTGCGCACGATAGGAAACGTCCTTCGTGAGCGGCGAGACGATGCGCTGGATGGAAGCCGTATGCGCCTTGGTGCGCTGCGCGCAGCGGTGAGTAAGTCGCTGCACGGAGTCTGCACGAAATAACGCATGCAGGAAGCTTGGCAGGCTATACGCCCTGACAAGCTACTAAATATTTCGAGAGATTTGGTGGGCCGTGTAGGGATCGAACCTACGACCAAGAGATTAAGAGTCTCCTGCTCTACCAGCTGAGCTAACGGCCCATATTGTGTTGCGGAAGCCGCCCGGTGCGCCTTCCGCCGGAACTGGGGTGGCCGATGGGACTCGAACCCACGACAACCGGGATCACAACCCGGGACTCTACCAGCTGAGCTACGGCCACCGTCGTCAAATCCACCCCCCGCACGCGACCCATTCGCGGCTCCAGACGAAGCCGCCCTGGGTCGTGGCGTGCCCGGCAGGACTCGAACCTGCGACCACCGGCTTAGAAGGCCGGTGCTCTATCCAGCTGAGCTACGGGCACGCGGTTGCATCGCCCAATCGCCCGCACATTGGCGTCCATGCCGTGCTTCAAGACCTGCCGCACGGGGGCGCGCATCATACGGAACCGCCGGTGCCAGCGTCAATTTCTGATTTTGCGTAGGCCCCCGGCCCACCCAGGTGGACGATACTAGAGCCCCTCATCGCCACGACGCGAGCGCATCGATGTCTCCCCCAGACCACGCAGCCCCCGTCCCGCCCGGCACCGATACTCGCGAAATCGAATGGCAGTTGGCCGTCACGGACCTCGAGGTCGTGCGGCACTGGCTAGCCGCGCATCCCAAGATCGGAGCGCTCCTCATCCGGCCCCTTCCCCGGCAGATCCTGCGCGATACCTACCTGGATACCGGCGACTGGCGCATGTTCTACGCCGGGTTCGCTCTGCGGCTGCGCGAATCGGCCGAGGGCGCCGAGGCCACCTTGAAGAGCCTGCGCTCGGCGCGCAGCGACCTCGCCGACCGGCGGGAAATCACCGAGCCATTGCCGGAGCCGGACGACTGGCTGCGCCAGGCCCGCGGACCGGTGGGAACACGGGTCCGCGAAGTCGCCGACGGGGTGCCGCTCAAGGCCCTGTTCACCGTGCACACCAGGCGGGAGCGGTTCGCCGTCCACAATCCCCTGCATCCGGCGGACATCGGCGAAATAGCGCTCGATGAGACGGAGTTCCGATCCGCCGCGAATGCGTCCCTCGGGCTCCTTAGGCGAGTCGAGGTGGAGGCCGTAGGATCGCCCCTGGCGGCTCTCGAGCGCCTGGTCGAAGCCCTGCGCACCGAATGCGGCCTCGAGCCAGCCACGGAGAGCAAGGTCGCGGTGGGGCTGCGCCTGGCGGGGCTCGTGCCTCCTCCCCTCATGTGAGCACCCGGTCCCCTCGCCCCCGGGACGCGCCTCAGTGCGCCCCGGCCGATACCTCGGCGCCGCTCGCACCCGCCTTGGCGGGCCGCGCAAACCAGATCAGGAAGATCATCGCGACGAACAGGATCCCCGAGACGTAGAAGATATCGTCGGTGGACATCATGTAGGCCTGATTGTCGATCAGGTGGTTGAGCAGGGCATTGCCCTGCTGGCTCGTCAGGCCCTCGGCGTGGAGCTGAGCCATCGCCTGCGTTGCCTGAGGGTTCGATACCAGCCGCTCGACCAGCTGCGCATGGTGCAGCGTGGCGCGCCTATCCCATAGCGTGGTGGTGATGGAGGTCGCGAACGAGCCGGCGCTGATGCGCGCGAAGTTGAGCAATCCGGATGCCGAGGGGATGCGTTCCGGAGCCAGCCCCGAAAACCCAAGCGTGAGCAGGGGGATGAAGAACGTCGCCAGCGCCGCGCCCTGAATCACAGTTGGCAACAGCAAGGTATCGACGTCCGCCTGGGTGGTGAAGTCCGCGCGCATGAACATCACAAGCGCGAAGATGAGGAACGAGGAAGTCACGAACCATCTGGGATCCGCTCGATCGACCAGCCTCCCGACGAAGGGGGTGAGGAAGATCGCAAGCACGCCGACCGGCGCGAGGATGACCCCGGCCAGGGTGGCGGTATAGCCCATGTACTGCTGCAGCCACAGCGGCAGCAGTACCACGTTACCGAAGTACAGTCCGTAACCAATCGACATCGCCACCGAGCTCACGAGGAAATTGCGCCCTTTGAACAGGCGCAGATCCACGACCGGATGCTCGTCCGTCAGCTCCCAGACGAGGAACACGGCGAAGGCGACCGTCGCCACGATGGCGAGCGTGACGATGAGCGGCGAGCCGAACCAGTCGAGATCCTTGCCCTTGTCGAGCAGGATCTGCAGCGCGCCCACCCACAGGACCAGCAATCCCAGTCCCACCTTGTCGATGGGCAGCCGCGCGGTGGGGGTTTCGCGATGCCGGTAGACCGACCAGGTCACCAGCGCGGCGATCACTCCGACGGGCACGTTGATGTAGAAGATCCACGGCCAGGAAATATTGTCCGTAATCCAGCCGCCGAGAACCGGTCCCACCACCGGAGCCACCAGCGTCGTCATGGACCACACGCCGAGCGCGGCGCCCGCCTTGGCCTTGGGGTAGCTCGAGAGCAGCAGCGCCTGCGACAGCGGAATCATCGGCCCCGCCACCAGGCCCTGCAGTGCTCGAAACAGCACCAGCGCACTGAAGGTCGGCGCCAGCCCGCACAGCATCGAGGACAGCACGAACAGCAGCGTCGAGGCGGTGAACAGGCGCACCTGGCCCACGCGGCGGGTCAGCCAGCCGGTGAGTGGCATCGAAATCGCGTTCGCGACGGCGAACGAGGTGATCACCCAGGTGCCCTGATCGGGCGAGACGCCGAGGTCACCGGCGATCGACGGGATCGACACGTTGGCAATCGACGTGTCGAGCACATTCATGAAGGTCGCAAGGGACAGGGCGATCGTTCCTAGAACGATCGCCGTGCCCTGAAGCGGCGGTAGCGCGGCGGGTGCGGCCGTCCGCGGCTGCGGCCGCGCCTCATCCGGATGCCCGGCGACTGCTTGTTCCTCTGCCACGGCTCGCGCTCCGGTCAATAGATCCAGCGATCGTTAGTGAGGGTCCGAGGCATCGTGACCATGGGACCTCCCACGCCCTTGTCGGACACGACGCGCAGCGTAGGGCGGACCGCGTTCACCGGGGCCGCGCGCGCATTCCGTACGCCTTGCGAGCGTCCCACGGGCGAGCCCGTGAAGCCGGGATCGTTCTGCGCGATGATCTCGTTCACCATCTGCTGCGCCTTCGCATCGGCCGTGCGGAACACGTTGGTGGAGTCATCCTGTCCCGCACTCGCCACCTCAGGCAGTCTCGGGGCGCCGTCGTGGCGCACATCGACGTAGGCTCGCATGGAAAGCCCGATCTGCAGAGGATGCGCGGCCAGCTCCTTCGGATCGAGCGCAATGCGCACCGGCACGCGCTGCACGATCTTGATCCAGTTGCCCGTGGCGTTCTGGGCCGGCAGGAGCGAGAACGCCGCGCCGGTCCCTGCCCCGAACCCGATCACATGACCGTGGAACACCACCCCGCTCCCGTACAGGTCGGAGGTGAGCCTCACCGGCTGCCCCACTCGCATGTCCGCAAGCTGCGATTCCTTGAAGTTGGCGTCGACCCAGACCTGGCTGAGCGGCACGACCGACATCAGTGACGCCCCCGGCGCCACCTGCTCACCCAACTGGACGTTGCGCTTGGCGACGAAGCCGGACACCGGCGCAGGCAACATCGTGCGGGCGTAGGTCAGGTAAGCGGCGTGCACGGCCGCTGCCGCGGCCCGCACCGCCGGGTTGTTGGCGACGGTCGTGTCATCGACCCACGCGCGGTTCGCCGCGAGCTGCTGCTGTGCGGCCACCAAGGCGGCCTGTGCGCTCCTCACGGCATCCTGCGCATGCTGCAGATCCTCGCGGGAGATCGCACCGGTGCTCGCCAGATGCGCCCGCCGCTCGTAATCGGACTCCACCTGCGCGAGGGCGGTCCGGCGCACCTGCACGTTCGCCTGCAGCGCATCGCTGGTTGCGAACAGGTTGCGCACCCGGCGCACCGTGCGCGCGAGCTGCGCCTCGCTCTGCTGCAATGCCACCTTGGCGTCGGTCGGGTCGAGGCGCACCAGGGGCTGCCCGGCGCGCACGAAGTCCGTATTGTTGGCATCGATCGCCACCACCGTACCGGAGATCCGCGGCGTGATCTGCACGACATTGCCGTTCACGTACGCATCGTCCGTGTAATCCACGTAACGCGCGTATCGCACCCAATAAACACCGTACCCTGCGCCGGCGATCAAGGTGACCACGAAAATCGCGGTCAGCCAGCGCGCCCTGGGCGTCCTCCAGAACGAACCGCTCCCTGCTGCGCCCTTCTCTTCTTTGCCACTCATGACCTGCACTCCTGGCGAAATTCGCCTTGCTCCCACTTCTGATTGCCCCGGCGATAGATGCCTAGGCAATCTTTCACGCAAAAAAACCTGCTGCTCCCTCAGCCCGCGTTCTCGAGCATGCGGGAGAGGAATACCTTCAATTGCTGCGCCTCGTCCGGACTGAATCCGCGCAGAAAGCGGTTCAGCACCGCCACCGAAACCTCGATCATCTTCGGGTAGGCCGCCTGCCCCGCCTCGGTGACCTCGAGGTAGATGAGCCTTCGGTCCTTCACGCAGCGAGCCCGGCGCACCAGGCCCTTGCTCTCGAGTCGATCGATCATCCTCGTCATCGCGCCGGCGTCGTACGAAAGCTCCTTGCACAGATCCGATGCCGACTTCTTGCATCCTGCGCCCACCAGCCGCACGACTACGACGAACTGGGCGGCAGTGACGCCCAGGGAGGAAAGATAAGGATTCGCCGCCAGCGCCCGATCGAGGGCCGCAAGCATCTCGACCTTCACCCGGGTCATCAGATAGCCGACGCTCTCGCGTGGCTCGTAGGTCTCGACGGAGTAGATATTCACCAAGGCTGCTCTCTGAACCCATCCCCCGTAAGGGGTAGCGCAAATATTATTTGCCTAGGCTGCTTTCGTCAAGGCAGAATTTGTCGGCCATTCGAGAGAGGCGCGACTCTCCTGCTCCGGCGACACCCACCCGTACAACCTCGGGCCTGAGCCTCGGCCTGAACCCGAGCCCGAGCCTTCGCCTGAGCCTGAACGTGAAAACGGGCCCAACCCGCAGCCTGCAGAAGACTCGCGACCAGGCCCCGGTCGGTGACCCGAATTTGTCATAGTGACGCGCGATGATGGGCTGGAAAACGGAGTACGTCCATGAGCCCTGAGAACTCACCCAGCCGCTGGCATGCGGCTTTATCGGCGGCCGCACAGGGGACCCTGGCAGTGCGTTGGCGCAATACGCTCAACGCCCTGCGCGCCGCCCAGCTCGAATATCGCTCGCTGTACTCGGCCGAGGCGATCGACATCCAGGCGCTGCGCAAGGCCGCCAAGCGCATCTACGACCTCGAGCAGCTGCGCACGGTGCTCGCCACCGAACTCAGCGGCAGACCCGCCTAGGAGCCCGCCAGGCCCGGGATCGCCCGCGGCGCCCGCGCCGGACAGGCTCCTGATTCGATCTCAGTAGCCGGCGGCGAGACCCGCCGGACGGCGCCGATCGTTCGCTCCCTCGAGCAGGTGGGTGCGGGGATTGACCATGATGGCCTCATCGGCGCCCCAGGACGGGATCATCTTGAAGCGATAGCCCATCGCCATGAGCCGCCCCTCCACGGCCGGGCTCATGAGCCCGGGCTCCGCGAACACCAGATCGGGGAGCCACTGCTGGTGCACGCGCGGGGCGTTCACCGACTGTTGCATGTTCATCCCGAAGTCGACGACGTTGAGGAAGCTCTCGAGCGTCGTGGAGATGATGGTCGAGCCGCCGGGGCTCCCGGTGACCATGAAGAGCTTCCCGCCCTTGAGCACGACGGTGGGCGCCATCGAGCTCAGCGGCCGCTTGCCGGGCTCGATCTCGTTGATCCTGCCCTGCACCAGCCCGAAGGAGTTCGGCACCCCGGGCTTGGAAGTGAAGTCATCCATCTCGTTGTTGAGGAAGAAGCCGGTGTCGCCGGCGATCTGCCCCACCCCGAACAAATAGTTGATCGTGTAGGTGACTGCGACCGCGTTGCCGTGGGCATCGACGATGGAATAGTTGGTCGTGTCGGTCCCTTCCGTCGATCCGAGACTGCCGTGGATCTCGGACGACGGCGTTGCCTTCCCGGGCATGATCGTCGCGCGCAGCTTCGCCGCATGGCTCGCGGAAAGGAGCTCATCGATCGGGTTGTGCACGAACGCCGGATCGCCGAGGTAGGTGTTGCGATCGGCGAAGGCGCGCCGTTCGGCCTCCACCAGATAGTGCAGGCTCTCGACCGACCCGTAGCCCCACTTCGAGAACGGATACGGCGCGATGATCTGCAGGATCTCGCAGATCGTCACGCCGCCCGAGCTCGGCGGCGGATCCGAGAGCACCGTGTAGCCGTGGTAGCGGCACTCGATGGGCTTCGCCCACTGCACGGTGTAGTCGGCGAAGTCCCTCATCGAGAGGATGCCGTGATTGGCGCGGCTCGCCGCAACGATGGCCCGCGCGATCGGCCCCCGGTAGAACGCGCGCGTCCCGTCGCGCTCGATCAACTCCAGGGTCCTGGCGAGCTGCGGCTGACGCAGGCGCTCGCCCGCGACATAGGGTTTGCCGTGGTTGAGGAAAATGGATGCGACATTGGGGTACCTGGCGAAATCCTTCACCCGGGTGTTGAGAACGTTGACATCCCCCTGCTCGAGCACGAAGCCCTTGCGCGCGAGCGCGATCGCAGGCTGCATGACCTGCTTCAGGCTCATGGTGCCGTACTTCTTCAGCGCCGCATCGAGGCCCATCACCGTCCCTGGAACGCCCACCCCGAGGTAGGTCTTGGTGCTCAAGCCGGGCACCACATTGCCCTGCGCGTTCTGGTAGAGCGTCGGAGTGGCTTTGAGCGGCGCCTTCTCCCGGAAGTCGAGGAAGACGCTGTGACCGTTGGCGAGGTGAATCATCATGAAGCCGCCGCCGCCGATGTTGCCGCAGCAGGGATTGACCACCGCCTGCGCGTAACCCACCGCAACGGCCGCATCGACGGCATTGCCGCCCTCTTTGAGGATCCGTACTCCCACCTCCGTCGCCAGATGCTGATCCGATACGACCATGGCGTGCGGGTCGGTCACCGGGCGCGCCTTGGCGAGCGCCGCCCGGGTCGTGGGCGGGGCGCTGGAATCGAGCGCCTGTGTGGGGATGATCCGCCGCGAGGCGGCCGCATGCGCCGTGCTCGCCATCGCCAGAACGGCCGCGGCCGTCCATGCCAGAGAGACTTTCTGCATGTCTGTCAACCTGTCGATTCGTTTAAGAGGACACTCCGGAGAGTCCCGCCGGGCCTACCAATGGTAGGCCACGGTGCCGTAGTAATAGGCCCCGCTCAGGCCGAAGGGCGAGGAGCCCGGATACGGGAACATACCGTGCAAATTATTGAGACTGGAATTCTGCTGCGGATAGGTATTGCCCACATTGTTGCCCCCCGCGGCCAGCATCCAGCTCGCCCAATTGTAGGAGAGACTGGCATCGAGAACGTATCTCGCGCCAAAGGTCTCATCGTAGGTCGGGCCATTGTCGCTGAGCGCGCTCCACTTGCCGTAGCGGGTGAGCTGACCGTGCACGGTCCAGTGACCGATGGACCAGTCCGCGCCCATGAAAGCCTTGGTGAGCGGCGCCCCCACCGTGAGGAAGCCAGTCTCCTCTGCGTCGATGATCGGCAGCACCAGTCCCGCCAGGCCGTCCTGCGGCGGATTGGGCGCCACTGCGATCAGCTGCGTTTTGTTGTAATTCATGCCAGCGCTCAAGGCGAGCTCCGATCTCGCCAGCGGCACCGTGTAGTGGGCCACGAGATCCGCACCGCGCGTGCGCGTATCGACGCCGTTGTAGAAGAATGCCCCGCCGTCCACAAACGGAACACCCACGGACGTGAGGTAGCTCTGCACCGCGGGACCATGCAGATTGCCGCTGAGGACGATGCGGTGCCCGATCGTGATCTGGTAGGCATCGAGGGTCGCATACAGACCGTCACGGGGCGTAAACACGAGTCCCAACGAGTAGCTGTGCGACTTCTCGGCCTTGAGCGGCTGCGCGCCGAGTGCGATCGCAGCCGGGTTGTTCACCGGGAACTGGCGGATCGTGTATGGCACGTTGTTGATGAAAATCAGCGACGTGCTCGAGTAATACTCCTGCTGCAGTGTCGGCGCGAGGAATCCGGTCGAAGCGGTACCGCGCAGCGCAATCGCGTGATTGAACGCATAGCGGCCGGATAGATCGTAGGTGGTCGCCCCGCCGAAGTCGCTGTACTGCGTCCGGCGCGCGGCGAACTCCGTCGAGAATCGCTTCGTCCAGTTGCTCTCGAGGTCAAGGTACACCGCCCGGCCATTGCGCGAGTGCGAGCCGGCGTCCTCCGGCGTGTAGCCAGGGAACACCTGCGCGCCCGCGCCGGCATAGGAGTTCGGATCCCCCTGGAAGACAGTGAATTTGTCGTAGCCGTAATTGACTCCCCAGGCGACCAGGAGTCCGTTTTTCACCCAGCTCGGATTGAACACCCGCCTGAAGTCCGCGTTGACGGTGCTCTGGCGGATCTTGGTCATGCCAATGTAGAAATCGGTCGGCGAGGCGCTGCCGAGCGAGTAATTGAACGTATCCGCGGTGTTGAGCTTCCAGGCGTTCCCGCCCGTATCGGCACTGACGTCGTAATGCCAGCCGAGCAGGCGGCCTCGCACGCCAAGCACCTCCTGGTCATCGAGGAGATTGCTGTCCTCGACCGGCAGGTAACCCTTGGGGTAGATTGCAAGAGCAGCGGGGTTGGCGGCGCCGTACTGCGAGATGGTGCGGAAGAACCCGCTCGACCATACATCGCGATGATTGATGACGGTGAAGGCGTACAAGTGCGCCTCGGGGGAGAAATCGTACTGCATGTTGATCGCGCCCTGCAGGCTGTGCGTCTCCGGCAATCCATAGTGGGTCGTAATCTGCCCATAAGTCGGATCGCCCGCGAACAGAGTCTCCGGGCCCGCGCGATTCGTGGACCCCTGGCGCGTGCCGTCAAAACTCACACGCACCCAACCCCTGCGCCCGAGCGCCAGACCGTCATCGCCGCCGCCTGAGACCGTCCTGCCGTCGCCCCGCACGTATTGACCGGCCGTGATATCGGCCGAACCGCCCCGGGGGCCGTGCTTGAGGATGATGTTGATGACGCCCGCAATGGCTCCAGACCCATACTGCGCAGCCGCGCCGTCGCGCAGCACCTCGATGTGGTCGATGGCGTTGATGGGAATTGCGCTGAGATCGACCGGCGATGATCCGCGGCCGTATGCGCCATCGACATTGGTAATCGAAGTGGTATGGACGCGCTTGCCGTTAATGAGAACCAGCGTCTCATTGGGAGACAATCCGCGAAGCTGCGCCGGCTCCGAGGCATCGGTCGCGTCCGTGAGCGAGGACTGCGGGAAATTGAACGAGGGCAGAAGGACGCTCAGCGCCGAGGCCAGGTTCGACTGGCCCGTCGCGACCAGTCTCGCGGGAGTGAGCACATCGATCGGCGAGAGCGAGCTGGCCTCCGTCATACCCACTTCGCGCGTGCCGGTCACGACTACGGTGTGCAGTGCGGAATTGGCGTCCGCGAGCAGCGACGGGTTAGCAGGCGAAGGCGCCACCGGCGGATCGGCGGGTGGCGGATCGGCGCTCGAGGCCGAGTGCGCCCCGGAACCGGCCGGGGGGTCACCCGCGGGGCCTACTTGCGTCGCGCGCGTGGCATCGGCCGCTGCGCCGCCCGTGTCCGCACCCCGCTGCAGGCGCACTTCGATCATCTTGGCATCCAGCCGCCGATAGGTGAGTCGGGTGCCGCCGAGCAACTGGTGCAGTGCGGTATCGATGGTCAAATGCCCGCGTACCGCGGGAGCCTCGTACCCGTCGGTCAATTTGGAGAAGAAAACGATCTGCACGCCGCTCTGCCGTGCGAGCTCCTGCAGCGCCGCGGCGAGCGGCTGGCTGCTGATGGCGACATCGAAAACCCTGGGCGTGGCCGCGGTGGCCGGTTGTGCGAGCGTGACCCACGCGAGCGCGGTGAGAGTCGGAACCAGATACGAGCGGTGCATGCAGTTCTCCCCGTTAAGATCCGAGACCGGTGTGCCATTTTGTGGTCTTCTGGTCTATTAGAGCCCAGTGGCGCGCGCTTTGCCCCCCTCCCACGGAAAATAGTCGGGTCTCACGCCACGATGGACCGGCATGAGGCCGAAAGACATGAGCCCATGTTTTGCAGCCGTGAATATTCCTCACCCGGCCGCGGCCGCTCAGGGCGTTCGCCCTGCCGTGGCGCGCCGGTCGGCACGGGCCCCATGTGAGCCGAGGGTCACGATGGTCGAGTGCTCGCCCGCCCTTTGGATCACGACCCCCGGCACATCGGCAAGGAAGGACAGGAACGATCCCGGGTCGTCCAACTCTATGACGCCGGTGACCCTGCGCTCGCGCAGCCGCCTGCTCTCGATCACGATCCGCTCTGCGCCGTAGTGATTGAGCTCATCGACCACCTCCTCGAGTGGGCGCTGCTCGAACACCAGTTGCTGGCGCGTCCAGGCCGTGGTGGCGGCGAGATCACTGACTTGCTGCGGGGCACCCATCCCGGCCGGCGTGATGAGCACGCGCTCGGCGACGCCGAGGATGAGCGCGCCGGGCGGCGCGGGAAATCTCTGCAGCACCGGATGACCCATCGGCCCCGCGACCACGGGCATCGCTCGCGGCGCGCCCTGCACGGGCAGGCTCGCCTGCGATGCGCTCATGACCGCCACGCGGCCCTGCAGCACGGTGACGGAGGTGTACGCCGTCTGCATGTCGACGTTGAATTCCGTGCCGATGGCCCTGACCACCGCGCCGCCGGCATGCACGTCGAAGGGCCGTTCGGGGTCGTGACTCACCTGGAAGAGCGCCTCGCCGCGCAGCAGCTTGACGACCCGGTGATGCTTGCCGAGGCGCACGGAGAGATCGGAGTCCGAATCCAGTGTCACCCGCGAGCCGTCCGCGAGCAGGATGGAGCGCTGCTCGCCCGGCCGGGTCTGATAGAACTGGGGCGCGGCGGGCAGGAGCAGCCATGCGAGCGCGAGCAGCACGACCGCCGCGACGGCCCCGGCGGAAACGACCCAGCCGAAGCGGCGCCTCGAACCACCCCGGGCCGCCGTGGCGGGGGCCCGGGCCGGGACGTGCTCCGCGGCCGGCCGCAGGCTCACGATCGCAGGTGAGGACGCCTCGCACGAGGCCTTCGCCTCCCGGATGAGCTGCTCGGCCGGGGTGTCAGGCCAGCGCACACCGCCCGATTGCAGAGCGGACATGACCCGAGCCACCTCGAGATAGGCCTCCACCCGCTCCGGCGAGCGCGAGACCCAGGAGAGGAACTCGCGCCGATCGTTGGCAGTGACGCCATCGCCGTGCAGCAGCGTCCACCAGTGAGTGGCTTCCTCCGACCACAGGCGGGCGGATTTGCTCATGCGCGCCATGTCAGTCCTCGACCGCGCCGCGAAGCCGCTCGTAACCGCGCGCCAGATGGCGCCGGACCTGGCGCAGTGTCAGGTCGAGCTCTTGCGCGATCTGCTTGTACGAGTGTTCGTCGCGAAGCCGCAGCAGCACCACCGCGCGCATCATGGGCGACATCAGCGTGAGCTGCCGGTTGAGCCGCTCCTCGGAGAGCGCCGCATCGAGGGCGAGCTCCGGGAGGCACTCGTCCACGGCGAGGTCTTCCTCGTCGGCCGAAAAGGGCTCTGTGGGCGAGTACTGGCGGCGCCACTCGGCGACCACGTTGCCCGCGACGCGCAGCAGGTAGGCCTGGGGGTTGCGCACCTGGAGGAGATCCGGCGCGCGCAGCAGCCGCAGGTAGATCTCCTGGGCCAGATCCTCGACCTCCACGGTGGAGCGCACCCGGCGCCCAAGGAATTGCAGGAGACTGCGGTTCCACCGCCTGCGCCACCCCACCAGTACGGCCCCATTCGCCATTCGCTCAACGTCCTCCCGCCGGACCCAAGGTTTCCACAACTATAGAGTGCCGGCGGGCGGGTTTGGCCCCCTCCTGATGCGCGTGCGCCCCCGAAATGCCGCCTCTCGGGCCTCCCTCACCGCCCAGAGGCCGCTCGTGACACACTGGCGCATCGGCAGGGCGCTCTGGCGCGCGCCTGCACCGCAACCCCTGCGCATGCCGCTACACTCGCTCGATCCCTTGAGCCCACCAGAGCAATAACGGGGGGGAGAGATGATCCGCAATGCATTGATCCTGTGCGCCCTGCTCTCGGCCGGCGCGCCGGCGCTTGCGGGCCCGGCCACCCCCGCCAATGCCGCGAGCACGGCCCTGCACCGGCTGTTTCGGGCCGAGTGGCGGCGGGAGATGCGCGAGCATCCGCTCGAGGCCTCCGCGGACGGCTTCCATCGGTACGACGGCCGCTGGGCGAACATGAGCCTCGCCTCCCTCGCCCACGAGCATGAGGAGGATCTCGAGGCGCTCTCGAGCCTGGCCGCGATCGATCGAAGCCAGCTCGACCCGCAGGACCGGATCAGCTATGACCTGTTCAAGTACCGCTACGAGATCGCGGCACAAGGCTACGACCTCAAGACCTACCTCATGCCGTTGAACGAGCTCGAGGGCATCCAGACACTGCGGACGCTCACCGAGACGCTGCGCTTTGCGAACGCGACCGATTACCGCCACTTCCTCGAGCGGCTAGGGACCTTCGCGCCGTACATGGACGAAACGATAGCGCTGCTCAAGGAGGGCGTGAAGGCCGGCATGACCGAGCCTCAGGTGGTCATGGAGCGCGTGCCGCACCAGATCGCCGCGTACCTCGTGTCGGACCCTGGGGCAAGCCCCTTCTATGCGCCCTTCCGCAAGATGCCCTCGATCATTCCGGCCGCCGAGCAGGCGCGGATGCGCGCCGCAGCGAGAACGGCCATCTCCCAGGTGGTGACGCCGGCGTTTCGCAGACTGCAGCGGTATTTCGACGAGGACTACCTGCCCCATTGCCGCAAGACCATCGCCGCGCAGGCGCTGCCGAACGGCAAGGCGTATTACGCCTATGAGGTGCGTCAGTACACCACCACCGACCTGACACCGCGGCAGATCCACCGGATCGGACTGAAGCGTGTCGCCGCGATCCATGCGCAGATGCAGCGCGTCTTCGATGAGATCGGCTTCAAGGGTGGCTACCGGCAGTTCGTGCACTACCTGCGCACCAATCCGCGCTTCTACTACAGGAACCCCGCCCACCTGCTCGAGGCCTACCGGGCCGCCGCCATGCGCGTCGATCCGCTCCTCGTGAATTACTTCCCCGTCTGGATCCTGCCGCGCGTGCCCTATGGCGTGCGGGCGATTCCCGCATCGCTAGCGCCCGACACCTATCCCGCGTACTCGGATCCCCCGGCAGGGGACGGCAGCGTCGCCGGCTACGTTTCCGTCAATCTCTACAAACCCCAAAGCCGGCCGAAGTACGACATCCATGTGCTCGTGTGCCACGAGGGCCGCCCGGGCCACCAGCTGCAGATCCCGATCGCCATGGCGCTCGAGGGTCTGCCGGATTTCCGCCGCTTCGACTACTACAGCTCGTATGGCGAAGGCTGGGCGCTCTACAGCGAGTCGCTCTGCGACCAGATGGGGCTCTACGACAACCCCTACTCCAAGTTCGGCTACCTCGACTGGCAGATGTGGCGCGCCGTGCGCCTGGTCGTCGATACGGGCATCCATTCCGAAGGTTGGTCACGAGCGCAGGCGGTGCGGTACTTCGAGCAAAACACCGCGCTCAGTACCCAGAACATCAACACGGAGGTCGACCGCTACATCGCCTGGCCCGGGCAGGCGCTCTCCTACATGATCGGGCAGCGTGACATCCTCGGGCTTCGCAGGAAGGCCGAGCAGGCCCTCGGACAGAGGTTCGACATCAAGGACTTCAACGCCGCCATCCTCGAGCACGGCGCCATGCCGCTCAGCATCCTCAACGAGATCATGTATCGCTGGATCCGGGAGCGAAAGGAAGGCATGCCGGAGACCCACCCGACCATGTGATCAACGATCGGCGAGACGACCGGAAGGGCAGGGCTCACGGCCGTGCAGCCCCAAGTGGCTCAGGCGGCCATAGACTCTCTCGGCAACCTCGGGAGCCGCTCGGCCTTGGCCGGCTTGCTCTTGACTCGCCGGTCCGGATCGCGGCGTACGCGAAGGTCCTCGAGGCACTTCTCGCCGGGCGCGATGCATCCGACCCGGACACGCTGCGCAATCAATGGCCTCGATCTCCTGCCAATGAACTCCACCGGCGAATGCCCGAGACAATGCGACAGGCCGCCAGTTCACCAACAGGTCGAGCCCGGGGCCATTGACGAAGATCATCGCAATTCGTGCGCCATCGAGCGCGCAGCGCCCGACACGAGCCAGGCACGGCGCTTGCCGCGAGTCTTCCCGTGCGTCATGACCCGGCCCGGGCCCAGGCGGGGACGCCTCGCCGCCTACCCGGCGCCAAGCCGCCGCCACTCCGTGGTAAGCGCAGCAACAAACGCGCATACTCGATTCACATCGAGCGAGGAGAACAGATCATGGAGAACTGCAAAGCGGGCGTTTGGATTGATCATCGCAAAGCCCTGATGGTGTTTATCGTCCCCACCGGGGAACGCACGCTGCATTTTGTCTCCAAAGTGGAAAGACAGCTGCGGCGCTCGGGCGACTCTCCCTTGAAGGGGCGCTATGCTGCGGATCAGGTGCCGGCCGATGACAGTCGCCAGAAGGCGCTGACGGGAGAGCTCAACGTCTACTACGATGCGGTGATTGCGGCGCTGCGCAATGCCGAGTCGTTCGTCGTTTTCGGTCCGGGCGAGGCCAAGAGCGAACTGAAGAGTCGACTCGTGAAGAACAAGCTTGGCCGGCGACTGTCCGCGGTCACGACCGCGGACAAGATGACCGATCGGCAGATTGCCGCGAAGGTTCGCGAGTATTTCTCGACGCAGAGTTCGGCCAAGGGCAAGCGATAGGATGGACGCCCCAGCCCCATAACCGCCTCCGACGTCGTGAACTGGAGGCGCTGAACGACCGCTTTAGCCGCAGCGGGCGCGTCGCTCCCCACCCTGGCGGCGCCCTTCATTCGCCCCCGGTTGGCTCCCCCCAACGTGGCGAACAAGTGGAAGATCGCGCACGTGCTCCCCGCCAATATGCCGGTACAACACTGCGCGGCAATTGCGGGGACGCCATGGAAGGGCGCGCACCGAAAGGTTGCCGTTCGCGGCATTCTGGCGTACACAGGGAAGCGCGGCCCTGCGAACGGGACTCGGGAGAGACCCGAAGGATCGGGACCGCGCGTGCAGAGACTGGCGCTGAGTTCTACACCCCCCCCTGCCCCTCTCGCGCGGCGTCCCGCGGTCCAATGATCGCTGGGGTGCAGGACCGATACAGCCGCAACGGAGAAACGGTGATGCTGGAGCAGCAGTCGGATGCATTCGTCTTTTTCGGCGCGACGGGCGATCTTGCCTTCAAGCAGATATTCCCCGCGCTGCGCGGTCTGGTTCGCGACGAGGGATTCGACGCTCCGATCATCGGGGTGGCCAAGGCGGGCTGGCATCTCGAGCAATTCAGGGAGCGCGCCAAGGACAGCCTCGATCACCACGGCGGCGCCGATCCGGATACGTTGCGCAAACTCCTCGACCTGATGCGCTATGTGGACGGGGACTATGCGGATCCGGCGACCTTCGTGCGTCTGCGCCAGGAGTTGGGTGCGGCGCAGCGGCCGCTGCACTACCTCGCCATACCGCCCGACCTGTTTGCAACGGTGGTCGAAGGACTCGCCGCGAGCGGCTGCGCCGCCAACGGCCGCGTGGTGGTCGAGAAGCCTTTCGGTCATGACCTCGCCTCGGCCCTCGAACTGAACGGGATCCTGCACCGCAGCTTCCCGGAAGAGGCCATCTTTCGCATCGATCATTACCTCGGCAAGGAGCCGGTCCAGAACATTCTCTACACCCGCTTCAGCAATCCGATGTTCGAGCCGATCTGGAACCGCACCTACGTGCGCAGCATCCAGATCACCATGGCCGAAGGCACCGGGGTGCAGGATCGCGGCCGCTTCTACGATGCAACCGGCGCCGTGCGCGACGTGGTCCAAAACCACCTGCTGCAGGTGCTCGCGATCCTCGCCATGGATCCGCCGACGGGCGAGCAATTCGAGGCGGTGCGGGATGAGAAGGTTCGGCTGCTGAAGGCGGTGCGTCCCATCGCGGCCGGGGACATCGTGCGCGGCCAATACACGGGCTACCGTTCGGTGCCGGGAGTGAACCCCCGATCATCGACCGAGACCTTCGTCGCTGCCCGGCTGTACATCGACACCTGGCGGTGGGCCGATGTGCCGATCTACCTGCGGGCCGGCAAGAAGATGCCGGTC
>DAIDHH010000183.1 GCA_027452045.1 Gammaproteobacteria bacterium
TCCGTGGCGACGTCGAAGTCCTTGGGGTCGAGGCCGAGCAGCAGGTCCCGCACGCAGCCTCCGACCAGAAAGGCCTGGAAACCGGCGTCGCGCAGGCGGTACAGCACCCGCAGGGCGTTCGGAGAGATATGGGAGCGGGAGACGATATGCTCCGCCCGAGGAATGACCCGCGGTGGGGTGGGGGGCGCGCTCAGGCGCTCTTGGGAAGAATTCAATTCTGCGCTTTCTGCTTGAGCAATGAACTGGGATACATATAATACCGCGCTCCTGAAACCGGCCCTCGGTCAGCGCTCCCTTCGTCTAGAGGCCCAGGACATAGCCCTCTCAAGGCTGTAACACGGGTTCGAATCCCGTAGGGAGCGCCAATTTGCCACTTGTCCATTCCGGACAGATGGGTGACCGACCGCGCGGCAGCATATTCCACTCGGGGCGAGGATTCGAATCCGCAGGGTCGCAGAGATGCGCCTGGAACGCATTTGAGCACCCCGCCGAGCGGCACCCCCGAAAGGGACGAGACGGGTATTCCCGCAAGGAGCGCCCTCATATCAAAGGCTTACGCACACCTCCCGGCTCAACGGATGAGCGCCGGAGCGTTTCCGGTCCCTTCCGAAGCGGCTCCTTCCAACTCCTCTCGTGAATCGCGCACAAGGCCGTCGCACCGCTCGCCGCGCCCTCGATCGGGCCTTGAGGCTCGACTACGGTCCTCGGCGGACGCCTGGGATCGACAGCCGACCCGCCAAGATCCGCGGCTCCGGTGTACGGGAAACGCGATCTGGCTAAAGTAAAGGGTATTTTTCTTTCGCCTTGCCTAAAATAAGATTCCATTTAGAATAGCGGCATGCGCTATTTGCACGCTTCGCTCAAACGGGATCTGCAGCGCAAGATGGTGCTCCTCGCCGGACCACGCCAGTGCGGCAAAACCACCCTCGCCCAATCGCTGCTGGACGAGCGCGGCGTATACCTCAACTGGGACATCACCAAGGACCGCCGCGTCATCCGCGATCTGGCCTGGCCGAAAGACGCATCGCTCCTGGTCCTCGACGAGCTCCACAAGGCCCCCAAGTGGAAAAATCTCCTGAAAGGGGTTGCAGACGAGTATCACAACCGTCCGCCGGTGCTCGTCACGGGCAGCGCCAAGCTCGATGCGTTCCGCCGCACGGGCGATGCCCTCACCGGCCGCAATTATTTCTACCGGCTGCATCCGATCGACGTTGCCGAATCGAAAGCATTCCTTCCGCAGCTCGATCTGCGGTCGCGTCTGACACGGCTGCTCGAAGCAGGCGGATTCCCGGAGGCGTTTCTCGAACCGCGAGAAGCGGCACGGCTGCGCAACGACAGGATGGAGCTTGTCACTCGTGAAGACTTGCGTGATCTCTCTCGGGTCAGTTCCTGGCGCGGCCCAGCCGACCTCGTGGAATTGCTGCGCGAGCGCGTCCGCGGACCTGCAAATTACGACAACCTCGCGCAGACTCTCGGCATTTCCCCACCGACGGCCAAATCCTGGGTCGAGCTCCTGGAGAAGCTCTACCTCATCTTCCTCCTCCCGCCCTACTCGAGAAGCCTGTCGCGAAGCATACGCAAGGACCGCAAGGTGTACTTCTTCGATTGCGCTGCGGCATACGATGAGACCGGCGGCGCTCAACTCGAGAACCTGGTCGCTTGCTGTCTGCTCAAATTCACGCAGTTTCGCAAAGACGCCAGAGGGGAGAGCTGGGAGCTCTTCTATCTGCGCGACCGCGAAGGACGGGAGGTGGATTTTGTGGTCACTCAAAACCGTCGCGTTCACTGGCTGATCGAGGTCAAGGCTTCGGATGAGGTTGTCAGCCCATCGCTCAGCTACTACTCCCGAAAGCTCAGTCCGAAGGAAGCGATTCAGCTGGTTCTCAACCTCGATCGCCCGCAGGAGCGCGCCGGTATCAAGATCCTGCCGCTCGCGGCGTGGCTGGAAGCGCTGTCATAGGTGTCGCCCGAACCCGATTGATGCCTGAACCAGCCCCTGGGGCTCGAGGCCGCGCGAGATCGCGCGCTCATCGCCTCATCCGGCACGCCAACCCTCAACGCCCTCTTGCCTCGGCCTCGCCGCAACATCGGCCCGCGAGCTGCACGGGAGGACACGGCAGCGAGCCGTAGGAGCAGAACACGCAGCAATCGCCCGCCTTCGGCGTCAACATGGCGCCACACGCAGTGCATTCGTAATAGTAGATACAGGCGTCCGTCGGCATGACCTCCGCGTGGCGCGCCCCGCACTTCGGACAGGTAATATCGCTCGTGGTCCGGGGCGCAAGCTTCCCCGAAGAGGTTGAATCGGTCATGGGTCTGCTCGAACCGGCTTGTCCATCGAAGGACTCATCTTAACCCTTGGCCGCCCCCCGCGCGCCGCCCGGCCGCGCCCGATGCGCGGGATCAGGCCCATGGCCAACGTCCGCTCGAGACGATAGGCTTGACCCTGGACCTTGGTCCAGGGCGCAGACTGCGCATCGGGACCCCTCATCGGGAGCACACCATGACATCCCTCGGCATCGGAGCGCTCGCCAAACGGGCGGGCGTGCGCATCGACACCGTCCGCTACTACGAGCGCAGCGGCCTGCTGGCTCCCAAGAGCCGGCTCGAGTCCGGCTACCGCCGCTACGGCGATGAGGAGCTCACGCGGTTGCGCTTCATTCGGCGCGCCCAGGTGCTCGGCTTCTCCCTGAAGGAGATCGGCGAGCTGCTGGCGCTCTCCAAGGCGCGTGACGTCGCGCGGGTCAAGCGAGCGACGCAAACAAAGCTCGCAGACGTCGAGGAGCGCATCGCCGCCCTCGTTAGGATGCGGGAGGCGCTCTCCACTTTGGTCAACACCTGTCCCGGCCATGGTGAACCGGCCGACTGCCCGATCCTGAAGGCCCTCGGCGGCGAGGAGAGTCATGCGCCCGCATCAACCTCGGGTGCGCACAGCCGAAGCGGCACGAGAACGGTCTGAGGCCACGCATGGAACCCATAGCCGTTCATGTTGCCGTCACGAACGACCCGTATGGCAGGGCCACCGTCGCCGCCCCGCCGATGCATTCCCGAAGCCCGCCTGCAGGTGCCGCTCCATGCCCAACAGTCTTGGCGCGATCGAGCATGTCGTCGTCCTGATGCTCGAGAACCGATCCTTCGATCACATGCTCGGCTATCTCTATGCCGACACCTCACCGCCTGACGGGCAACCCTTCGAAGGGCTCACTGGCGGGCAGTCCAACACCGACCGGGACGGCAACCCGGTCGCGGTGTTCAAGATCGGACCCGACACGCCCCAGGGCTACCTGATGCCGGGGGCGCGCACCATGAGATGCCGCCTCTGAAAACCAACGCCGACTACCAGCGCTACATCTGGGACCGATACGAGCGTTGGCGGCGCAGCCGCTAGGGTCGCGCGGCCCGCGCCGGCGAGTGCGGCCACGGGCGAGCGATGGCCTTGCGCGCGAGGGCGCTCATCACCTCGTAGCCTCTGCGGTTCGGGTGCACCCCGTCGTTGGAGAGACTTCGGCGGAACGTTCCCCGCGGGCTCACCAGGTGCGCGTAGTAATCGACGAATCGCAGGTGCTGCTCGCGCGCGTATCGTCTCAGCCACGCATTGAGGCGGCGGATCTCGGGCGCCGGCCGGTACTTCGGCGCCCACCAGAAGCGGGCCGCAGGGGGCATCGAGCCGAGGATGACGTGGATACCTCGAGCCTTGGCGAGCGTGACCATCGCCTCGCTGTCATCCTTGTAGTAGCGCTCGCGGGTCGGACCGGTGTTGCCCGCTATGTCGTTGGTACCCGCGATGATCTGCACCACCTTGGGGTGCAGCGCGAGCACATCCGGCCAGAACCGCACCAGCATCTGTGCGCTCGTCTGACCGCTGATGCCGCGATCGAGGACGCCGTGGGTGAACAGGGCCGGATCCCCGTACTGCCAGAAGTCGGTGATCGAGTCGCCCATGAATACGACACGTGGAGGATGCCTCAGAACCTCGTTCGCCGCCTGGTAGCGGCACAGGCCGGCCCAGTCCTTCGCCTGCGCACGATCGGCGGCGCGCGCCGCGCTCGCCTTCTGCTGCGCCGATTGCGGTGGCAGGTGAAAATGCGCTCCCGGGTGCAGGAGCATGTGCATGAAAGCCCCGCCCGGCGCGGCGTTCGCGGCCGCAGTGCATGGATTGGCGCTCATCGCGGTTAACGATGCGGCATGGGCCGCCGCCCGGATGGGCACGGCGATCGCGACCGAGAGCAGCATCGCGGCGAAGCCGAGCGCGACAGGCATGCCATGCGAGGATGAGGTCTCGGCCATCGTGCGATGCTCCTTGTCCTGGCGCCAACCAGCGCCCTCGTCTCCCATGGCGGCCTCCTGCCCGCCAGGCGGCGCAAGGCCGAGCGGCTTCGAGCGCAAGGTGCGGTACGCGAAAAATGGCATTATCCGTTTCGCGTTACCCTTTTCAAGTCCAGATGATATCCTGACCTTAAGGCTTGCCGGGCCAGCCCTCCGGCATGGCTCGCCCGAGGGAACCGCCATGACGCTTCGCACCCCCTCCAACGCTGCGTTGCTCAAACCCGAAACCCTGCCCCGGCACGAGCGCGGCGGGGGTGTATGCACCACACCGCTCGTGACGCCGGCCGTCGATGCCGCCAGTTTCATCACGGGCTACACCTCCTTCGGCGCAGGCGCGCAAGTCCCCTTCCATAGCCACAACTGCGAGGAAAGTGTCGTGTTGATGGAGGGGCGTGCGGCGCTCGACATCGACGGGATGGAGTACGAGCTCAAGCCGCAGGATGTGACGTACATCCCGCCCGGCGTCTCGCACCGCTTCCGCAATCTCTCCAAGACCGAGCCCATGAAGATCCTTTGGATCTACGCGAGCGCGAACGCAACCCGCACTCTCACCGCCACGGGCGTGACCCGGCCGGTGATGGCCGAGCATGGCGGCACGTCCTGACCGGCTTGCGCGGCATTGTGCGCCCGAGGGGCGGGAATGCTTTCAAGGCCAGCGCGCGCACCGGGACCGCGGCGGTGCGCGCTTGCCGATCACCGCGACAGGAGCATCGAGGATGTTAGAATGACCATCGAGATTGCGGACATCAAAGTGCGCCCCGAGGCGCGCGATGCCTTCTGCGAGACCATCGCCCGGGCGGCGCGCACCGTGCTCGCCAAGGCCGGCGGTTACCGCCGCCACCAGATCCTCGCCTGTCATGAAACTCCGGGGCGCTTCGTCCTCATCGTCGAGTGGGACTCGCTCGAGGCGCACACGGTGGGATTCCGGCAATCTCCGGCGTTCGCCGAATGGCGCGCCATGATCGGACCGTTCTTCGAGCGAGCGCCCCACGTCGAGCACTTCAACCCGGTCGCGGACTCCTGAGGCCGCCGCCAGTGCGGCGCGCCTACCCGGCGCGCGGCGTCTCGCCCGCGAGGATCCGTTGATACACCGGCGCGTCGATGTTCGAGCCGGTCAAAATCACCGCGACGGTCTTGCCCGCCATCCGCTGCCGCTCCTGCATGAGCGCTGCGAGCGGCGCCGCCCCGGCGCCTTCGGCGAGCTGATGCGTGGCGTGAAAGTAAAGACGCACCGCCTCGGCAATCTCATCCTCGTCCACCTGCACGATCCGGGCGGCGCCCCGGCGGATCACCGCGAATGCGCGCTCATCCGGTTGTCGCGTGGCCACGCCATCGGCGAACGTGCTGGCGGATTCGGTCGGCACCGGGTGCCCGGCTTCGAACGAGAGCGCCATGGCCGGAGCGTTGCGGGCCACGACCCCCACGATTTCAGTGGCGAGACCAAGCAGATCGCGCACCGTGATGAGACCGCAGATGCCCGAGCCCATGCCGATGGGCACGTATACCGTATCGAGCGCGCAGACAGCCTGAAAGAGCTCGAGCGCGTAGGTGGCGACACCTGTCACGAGATCTCGATGAAACGGCGGAATGAAGTGCAGCTCGCGCTCGGCCGCGACCCGCGCGCACTCCACGCGCGCCTCGTCGAAGTCGCGGCCGTGCTCGATGACGGTCGCGCCGAATGAGCGCATGGCGGCGTTCTGATCGGCTGCATTGCCTTTGGGCACGTAGATCGTGGCCGAAAGTCCCGCGCGGGCCGCCGAGAACGCGACCGATTGCCCGTGGTTGCCTCGAGTGGCGGTAATGACACCCTTCGCCGGATTCGAGCGGCACAGTGCGTCCATGTACACGATCCCTCCCCGCACCTTGAACGCGCCCGTGGGGGTGTGATTTTCGTGCTTGACCCAGACCCGGCACCCGGTTGCCGCCGCCAATCGAGGCCAGGCGTACTGGGGCGTAGACGGCACGACCCGATGTACGCGCTCGGATGCCGCCTGCAGTTCGGCGAGGGTAAAGAGCAGGTCGGTCTGACTCACGCAATGGCCCTCCGGCAGAAGACGCTCGCTTGGGGAGCATGCCACAGCCCGGCACGCCGGACACTCACGATTGGCACGGGAGTCGCGTATTACATCGGCACGATTCGCGGATCGGGCACATCGCATTTCAGGAGTGGAAGTACAGGGGCTCTGGCATCGATCATCGTTCCCGATCCGGGGCAAGATCTTCCTTACGTACACGCTCAGGCGGGCCGCGCGACTCACGCGCCGCGCTCAGGGCACCGAGGTCTCACATTGCGCACCCTTAAGTCGCATGCACTGCGCATTCGGCGCCCGCCAGGCTCTCGCCCGGGAGCCCCGCAGCCGGGGGAATAGCCCGATTTGTTTAGAGCGGCCCTCGGGGAGTCCGGTACATTGCACGGGCATGCCCCTCATCCCGCGGCCGCCGTGAACAGCACCTTCCGCAAGCAGCTGAATCGATTGCACACCTGGTCGGGACTCAGCGTGGGCATCGTGGTCGCCTTTCTCGGGTTCACCGGCGCGAGTTTCGTCATGCGCCCCGAGCTCGAGCGCATCGTCTATTCCCGACTGTTGACCGTCCCGGCCTGTCACGATCCGTTGCCGCTCGATCGGCTTGCCGCGCTGGCGCGCGCCGCGCATCCGGGCGATACCCTCTACAGCATCGAGGTGACCGCCGCGGCCACCGCCTCGACCGCCGTGAAGTTCTCGAACGACGATCTAGTCTATCTCGATCCGTGCACGGGCGCGGTGCTCGGGACCCAGAATCAGTACGGCGGGCTCTTCGGCTTCTTCGATGGCTTGCATCGCTTTCGCTTTCTGAGCGGCGGCAAGCCCATCGCCGGAATCTGCGACGCGCTCTTCCTCGCGCTGCTGCTCATCGGCGGAGTGGTCCTCTGGTGGCCGCGAGGGGGTGAGCGGCTGATGGCGGCCGCGACCTTCCACCCAAAGCGTCCCGGGACGGCCCGCACCATCAACCTGCACAAGGTGCTCGGCCTCTACACCTTCCTGGTGTTGCTCGCGATCTCAACGACCGCCCTGCCGCTCGCATTTCAGCCGGTGCGCGATCTCATCGGCTGGGCGGCGGGCTCACCGCTCACGATGCCGGCTCCGCCGAGCACACGGGTGCCGCGCGGCGCCCCACGCATCTCGATGCAGGCGGCCTGGGTGCGCTCGATGCGCGCCTTTCCGGATGCCCGCTGGTTGAATATCCATTATCCCGTGGCGCCGACTGACCCCATCGCGGTGACGGTGAGGGAAAGAGGCATTCCGCACGCCGAGGCGAAATCCTACCTCTATCTCGATGCGTACACGGGATCGGTCCTGCGCCGCAGTCCCTATGGCAGCGGCACGCCGCGCGGCCGAAAGATATACCTCTACCTGCTCGCGCTTCACTCCGGACTGGTCGGCGGACTGCCCTATCAGTTGGTGCTCTTTCTGGCGGCACTCAGCCTTCCGGTGATGCTGTACTCCGGCGTGAGTCCGTATCTTAGGCGCACGGCGCGCGAGCGGGCGAGCAAACCGCTCAAGGTGAGGATTGCGCGCCGCCGCGAGGAGTCGCAAGGGGTCTGCTCCTTCGAGCTCGTGCACCCGCTCGGACGCCCACTGCCGGCATTTACCGCCGGAGCGCACATCGACGTGCGCATTCGCCCTTCACTCATCCGACAGTACTCGCTTTGCAACTCCCCTGCGCAGCGGCACCACTACCTCATCGGCGTGCTGCGCGCCTCGGATTCCCGTGGAGGATCGCACGCGATACACGATGAGCTCGATGAGGGCGCCCTCATCGAGATCAGCCCGCCGAGAAACCATTTTCCGCTCGCCCCTCGGGCGAGCCACTCCGTGCTGCTCGCCGGCGGGATCGGCATCACCGCCATCCTCTGCATGGCCGAGCAACTGGCGAGCGAGGGGGCGGATTTCGAGATGCACTACTGCGCCCGCTCCCGGGAACAAGCACCCTTTCTCGAGCGAATCCTCGCCGCACCGTATGCCGATCGGGTGCGCTGCCATTTCAGTACCGGACCGCAGGCGCGGCGTCTGGACATGCGCGCCGTGCTCGCGGCCCCGAGGCCTGACACGCACCTCTACGCGTGTGGACCGAAACGATTCATGGACGGGGTCATCGGGACGGCGCGGCAGCTCGGCTGGCCCGAGAGTCACATCCATCGCGAATACTTCGGCGGCGCCGGACAGATCCGCGAGGACGACGTCGCATTCGACATCCAGATCGCGGGTACGGGCAAAATCATCCACGTCGGACGACGGCAGAGCGCGCTCGAGGCGCTCCTCGCAGCCGGCCTTCCCGTCCAATCTTCGTGCGGCCAGGGAGTCTGTGGCTCGTGCATGGTGCGCATCGTCGCCGGGGAGCCGGATCACCGCGATCTGTTCCTGAGCACCGAAGAGCGCGCCCGCGGCGATCGATTCCTGCCATGCTGCTCGCGCGCCCGGGACACGAGGCTGGTGCTTGATCTGTAGAACGGGGAGCGGGCCCCCGATGCCTTGAAAATTCCGGCCCGGTCTCGGCTTCACGCCTGAAGGCCGGCGATCCCTGCATCGACGCTCGGCTCGACCAACGCGCTCGGGACGCGCTACGGGATCAGCCCTGCCGAGCGGCCGCCACCGCGTGTATGCTGAGGGAACGGTGCGCCGAGGCGCAAGTGTCGCGGCGCACCAACACCTGGACCATCCTCCTTTCGCCGAGGCCCGCCCATGCTTGCAGCGAAGTGGTTCGAGCTGTATCGGAGCCTGATCATTCACGCCGCGCTCATCGCGCTCGCGGCCGCCATCCTGTTCCTATTGCTGCGCCTGAGCGGTCTCAGGCTCATCAATAGAGCGTCGGGCCGCGTGAGCGCCTTTCGCGAGGCGTTATATCGCGCCGCTCACTCCCCGGCCCTGGCGCTCATCATGCTGTGCGCCGCGTATCTGATCGGCACCCAAATCAACGAGCGCATTCACGCTCCGGTGCTCTCCCGCATCCTCGACCCCTCGCTGCGCGTCGGGATTCTGGCGGTGCTCGGCTGGGCGGGCTGGAACCTCATCGAGATCTATCCGCTCGTGCAGCACCCGCGCGCGCGCACGCTCGACCCGATGCTCTACGACCTCCTCGGGAAGTCCGCCCGGCTGGGAGTCGTCACGCTCATCGGATTGATGATCCTGCGCACGCTGCACTTTCCGATCGCGAGCCTGCTCACCATCGGCGGCATCGCGGGCATCGCCGTCGGCTTCGCCGCCCAGGGCGTGGTGTCCAATCTCTTTGGCGCGGTGGTGATCTACCTCGATCAGCCGTTCAAGATCGGCGAATGGATCGTGCTGCCCTCGCTGAACATCTCCGGAACGGTCGAGCACATCGGCTGGCGTTCCACGAGACTGCGGGGGTTCGATACGTACCCGTATTACGTTCCGAACCACGTATTCAACACGAGCGTGGTCGAGACGCCCCCACGCATGCAGGCGAGGCGCATTCAGCAAACCCTGCCGCTGCGCTATTCGGACGTGGAGCGGCTCCCTGCGATCCTGGCGGACCTGCGCGCCTACATCGCCAACCATCCGCGCCTCGATCACGTCCAGGGCAAGGTGCAGGGCGAATTCGTCCATTTCACCAATTACGGCGTCCATTCGCTCGACATCCTGATCTACTGCTTCGCCAACACCGTCTGGTGGGCCGAATCGCTCGCCATTCAGGAGGATGTGCTGCTCAATGCCGCACGAATCATCGGCGAGCATGGCGGGCAGCTCGCGCTGCCGGTGACACGCGTGCAGATGCAGGCGCCCCCATCGGAGAGAGCTTCGCAGGAGCCGCCCACGCCCTCCTGAGGCGGATCCCGCGGCCGCGGTCTCAGGACATGGTGAGCACGACGCGAAACCGCGCTTTGCCGCTCATCATGCGATCGTAGGCCTCGGCGGCCCGCTCGAGGGGGTATTGCTCGATCATCGGCCGGATCTGCGCGAGCACGCTGAAGGCGAGCGTGTCCTCGGAATCGCTCGAGGTCCCCGACGGCCATCCCTGCAGAGAGCGTCTGGCCGCGATGAGGGCAATCGGAGGCACCTCGATCGGCTCGGCCGAGGCCCCGACGATCATCAACCGTCCATCGACACCGAGTCCGTTGACGGCCGCGGACATGGTCTTGGCGTCGGTGACGGTCGCGAGAATGGCGCGCGCGCCGCCGAGTTGGGTGAGCTCGGCCGCCATATCCTGCGTCGAACTGTCGATATAGTGCCAGGCGCCGAGCCGCTTCGCGAGCAGACCCTTGTCCGCACCGCGCGCGATGGCAACGGTGCGAAAGCCCATCCTGGCGGCGAACTGCACTCCAAGATGCCCCAGGCCCCCGATACCGAGCACGGCGACCAGATCACCTGCGCGGGCGCCGCAGTGTCGCAGCGCATTATACGTCGTGATGCCGGCACACATGAGCGGCGCGGCGTCGACCGAAGAAAGCTCCTGCGGAATCGAGGCGAGAGCCTCGACGGGCGCCAGCATGTAGTCCGCGTAGCCGCCATCATAGGTGATTCCGGGAATCTGGCCCTGCTGACAGGTGATGAAATCCCCGCGCCGGCACGAGGCACAATGACCGCAATACCCGCCCTGCCAGCCGACACCGACGCGCATGCCCGGCCTTGCGCCGGCAACCTCCGGCCCCACCGCATCGATCAGTCCCACGACTTCATGGCCCGGCACGCGCGGATAGTGCAACCCGGGGAAAATTCCCTCCTTGGTGAAGGAATCGCTGTGACAGATGCCGCACGCCTGCACGCGGATGCGCACCTGACCGCGGGCGGGCTCTGGAATCTCACGCTCGATGAGCTCGAAGGGTGCATTGGCTCTGGGGACCTGAACGGCTCGCATCTTGCTCATGAGCATCTCCCGGGTGGCAGGCGATGTGCGAGAGTCTACGCCGTCGGCGGCCCGGCGCCATCCGCAGCACGGCGGTGAGCGGGCGCAAGAACCGCCGGGGCGCCAATCTCGGCGAAACCTCCGCGGGCGTCGCGCGTTGCATTCTCGTGACAACTCGATGACGGCGCCGTGACGGTGCGTTCCGGGCGGTTTCGCGCCCCGCCTGCGCGCTGTAAGCTACGCCGCTCATCAGCCTTGCGGGGAGCGATGCGCATGCGATGCCGGAGAACTTCAGCCCTCTTGCTCGTCACCGGGCTCGCAGTGCTGGCCGCCGCGCCACGAGAGGCGCTCGCGACAGCCGGTCCTGCGTCTCTCCCGATCGCCCCTTCGGGCCTGAGAATCACCCCGGAGGCGGCCGCCGGCGCCGCGTTCTCTCACCTCAATCCCCACCTGCGCCGCTTCCCCGGCCACCTCGCCGGCCAGGCCGTCACCACGCTCACGAGCCCCGACGGCAAGACCCTGCTCGTTCTGACCAGCGGTTACAACCGGATCTACGATCGGCTCGGCCGGATGATTCCGTCCGACTCCGAAGAGTACGTGTTCGTCTACGACATCAGCCGGGACCGGCCGAGACCCGAGCAGGTGCTGCGGGTGCCCAATACCTACATGGGCATCGCATTCTCACCCGACGGCCGGCGGTTCTACGTCTCCGGTGGCGTCGATGACGATGTGCATGTATTCGTGCGCCGCCGCGGCCGGTGGTCCGAAGACGCCTCGGCGCTCATCAGGCTCGGTCACCGCAAAGGCAAGGGCCTCGATGTCAAACCCGAGGCGGCCGGCGTCGCCGTTTCGGCCGACGGCTCGAAGCTCGTGGTGGCCAACTTCTACAATGACTCGGTCTCGGTCGTGCCGCTCGCGCACGGCCTCGCGGGCGGGGCGCCCATCGGCCTGTCCCTGCAGCCCGGCGGAGGACGCCCCGGGGGAACCTACCCGTATTGGGTGGCGATCAAAGGCAATCGTACCGCGTACGTGTCCAGCATGCGCGATCGGCAGGTCATCGTCCTCGACCTCTCGCGCGCCAGACCCGTCGTCACCGCGCGCATTCCCGTCCAGGGCAACCCGAATCGCATGGCGCTCAACCGCTCCGGATCGCGCCTCTACGTGGTGAGCGACAACGACGACGTCGTCTCGGTCATCGACACGGCCGACAATCGTGTGGTGCACGTGATCCGCACGATCGCCCCACCCGCCCTGATGCGCCCCGGCGCCTATTATCACGGCGTCGACCCCAACAGCCTCGCCCTCTCGCCCGACGGCAAACGGCTCTACGTCACCAATGGAGGCGAGAACGCCGTGGCAATCCTCTCGCTGCGGACCCACGACCCTCATGTCATCGGCCTGTTCCCGACCGGATACTGGCCGAATTCCGTGAGCGTGAGCGGCGACGGCAAGATGCTCTATGTCGTCAACGGCAAGAGCATCCCGGGTGCGAATACGAGGTTTTGCGACACCAGCCAGCTCGGCAGCGCGCGGCGGGCGCGCTGCCGCTCCTCCAATCAGTACATCCTGCAGCTCTCCAAGGCCGGCTTCCTCAGCCTGCCGACACCCCGTGGCCGCGACCTCTCCGAGCTCACCCGCACCGTCGCGGCCAACGACCACCTGTATGTCAGGGAGAATGCCGCAGACCGCCGCCTGATGCAGGCGCTGCATCGGCGCATCAGGCACATCATCTACATCGTGCGCGAAAACCGCACCTACGACCAGGAACTCGGCGATCTTCAGGTTGGCAACGGCGATCCGCGTCTTGCGGAATTCGGACACGCCGTGACCCCGAACGCCCATGCGCTCGCGCTCGAGTTCGTGACGCTCGACAACTTCTACGACACGGGCGAGGTGAGCGGCAATGGCTGGCCCTGGAGCACCTCGGCGATGGAGTCGGACCTGGGCGCCAAGGAGCTTGCGATCAATTACGCCCATCGCGGGCTCTCCTACGACTGGGAGGGGGACAACCGCAACGTCGACGTCGCGATCGGCTCGCTCGCGGCGCGCCGCAAGGAGGAACCGGGCTACCCGGACAACCCCAACCTCCTGCCCGGAACGGCCAACGTGGCGGCGCCGGATGGCCCGCAGGGCGAGCGCGAGCGCGGATACATCTGGGATGCGGCCATGCGGGCCGGCCTCACCGTGCGCAATTACGGGTTCATGCTCGATCTGAACCCGTACTTCAACCGGACTCATCCCGTGCCGCTCGTGCCGATGCCCTACGAGACCCGCACGCGGGTCGCCTTTGCGGCGAACCCGCAGCTTGCCCCCGTGACGGACCCCTACTTCCGGGGCTTCGACACGCGCTTTCCCGATTACTACCGCGAAGCGGAGTGGGACCGGGAGTTCAGGCAGTACGTCGCCCGCGGCAACCTGCCGGCGCTCAGCCTGGTGCGGCTGATGCGCGATCATCTCGGGGACTTCGGCCAGTCGATCGATGGCCTCGACACGCCGGAAGCCCAGGTCGCGGACAACGATTATGCGGTCGGCCGCCTCGTTCAGACGGTGGCTGACAGCCCGTACGCCGACGACACGCTGATCATCGTCATCGAGGACGATGCGCAGGATGGCCCGGATCATGTCGATGCGCATCGCAGCGTCTGCTATTTCGTCGGTCCGTATGTCAAACATCACGCGGTGGTCAGTGAGCGCTACTCGACCGTCAATGTGCTGACGACGATTGAAGACATCCTCGGCATCGGGCACCTGTCAATCTACGATGCCTACCAGCGCCCGATGTCGGCGGTATTCGATCTGAAGCGGAAGCATTGGCGCTACGAGGCGATCGAGCCGGCGCCGTTCGCGGCCGCCTTCACGGGAGGCCACCGCACTGCGGACCGGGGTGCGTACCGATTCAAGCACACGGCCGCCTACTGGGCGCGGGTGACCCGGGGCATGAACTATTCCCGCGAAGACGACAACCCCGCCCCCTACATCGAGAAGATCTACTGGCAGGGCCTGAACCCCGGGGTGCCCTATCCCACGGTCCGCTCTGGAGCGGACCTCAGCCGCAACCGCACCGCCCTGCTGCGCTTGAAAATCAGCGACCCGGCGCGCTGATCCTCGGGCCCTGCGACGGATTTCGCGGTCGCCCGCTCCTGGCTGGCCACCGCGATCATCCTCGCGGTGATCTACGGGGTGCGCCGCCTGCTCCTTCGCGTGATCGACAGGCGACTCGCCTCGGCCCTGACCTGGATCGCCCCGCGCGGACTCGTCACGGTGCTTCTGTATCTCGAGGCCTCGCAGAAGCTGCACGTCGCGCCCTACCTCGATGGCACCGTGCGTCTGGTGGTGATCGCCTCTGCCACCATCCTGGCCCTATCGCGCCGGGTCGCGGAATCGGGCGCGGCGCGCCTGCCTGCGCCTTAGGCGGCCCGGGACCGGCCCCTCAGGTATTTTCCCTGCGGATCTGCTGGGCGACGATGCCGGCCATGGCCGCGATCTGCCTCGCCAGATGGGCGAGCAGATCGTCGGCCGAGACGAACCCGATGAGCACACCGTCCGAGGACACCACGGGCGCGCGGCGGACCCCGCGCGCGCGCAGATGGCCCACTGCCGCCCCGACCGAGTCCTGTTCCGCGATGACGAGGGGATGCGGTGTCATGATCTCCCCGGCACTGATACTCGAGAGATCCTCCGTCCGCGTGACCCGCGCGCACACGATGTCCCGGTCCGTGATGATGCCCGCCACACGCGGTCGCTGCGGATCGCCCTCGGTGATCACGACCGCCCCCACGTGCCGCTCCCGCATCAGCCGCGCGATATCCGAGAGAGGCGCCCCGGTGGGCGCGGCGACCGGCGGGCGGCTGCAGAGACTGCCGACGTTCATGATCCCCTCCACGGCGCTGTTGGGTCACCGCAAGTTCGACACAGCGGGACGGGCCCGCCAATGCGTATCAATGCGGATGGCGCACCGCCACCGGAGGTGATTATGGTGACGGCCGTGAAGATACGCGATCTATACTCACCCCAGCCGCAGACCGCCTTCCGCGACGAGCCTCTCGCCGATGCGGCGCGGCTCCTGTGTGATCGGCACGTGGGCGCCCTGATCATCGTGAAGCGCGGCGATCCGCTGCGCCATCCCATCGGCATCCTGACCGACCGCGACATCGTGCGCGGGGAGATACGCCGCGGGGCCGACCTGTATCTGCTCACGGTGGGGGAGATCATGACGCCCGATCCGCTGGTGCTGCGCACCGATCTCGGGCTGACCGAGGCCATCGGGGCCCTGAATGCCCGCTGCGTCCGCCGCGCCCCGGTCGTCGATGCTTCCGGAGCGCTGCTCGGCATCGTGGCGCTCGACGATCTGCTGCCCGCGGTCGCAAGCGAGCTGATGGAGCTCGCCAGCCTGATGGGCGCCCAGGCAGGCCACGAAGGCCGGCGCTGACTATTGCCGCGCGGCGGCGGCGCTCAGCTGGTGATGCTGGGCGGCGAGACTCAAGAGCACGCCTCTGTCAACGGGGCGCACGGGCCTGCTGTCGCACCGCCGCAGCCCATCGAGCGCCTCGGCGACCCGGTCGGGTGTCCCAAGGTCACTCCAACCGCACTCCGGCACGCTCAGCACCCGCAGACAGGCCTCCTGCCCCTGCAGCACCGAGCGCGAAAAGTCGAGCTCCGGCAGCAGCCGATAGAGCGCCGCGATAGCCTCATCGGGCCGCCGCCCCCCCGGCGTGGCACGAAGGGCCGCATGCATGGCGGCAACGATATCCGGGCAGCGCCGCTCGAAGAGCGTGAGCAGCGCCGGCGCATCCGCCGCGATGATGAACGTGTTCCAGAGCGCCCCCTGCTGCACCAGCGCCGCCGCGCACATCGCGTCCGGCTTCTCCACGAACCGCTCCACCCCGTGATCGGTTCGTCCCTCCTCGGGACGGGGCACGATGTATCCGAGCTGCGTATCCGCGCAGCGCGGCTCGAGCCCGAGCAGCACGATCTGCGGACGAGGGGTCCCGGACGGTGCCGCCGCGAAGCTGAGCGAGTGCGCGAGGCGCCACTCATCGCGCACATGATGGTCCGAAGGCAACAGCACGACCCGCGCCTGCGGATCGCGCTCGAGAATCGTGAGCAGCGGCAGCAGCACTCCGTTGGCGGTACCGCGGTTGTCGGGCTGCACGATGATGTTGTCTCGCGGCACACCGCGCAGCTGATCGCGCCACCACTGCTCATGCTGCGCCGCGACGATCGGGCAGATGCGCTCGCGATCGGCGATGCGCGATGCGCGCTCGATCGCCTCCTGCAGGAGCGAGGGACCGCGCTCGAGCGAGCAGAACTGCTTGGGGATCGCCAGACCGCTGCGCGTCGTGGTGAGCCGTCTCAGCCGCCTGCCGTCTCCGGCCGCGAGGACGATGGCCCAGACACCGTTTGACTTTCTCATGCGGCCACTATCCTCTCGCAGCGCCCGCGAACGGGACGCCGCGCTCTGGCGTGGGGAATCAACCAACGAGACGGAGCAAGCATACCGTCCGGCTGGCGCGAGCTTCACTACGTAATAATATCTACCGAGTCACGAAGCTGGCCAGAGGTTCCCCGAGATTTATTTTTCGGGC
The DNA here is from genome assembly GCA_027452045.1 of Gammaproteobacteria bacterium. Taxonomy (GTDB): domain Bacteria; phylum Pseudomonadota; class Gammaproteobacteria; order Steroidobacterales; family Steroidobacteraceae; genus 13-2-20CM-66-19. The sequence goes on from DAIDHH010000183.1 coordinate 16,755, forward strand.
GCCGCACTAGGATTGCACGTGGCAGACGTCACCGCGAGCGTGGCAATCGGTCCGTCCCCTTCAAGCCAGAGGCTGCTCGTCCCCCGTCGCGGACGGGCTGGACGGCGGTGCCGACGCCTCCTGTTGCGCTCCGGGAACTTGCCCGCTCCCGGCATGCGCCTTTCCAACACGGACACTGACGTGCATGGCCGCAAGGCGCTGATACAGTTTCCACTTGCGCCACAGCGGCACCCACCCGTACACCAGCGATTCGGCGGGGCGCCACAGCGCAAGCCAGGCGAGGATGATCAGACCCTCATCGAGCAGGCGGGACGTGCCGTGCGGGAGCAGAGTGGAAAAAATTCGCCGCGCGCTCATGCTGAGCAGGAAAATCACCGATCCGCCGAGCAGGGACAACTGTCCCAATTTCATCTGCTCGCGCAGAAGTCGGCGCGTGGAGCCCGCCATTCGTTGATAGTAGCGTCCCACGGCGCTGTGCAGGTCGGCTGTCAGGTCCGCGCCTTCGCTTGCGTGCACGATCAGCCGCCACTGCCTCGCGCCGCGTTTGTCGCTGAACTCCTCTTCGATGAACTCCGCCGCCTCGCGATCGAGGTCTCGATCCCAGAAGGGGGAGGGATCGAGCGAGTTGAACATCTGCGCCAGGTTGTGCACGTGCACGCTCACAGTGGCGGTGCTCCGGTCGCGCCGCTCCCGGCGATGGCTCGCTGCGGCGCTCTGCGCACTCACGACCGCAGCACCGAGCGCACCTCGGCCACCGGCCGGGTGTTGAGGACATTGCGCCGGGTCACCCAGCCGCGGCGCGCTTGGCGGATCGCGCCATCGAGATTGGCCAGCTGATCGCCCGAGTGCGCATCGCTTGCGAGCGACAGGCGTACGCCACGCTCGACCGCGGCCTTGATGAGGCTGTCGGTCAGGTCGAGCCGGGAGGGCTGTCCGTTCACCTCGAGGCACCCGCCGCGCTCGCGCACCGCGTCGAATATCTTCCCGAAATCACAGACATACGGCTCGCGCTCCCCGATCAGGCGGCCGCTCGGGTGGGCGAGCACCGAGGCGCGAGGCCTCTCGAGCGCCCGCAGAATGCGCCTCGTCTGCCTGCTCTCGGGAAGATCGAAGTGATCGTGGACGGCCACGACGACCACATCGAGGCGCTCGAGCGCTGCATCGGGCAGCGCGAGCTGCCCGTCCTCGAGGATATCCACCTCCGCGCCCTTGAGGATCGTGAAGCCTCGCAACGTCTCGTTGAGCGCATCGATGGCATCGGCCTGGCGGGCCAGCCGCTCGGCATCGAGTCCGTGGACGATGCCAAGGTGCTTGGCGTGATCGGTGATCGCGATATAGGACAGCTTCTGCGCCTGCGCGGCGGCCACCATGCGCTCGAGCGGATCCATTCCGTCCGAAGCGTCGGTGTGCACATGCAGGTCCCCCTTGAGATCCGTGCGTTCGATGAGCTCGGGCAATGCATTGCGCGCAGCCGCCTCGATCTCCCCCCGATCCTCACGCAGCTCCGGCGGTATGAACGCGAGTCCCAGGGCCCGGTATACGCTCTCTTCGGTCGCTCCGGCCACTTGCCGCTTGCCATCGAACAGACCGTACTCGCTGAGCTTCCAGCCCCGCTCCTGAGCCATTCGGCGCATGTGGACGTTGTGATCCTTGCTCCCGGTGAAATAATGCAGTGCCGCGCCGAAGCTGCGCTGCGGAACGACCCGTACGTCGACCTGCAGGCCATTGCGAAGGATACCGCTCGCCTTGGTCGCTCCGGAAGCGGAGATCTCGCGCAGATCGGCATACTCGCGCAGCGCCTCGAGCGGTTTGGCGCCTCGCCCGGCGCAGACGAGCACATCCAGATCCCCCACGGTGTCGCGACCCCGGCGATAACTTCCCGCGATCTCGACTCGAGAAACCCCCGGAAGGGAGGCGAGGTACGCGCGCAGGGGCTTCGCATACTGCGCCGCCACCGACCGCTGCAGCCGCCCGTTGGCCGGCTCACGCCTGGCAAGGGCAGCCTCGAGGCGCGATTGAATGCCCGCTCCGAAGCCGTGCACCGTCTTGAGCCGGCCCGCGACGATGGCTTGCTCGAGATCCCGCCGGTTTGCGACCTTGAGCTCGCTCATCAGGGCTCGCACGCGCACCGGACCAAGGCCCGGCAGGCCGAGCAGCTCACGGGTTTGCGGCGGCACCTTGCGACGCAACGTCTCGAGTGCCTTCAGGCGTCCCGTGTCGATGAGCTCGACGATCTTCTTCGCGAGATCCTCCCCGATGCCCGGTATCGCATCGTATTCACTCGCGCCGTGCATCTCGGCAAGCTCCCTGGGGAGGCTGCGCACGATCCGCGCCGCGCGCCGGTAGGCGCGGATGCGGAAGGGATTCTCGCCCTCGATCGAGAGCAGGTCCGCGATCTCATCGAAGGCATCGGCAACGTCTGAGTTATGAATGCCCATGATCCTACGTCGCCTGCGGCGGCACGCTCCGTGCGGGATGGAAGCTCTCCCCGCTGCGGGTAGCGAGCTCCTCGTACAACCGGTATCTCTCCGTGACCACGTGCTGGGCCTGTGCGAGCAGCGCCGCGGCGGCCTGCGGATCGGTCTCGGTGAGCGTCCGGTAGCGCAGCTCCCGATAAGCATAGTCCTGGAACGGGATCGTGGGGCGCAGCGAATCGAGCCGGAAGGGGCGTGCGCCCACGGTGCGCATCGCGGGGTTGAATCGAAACAGTGGCCAGTAGCCGCTCGAGGCCGCCAGGCGCTGCTGGCGCAGGCCGTAGCGCAGATCGAAGCCGTGCGCGATGCAGTGACTGTAGGCGAGGATGAGCGAGGTGCCCGGGTACGCTTCCGCCTCTCGGAACGCGAGCAGTGTCTGCTGTGGATTGGCGCCCATCGCGACCTGCGCGACGTACACATTGCCATAGGCGATCGCCTGCAGCGCCAGGTCGCGCCGCGCGGTCCGTTTGCCGGCTGCGGCGAATCGCGCCACCGCGACGAGCGGCGTCGCTTTCGAGGCCTGTCCGCCCGTATTCGAGTACACCTCGGTGTCGAGCACCAGGATATTCACGTCGCGGCCGCTAGCGAGCACGTGATCGAGGCCCGCGGAGCCGATGTCATACGCCCAGCCGTCGCCGCCCACGATCCAGATGCTGCGGCGCACGAGCTGATCGGCCAGAGACAACAGCTCGCGCGCGCGCTCCTCCTCCACGGTGCGAAGCCTGCGCTTGAGCTCCTCGACCCGCTCGCGCTGCGCGCG
>DAIDHH010000184.1 GCA_027452045.1 Gammaproteobacteria bacterium
GACACGAATGCGGGGGAAGCTCGTGACCGGGAACAGGCCGACCGGGAGCGAGATGGCAGCGAACGCCCCAGCCAGCGAGAGCGCGAATGCGACGGTGATCAGCGAGCGCCGGTGATGCTCGACCCAGGATGAGAAGCTCACCGAGTGGCCCCGATCCTGGCCGGCCCGGCGAGCCGGATTTTCATGCCGTTTTCGAGCTGATAATTGCCCGTGAGCACCACGGGCGCGTTGGGATCGAGAGCGCCGGAGATGACGTTCTTGGCGTTGATCTCATCCAGCACCCGGACCGGAACCTTGTGCGCGATGCCGTTGACCGCCTGGACCACGTAGGTCGCGCCACTCTCGTTGATCAGGATCGCCTTGTGCGGCACCACGTAGCCGCGCACCTGAGCGGTGGTAATGCGGGCCACGGCGAACTCGCCGGGCAGAAATCTCCCAGGGGGCAGCGCGACCTGCACCGGCACCAGCCCATTGCTCGGATCGGTCGCCGCGCCGCACACCACGACGGTACCTTTGAGCCACTGGTTGGTGCCGGTCGCCCTCACCGCCGCCGGATCCCCAATGTGGATCCGCAGAGCGAGCGCGGGGACCACGCCGGCGGCGAGGACCAGCCGATTGGGCGCGGCCAAGGTCAGCATCGGGGTACCCGCACTGACGATATCCCCGGGGTGAACCGACAGTCCCGTCACGACCGCCGCGAACGGCGCACGCACCACGTGGCCGCCTCCCGCTCCCGATGCCTGCAGCGCAATCAATGCCGCGCGCGCATCGATCTGCGACTTCTCTGCCTGGGCGAGCTGCTGGCTGGTCGCCAGGTGCAGTTTGAAGAGCTGGCGCGTGTTCTTGAGCAGATTGTCCGCCACCGCGAGGCCCGACTTCGCCTGCTGGTAGGCTGCGCCCGACTGCGAGCTCGGCGTGAGCGTCACCAGGGGTTCGCCGGCGCGCACCGGCTGACCGAGATGCGCCTCCACCGCCCCGACCACCGCCGACCCCGGCGCCATGAGCGACTTTCCGCCCGTATTGCTCGCGCGCACCACCCCATAGGCGGTAAGGACGCTCGGCAGGCTACCCTCCTTCAGCCGTGTGAGGGTGACCAGCGCGCTGGGGCCCGAGCCGGCGCCGGCGGCGAGCGCCGGCGGCAGAGCCAGCATCGCGGCAATCGCAAGGCAGATAACCCGTGACATCGCTCGAAGACTCATGGCTTGGTTTTCTCTCAAGTTTGCGGTGGAGCGATACGAGCCTGGGGAAGCCCGCGCGCAAGCTCCACGGTCATGACGATTTCGGCCTCGCCGAGCGCTCGGGCGAGGGCCACCGCCTCGAGCTCCCGGTTGAGGGCCGTGGTCTCATAATCGGCGAGCGCGCGTTGATCAATCGCGCTGTGTGCGTAGGCCTGCTCGGCGGAACTCGACAGCGCGGCGGCGGCGGCGGCGGCGCGCTGCGCGACGCTCACATCGCGCTTCAGGCGCTGGATCTGTGCGGCCAGCCCCTTCACCGCCCCCACGGCCGCATCGAGCCGGGCCTGGTACTGCTCGTGCAGCGCCAGGCGCGAGGCACGGGCGATCGCGATCTGCCCCTGATTGCGGTCGAAAATCGGTAAATCGAAATTCGCGACGGGGCCTGCGTTGCGCACGTTGCCATTATCGTCCTCCCAGATTCCGCCCAACGCGAAGGCCGGAAATTGACCGATGATGGCCGTGCGCACATCTTCGTCCGCGGACCGGTAGCCGAGCCTGAGCGCCACCAGATCGGGGCGACGCTCCGGGAGGCTCGCGAGCAGCGGCCCGAGGTGCTTCGGCGGCGGCGACAGACTCGGTGCGGCAATCTTGAAGCGTACGTCGGGCTCGAGCCCGAGCAGTGCATCGAGCGCCTGCCAGGATTGCATCTGCGCGAGGGATGCCGCCGCGAGTGTCTTGTCCGCGGAAGCCTTGGCGGCCAGCAGCGGCGCTAGCGCGGTGAAATCGAGGCTGCCCTCCCGGGCGGCCTCCCGGGCCTGGCGCACCTCCAGGCCGATGAGTTGCACCTCACGCCGGCTGAGATCGACGGAGGTACGCCTCCAGTATAGATCGAGCGCGAGGAGCTGCGCCTTCTGGGCGATTTGCCACTGCTGCCACAGCAGGTCGGCATTCACTTGTCGCACGAGGAAATGGGCCGACTTCACTCGGGTGTGGTATGTCAGTATCGACTTGACATCCTGCGAGAGCGAGGCCGCCCAACCGGAAGTACCGATGCCCCCGAGCAGCGCCTCATAGCTGAAGTTGACCGAGGGGTTCGGCAGGAGCGAGCTCTGCAGAAGACCCGCCTGGGCCAGATCCGCCTCGCCGCGCTGTGCGCGCAGCTGCGGATCATTGAGCACGGCCAGCAAGCCGATATCCCCGAGTGTCAGCGGCTTGTCCGTCGCGATGCGCCGCGGCGCCGCGCCCGGATGCAATGCGGGCACCTGCGTACGCAGTCCGGAAAGCCCGCCGGCGAGGTGCGGGGCCTTCGCCAGGGGAAGCGCGTGGTAGACCGCGCAGCCACCGAGCAATGCCGCACCGGCGAGCGCCGTCGAAAGCGCGCGCAGCAGCGGCCCGCCGCTCGCAAGCCACTGCCGAAGCGGACTTTTCGGGCTCCGGGAAACCGCGCTGCTCGAATCGCCATTCGCAGACATCGGGTGATCGCCTTTCCGAAACTCACACAGGGATTTAGGCTCCCACGGGAGCCCGATTCCAATACCTTGGCAGCCATTGCTGACCAAGTCCTGACGGGCCTGCGGGCGCCCTGTCCCACGCACATACGGGTCTCACGGAGGTGGGGGACCGCGAAGGATGACCGGGGGCCCCCGCCAGCGTAGTCAGCACTTGGTCAGCATTGCCGGGATAATATGGCATCTGGCGCATTATGCGCGCCGGAGCCGAAGCCTGATGAGAGTGCTGCTGGTCGAGGACAACGAGGCGATCCGCGAGATGATCGCCGATCACCTGCGCGAGCGCGGGTTCGCGGTCGATGCGGTGGGGAGCGGTGAGCAGGCGCTCTCGGCCGCCCGTGTCGCGCGGCTGGACGCCGCCGTGCTCGATCTCGGTCTGCCGGACACCGATGGGATGCGGCTGCTTGCATCACTGCGCGATCACCAGCCGGATCTTCCGGCCATCATCGTGACGGCTCGCGACAGCGTTGATGACCGGCTGCGCGGCCTGAACTCCGGCGCCGACGACTACATCGTGAAGCCGTTCAACCTGCTCGAGCTCGAGGCGCGCCTGCGCGCCGTGCTGCGCCGCGCCGGCAGCCGCCGCGAGACCCGATACTCCCTGGGGGGCCTCACCTTCGATACCGTCACCCGGCAGGCCTTCGCCCTCGGTAAGCCTCTCGATCTGACGCGCCGCGAGGCGGCTCTGCTCGAGGAGTTGATGCGGGTGCCTGGGCAGGTGATCACCAAGGACAGGCTGGAGGACCGCCTCTATGCGCTCGAGGATGCCGGCAGCGCGAATGCACTCGAGGCGGCGGTCTCTCGCCTGCGGCGCAAGCTCTCGGGCGCGCAGGCGCGCCTTGCCATCGAGACCAAGTGGGGCATCGGCTACCGCCTGGTGGAGAGCGGCGACGCATGACGCGCCCTCACAGCCTGCGGCTGCGTCTGCTTGGAGTCATGTTCGCGGTATTTGCGCTCGGACTCGGCGCATCGTTCGCCTCCTACCGGTTCGAGGTCCACAACATCATCGGTGGCCTGGAGGCGCGCACCGTGCAGAACCAGGCTCGCGACCTGCTCGATGCGCTGAGCACCTCCGCGGGCACGCTGCGCGTGACTCTGCCTCCCGATTGGAGCCGGGTATATGCCAGCCCGTCGCGCCAATTCACCTACACCGTGTTCGACCGGGATCGCCGTCCGCTCGCCTGGTCGGCGAATCTCGCCGGACCGTTGGAATACGTCCCGGTGGATGACAAGCGCCCGATCGGACCCGTGCAATTCACCGGCGTGGGTGCCTCGAGGCGCACGGTCGTCGCCGCGAGAGGTCCGGACGGAGACGTCGTCGTGGTGGCGCGCAAGGGCATCAGCCGCGACACGCTCATCGACAGCCTCTTCGAGGAGGACTCCGAGCACGTCTCGGTGCTCATACCCTTCGCGCTGCTCGGGCTCGCCCTCATCTGGCTCATCAGCGGCTGGAGCCTGCGCCCCATCGAGCGAGCCTCGCGCGAGGCGGCCCGCGTCGGTCCACGCCAGCCGGACCTGCGCATCTCCGCGGAAGATCTGCCGCGGGAGATAGGTCCCCTCGTCGAGGCCGTCAACGGTGCTCTCGAGCGGCTCTCGCGCGCCTACGCCGCCGAGCGGCGGCTCACGGCGGATGCCGCCCACGAGTTGCGTACGCCGCTCGCGGTACTCAATTTGCGCCTGCAGCGCGCCCGCCTCACCGGCACGACCGACTGGCCGGCAGTCGAGCGCGAGCTCGCCCAGATGGGTCGCCTGGTCGATCAGCTCATCGATCTCGCCCGTAAGGAATCTCTGTCGCACGAACGGCAGGCGCAGCTGATGCCCGTGCTCAACCTGTCACGCCTGGTCCGCGAAGCGGCGGCGCAGGTCCTGCCCCTGATGGAAGCGCAGGGACGACGGTTGGACATCGACGTTCCGGATACGGTGCAGCTGCGCGGCCGCGCTGACGACCTGCGCGACATGGTGCGCAATCTCCTCGACAATGCCCTCGTACACGGCCGCGGCACGGTGAGCGCGCGCATCCTCACACCGGCGGACGGCTCCGGGATGGTGACGATCGAGGTGAGCGATGAAGGCGCCGGAGTTCCGCCCGGCCAGGAAGACTCCATCTTCGAGCGCTTCCACCGGCTGAACGCCCAGACCCCCGGCTCGGGCCTCGGGCTCGCCATCGTGCGTCAGGTGGCGCGCAGCCACGGCGGAGATGCGCACATCGTGCCCGGACAGGGACGACTCATCGTGCAACTGCCCCTGGGGGCTCCAGATGAGCGCCCCCGAGAGCGCGGGGGCTGATCAGGGGATCTCCTCAAGTCGGGCCCCGAGCCGCCTCAAGCAGTGGTCTATCCATTGCCGCGTAAGCTTCTCGAGGGTGGAGTTCTGCTTCAGACGCGCATCGAGCGTCGCGAAGTCGACATGATCGAGCGGCTGGTCCTGGTTGAAGCACGAGAACACGTACACGGTCGCGCCGGTGGCCGGATCCGTGAGCGGCTGCAGGCAGCTGCCGCAAATTTCCTTCATCATGCACTGCATCGGCGAGTTGATCGAGCCAATGGCCACGTGATGGGGCTTGAGGTACGGGCGCAATGCTCGCGAGCGCGAGCGTGCCACCGCCGCCATCATGCCTTGCGAGCCGATGGCGATGATGCGATCGACCTCCTCGAGGCGGATGGCGGGAAGTCCGAGCGCCCCGGACGCGTACGCCACGACGGCATCGATCACGTTGCCATTGAAGGTGAGGTCCTGCGGCCTGCCCGCAGCGAAACCCGGCGCCTCCTCGCAGCACCAGATGACCACATCGGCCGCCTGTTCGATCTGGCCGATCTTGTAGCGATCGCTCTGGCGGCGGTATGCCGCGAAATAGAGCACGCGCGAGCCGGCGGCGCGCAGCGCAGCACCGATCGAGAACAGCACCGCATTGCCGAGGCCACCGCCGAGCAGCGCCACGGTGACCCCGGAGGGGATGTCGGTCGGGGTGCCCGTGGGTCCCATCAACACGACCGGCTCTCCCGGGGCAAGCGAGGCGCACAGATCCGATGAGCCGCCCATCTCGAGCGCGATGGTGGAGATGAGCCCGCGAGCAGGCTCGACCGAGGCGCCGGTGAGTGCGATGCCCTCCATGGCGAGCGTGGTGTCCTCGGTGCGGGGGGCGAGCGCCTCGAAGTTCTGCAGGCGATAGAACTGTCCCGGGGCGAACCGGCGCGCGGCGAAGGGGGCGCGCACCACCACCTCGACGATGTTGGGTGCCAGGCGATGGACCGCTTCGACCCTGGCGCGCAGTCCGTCCTCGAGCCGCCCGAGAAAGGCGACGTCATCGAGGTCCGAGGCGGGCGCCCCGCGCGCGAGCACGCGGCTCAACACCGGATACCCCTGTTTGGCGCTCGCCATCGCCTTGACGACGTTCCCGAAGTAGGACGGGTGGACGTCGCCGAAGAAGCTGAGGAAGCGCCCGTCGGGACGTCTGTGCAACAGCACCCGCGGCTCAGAGGGCTTCGGATTGGCACGCTCGGCGCTCACCGGCCCGCCATCCTCGTCGCAGGGCTGGAAATAACGCTGTGCGAGCGGCAGATCGAGCGACTCCTCGCGCGCCACCACCGTGTTGGGCTGCGTGCCGGCTGCGACCAGGAGCGTGGCCGCCGGCAGCACTCGCTCGCCGTCCTCGCTCCAGCGGCCCGCCTCATCACGTCTCATCACCGCCACACGCAGTGCCGCCGCGTGGCCGTGGACGTCGACTTCCACTGCGCGCGGATCGAGTCCCTCGGCGAACCGCACGCCCTCCTCGAGCGCCTTGGCCACTTCCTCGTGGTTTACGGTGTAGGCGGGGCTGTCGAGGAGGCGCTTGCGGTAGGCGATGGTCACTCCACCCCACTCATCGAGCAGCTCCCGCAGCCTCGCCTCCCGGCGCTCGCGCTCGGCCGCCTCGCGTTCGGCGCGGATCGCTCGTGCGTGGCTGAGAAATACATCGGCCGTCTGCGCCTCCTCGGCGCTCCAGGCCGCGCGCACCGCGGCCTCGCCGCGCGAGGCGGCGAGGACCTCGAATCGGTGCAGGAATTTCTCCACCTGCACGGGGTAGTAGGCGAGCGCCTCGGTCGCCGCATCGATCGCCGTGAGGCCCCCGCCGATCACCACCACCGGCAGGCGTATCTCGAGGTTGGCGATGGAGTCGCGCTTGGCCGCACCGGTGAGCTGCATCGCCATGAGGAAATCGGATGCGGTGCGCACCCCGCGCGCAAGGCCATTCGGCAGCTCGAGCATCGTCGGGCGGCCCGCGCCCACCGCGAGGGCGATGTGATCGAAGCCGAGCGCGAAGGCATCCTCGAGCGTGATCGTTCCGCCGAAACGCACGCCGCCGAACAGCGCGAATTCGCCCCGCCGTTCGAGCATCAGCCGGATCAGCTTCAGGAAGTTCTTGTCCCAGCGCACGGTGATGCCGTACTCGGCGACCCCGCCGAAGCCGGCCATGCGGCGCCCCTCGAGCGGCTCTTGAAGCTCACGCACCTCGCGCACCGGCCGGAACCGACGTCGCTCGCCGTCGAGCCCGACGCCGGACAAGCCCTCATCCAACGGCTCGATTTTCAGTCCATCGATGCCGACCACGGTATGCCCATCGTTGAGCAGGTGATGGGCCAGCGTGAATCCCGCGGGACCCATGCCCACGATCAACACTCGCCTGCCGCTCGGCGGTTTCGGGTACGGGCGGCGCAGATCCAGGGGATTCCAACGGGTGAGGAGACTGTAGATCTCAAAGCCGTAGGGAAGCTCGAGCACATCGCGCAGGGTGCGCGTCTCCGCCTGCGGGATGTCGACCGGCTGCTGCTTCTGGTAGATGCAGCTGCGCATGCAGTCGTTGCAGATCCGATGTCCGGTTGCGGCCACCATCGGGTTATCGAGCGTGATGGCAGCGAGCGCCGCGATCGGCAAGCCTTCGGCCTTCAATTGCTGGAACTCGGAGATCCGCTCCCCGAGCGGACAGCCGGTCAGGGGTTTGCCGAAAGAATCCGCGCGGAATGCCCCGTGCGCGGCATCGCAGGCGTCCTTGGCACCTTTCTTTTCCACAAATCCGTGCGAGCAGGAATCCCTTGCCTGGTTGTGGCACCAGATGCAGTAGTGCGCCTGATCGAGCGCTGCCTTGAGATCGGCGCCGCCGTCGGTGAGTGCAAAGCCATCACGGCGGCGCAGGTGCTCCGGTTGAGCGATGTAAGTGCGAACGCCGGAGGTTTCCTCGACGGCCAGGGGGACCAGATGCTGCGGATCGAGTTTCGCGGGCGCCTTGAACAATACTCCGGCGCGATGACGGCGCTTCCCTTCCTCCGTCCAGACCGCCCAGGCGGCATAACGCAGCGCGAGATCAAGATCCTCACGATGCTCCTCGGGCCTCTCCTCCCACCGCGCCACCTGCCGGGCGAAAGCGAGCTCATCGAACGGAGCGCCGAGACGCGCGAGGATCTCGGCCTCGAGCGACTCGCCGTCGAGGCCTGCCGCCTCTACCGGGGTGATCTTCTTCATCGCGCGCCGCTGCACGAACAGCCGTTTGCACGCGTAGAGCGGGGCGAGCTCGCGGTGGCGGGCCGCCAGCGCGCCCGCCTCGGCGCCGATGCGGAACAGATCGGCGAGAAAATCCTCGAGATGCGGCGCGAGCGCGAGCAGCAACGCCGAGTGCGACGCCTGATCGAGCGTCTGCGGCGCTCCACGCGCCGCCTGTAGACGGCGCTCGAGATCTGCATCGGACGCCGCGAGGAACTCGAGAAACGCCCGGTCGAGGCGCTCGAGCCCGGGGCGCCGGTACAGATCCTCAGCGGTCAGTCCGTAATCGGGCTTGAGCATCGGGGGCGGTCACACATGTGCCCAATCAATACGAGCGGTATCACGAACATACGCGTTTTCGAGACGGGAAGCGATATCATTGCGCGCGCCCCTTGCCGAAAGGGCCGCACATCGGGCCCTCAAGCGTCAGTGGATGCGCCGACGGAGCCTGTCGACATCCGTGATCGTCACCTCGTCCCCCGACACCTCGATCAGGCCCTCGTCGCTCAATCCGCGCAACGTGCGCGAGAGGGTCTCGGGAGTGACGGCGACGTGTGCCGCGATCACCATCTTGCGCGTCGGAAGCGTTACGGCGACCCGTCCCTGGGCATTGCGCGGCAGAAGTCCCAGCAGGTAGTGCACTACCCGGTAGCGACTGTTTTGCAGCGCCAGCGTTTCGATCTCGTCCCAGTGCGCCTGGATGCGCACGGTCATCTGCGCCATCACCGCCTGGCAGGTGGCAAAGGACTCCCGCAGAATGCCGAGGAACGTGTCGCGATCGAATGCAACGAGCTGCGAGGGCTCGACCGCCTCTCCGGACACGGGGTAGCTCGGCGCCTCCATGAACAGAATGCTCTCGGCGAAGGTCTGGGAAGGCCGGATGAGGCGCATGATCTTCTCGTTCCCCTCGGGCGAGAGACGGTATAGCTTGACGCAACCGCTGCGCAACAGGAAAAACTGCGTCGCGGCATCGCCATGTGCAAAGAGGTGCTCCCCGGCGGCCATGCGCCGCAGCGCGGCGCTCGCCAGCAGGCGCTCGAGCTGCGCGTCGGTCAGCGAGCAGAACAGGTAGTGGTGACGCAACTCGCGCGTGAGGGCGGTGTCTGCCTGCATGCTCCTGCCTGTCTGAAGAGGGTCGTGGATCACTCTATCACGCGATCGGGATTCTGCAGCCTCGAGCGGCCCGCGCCCCGTCCCGACGGCCGGCGCACACGGGGGTTGATGCCCGTCAAGGCTGCAGCGAACGACTCGGCGCTATTCTTTGCGGCATGCGCCGCGACCTGCGGCAAGGAGCGAGCCGTGACCCACGTCGTCACCGAGAACTGCATCAAATGCAAGTACACCGACTGCGTCGAGGTCTGCCCGGTGGACTGCTTCCATGCCGGACCCAACATGCTGGTTATCGATCCGGACGAGTGCATCGATTGCACTCTGTGCGTCACGGAATGCCCCGCGGAAGCGATATTCCCCGAAGACGAGCTGCCGGCCGGCCAGGAGCACTTCCTCGAGCTCAACAGGCAGCTCGCGCCAAAGTGGCCGGTGCTCGCGCAAAAGATCCCCGCTCCCGAGAATGCCGCACAGTGGGATGGAGTGCCCGAGAAGCTCCCGCTTCTAGAGCGATGAGGGGCTTCACGCCATGCGACCGAGCTCAGTGGAGCCCGCATTCAATGGCGTCCCTGACGAAGGATGTGCGCGCCTCGACGGACAGCCCGGTGCGCAGCTCCCGGAACAGCCCTTTCTCCTCGCGCTCGTGGTGATGCTCGATGAGGTGCTTGAGGGTACGCTCGTGATCCAATAAGGCGATGAGGGCGCGCGAGGTGATGCCGCCGCGGCGCGCCCGAGCCAGTCTCGCCTCGGCCTTGCGCAGCAGCAGCTCGATGCGCCGGTGCTCTGCGCGGTAGACATCGGCCGGTCGGTGCAGATCGCCTCCTATTCAGCCGATGGGACCCTGGAGCCATCAGGCCGGTGTGCCAGTGCGGCGGCGTTTGGCGGAGAGACAAAAGCCGCGATGCTTCGTCGGAGCGACCCGCTCGGATTCGTAACCGCCGGTGAGCCCATTGAGGGCGCTCATGACGGCATCGAGCTGGCTGAGCTCCCCGCCCCCCATGCCCTCCTCTTCCGCCACCGCGAGCTCGGCGGCATCGTAGGCCCAAATACACAGTATCTCGAGCTTCCTGTCCCTGGATAGACCGGCGCTTTTCACCACCTCCTCGGGACTATCGAATGTGCCGGCCGGATCGAGTAGCGCCCGTGCCAGGTCGGTGGATGAGCCTTGAGTCCTCATGGTGCGGCCCTCTCGAGATTCAGTGTAGGAGAACGTCCCGCAGCACGACCGCCTGGTTGTGCTGTTCGTCATGGGCGGAGTAGACGAGCGTGAGCGGGCGCTCGCGGGCGATGCCCCGAAGCGCATCGAGGAGCGCCGCCTTGTCTTTGAGCTCGGCGCGGTAGCGGCGTTGGAATTCCGCCCAGCGGGCCGGATCGTGACCGAACCAATGCCGAAGGGCGGTGCTTGGCGCCACATCGCGCGCCCATTGCTCGATGGCCGCATCGGCCTTCTTGATGCCCCTGGGCCAGATTCGATCCACCAGCACCCGCGCACCGTCGCGTGTCGAGGACGGAAGATACGCGCGCTTGATCCGTACATCGAGCTTGTGTTTGGAATGTGCCATGGCGAACTGCGCTTTCATCAAGGGAACGGCAGACCGGCCCTCCTGTCAACCCTTGGCCGGGCCTGGGTGCGGCTCCTCCATTGCCGCGAGCGCAACCGTCGCATGCGCGAATGCGCCTCCAGCGCGCATTTCGGCAGCCACCCAGATGGCCTCCATGATTTCCTCCGGACTGGCCCCATGACGCAATGCGCTCCTGGTGTGACCGCGGATGCAATAGGGACACTGGGTCACGTGCGCCACGGCGACCGCAATGAGTTGCTTGACCTTCACCGGGAGCGCGCCGTCGGCGAACACCTGGCGGCTGAAGGCCTGGAACGCCTTCTCGGTTTCGGGGGCGAGCGCGCGACGCTTCTCGCTCAGTCTCGTTGAGCTATCGGGGTAGAGGGAATCGGACATCGCTGGTCCTCCTCGGACATGCGTACCGGCAAACGAGTCCTTCCGCAGGGATCCGGAATCGAATACCGGGCACCGCGCCTCCCGGACTTGCGGCGAAGGTCACCGTGCAGTTGACAGCCGTCAAGGACTCGCCCCCGAGAACCGCCGTAGCGTTTCCCGCGGATGACACATCTGTGGTTGCGAACTCGAACGCATGTGCGATCCGAATTAGTACGTATTGCCCAAGTATACCGCGGGCAAGCAAGAATATCGTATCACGAGATATTTCCGGCCGTGGACCGCCATGGGCCGGGCATTTGATGGCTGCCGGGAGACCATGATGACAGTCGAGGCCAGAACGAGCGTCATAAGCCACGAAGACCCCGTGAGCAACGTCCTGAAGTGGACGCTGCTCGCGGTGGCCCTCATCACCTTTGCGCTGCTCGGCTGGGCGACCAGCCAGACGTATCGATTCGCGCCGAAGACCCCAGCGCGATTTCTCGCCCCCGACGGCACGACGGTCCTCAGCGCAGTCGACATCGAGGCCGGCAAGGCCGGTTTCCAGCGCGCCGATCTCATGGACTACGGAAGCCTCTATGGCATGGGCTCGTACTTCGGGGAGGACTACACGGCCTCCGATCTCGTCAAACTCGCCACCCTCACCGAGGGAGAGATCGCGCAGGCTCGGTTCGGCAAGCCGCTGGCGGCGCTCTCGCCCGAGGAGCGTGCCGCCGTCAAGCTCGACATGCAGCGGGACTTGCAGGGCGTGGACCTGACACGGGCTGTCGTCACGCTTCCCGCCGCACTCGCCAGCGCCATCGCGACGCTACGCGATGAGATCGCCGTGTCGCTCCTGCATCCGGATTACGCGAAGGGCTGGACTCAGGCTCACAGCCTCGATGCGGCCACCGCACGGAACACCGCTGACTTTCTGATCTATTCCTCACTCACGACGGTGGCCCGCCGCCCGGGCGGGGTCGCCTCCTGGACGCAGAACTGGCCCTATGAGCCCCTGGTCGGCAACACCCCGACCACCAGCACCTTCATCTGGACCTGGGTCAGCTTCTGCTTCACCTTCTTCGCCTTCGGCGCGGTGATCTTCCTCTACGAGCGCTTCATCCACACTCCGGACCACGGATCGCTCGAGGCGACGCTCGGGTTCCGGCCGCTCACCGCCAGTCAACGCCGCGTGGGCAAGTACTTCCTGGTCGTCGCCGCAGTGCTGCTGCTGCAGATTCTCGCCGGCTCGATCATGGCGCACTATTACACCGACCGGACCAACTTCTATGGGATACCGGTCGATCGGTTCCTGCCCTTCAATTTCCTGCGCGACGTGCACATCCAGTCGCCCATCGTGTGGATCGGGCTCTCCTGGATAGGAGCTGGACTGTTCCTCGCCCCGAGCATCAGCCGCGGCGAGCCCAAGGGCCAGGCCTGGCTGGTCGATGCGCTTTTCTGGGTGACGCTCGCGATCGTGGTCGGGGCTCTCGCCGGTAACTACCTCGACATCATGGGGTACCTGCACAAGGGCTGGTTCTGGTTCGGCCAGCAGGGGCTTTCCTACATCCAGCTCGGCCGCGCGTGGCAGATCGGGTTCTTCGCGGGCCTCGCCATATGGAGCGTGCTCATGTTCCGCGCGCTCTGGCCGGATCGGGCATCCGCGGCGGCCGCCACCCGGGCGTTCTGGTCCGGGCGCATCCGCCTGGAGCATCTGCTCTGGGCCTCGACAGCCAACATCGCCCTCCTCTACGTGTTCGGCATGATCCCCCTCACCGGCATCGAGAAGTCCTTCACCATCACCGACTTCTGGCGCTGGTGGGTGGTGCACCTGTGGGTCGAGCAGTCCTTCGAGTTCTTCGCCGCGGCCGTGAGTGCGTACCTGCTGATGGCGACAGGGCTCATTTCGAGACAACTGGCCGAGCGAGGCGTTTACCTCGAGCTGATCCTCATCTTCCTCGGCGGAGTGCTCGGCACCGGACATCACCTGTATTGGGTGGGCGCACCCGGCATGTGGGTACCGGTCGGCTCGATGTTCTCCTTCATCGAGGTGCTGCCGCTGCTGCTGCTCGTCATCGAGGCGATCCAGAATCACCGCCTGATCAAGGCCGCCGAGGAGTTCAGGTACGGCCTCGCCTACCTGTACGTCCTCGGCGCCGCGTTCTGGAACTTCGTGGGAGCGGGAGTGTTCGGTGGCGGGACGCTGAACGCCCCGCTCATCAACTACTACGAGCACGGGACCTTCCTCACGCTCAACCATGCGCACACCGCGCTCTTCGGGGCTTTCGGGCTCCTCGGCATCGGACTCATCTACTTCTGCCTGCGCTACGCGGCGGGCGAGGAGTATGCGTTCAGCGAGAAGGCCGGCCGCTGGGCATTCTGGCTCTACAACGGCGGCCTCGTGCTGTGGATCCTGCTCAACTTCTTCCCCATCGGCTGGCCGCAGCTCGCGGCGGTCTACGAGCACGGGTATGCCTACGCCCGCAGTCTCGCGTTCTACAACACCACGGTCTTCTGGCAGTGGATGCGCATGCCCGGGGACATCGTGTTCGCCTTGGGCGCACTGCTCATGGCCTGGGACTTCCTGGTCAAGCTCCGCCCACTGATCAGCCGCGCCGCGACACCCGCGCGCGGCGGACTGGGTGGACTCACGCCTCAGCCCCGCAAGGAGGCGCGGTGAGCTCGGGGGCGCGTTGCGCTCACGGGACTCGCCAGGTGCGGCGTCTCGCCCGTCACGCCCCCGAAGCCCATTGAAGCCGCGAGCCGACACCCCCAATATTGGGAGGTATCGGACTGCGGAGCGGCGGGAACATGATCGAAGCGAGCCTGTCCAGTTTTGAGCGTGAAGTCATCGAGGCCTCCCGGAAGACGCCGGTACTGGTGGACTTCTGGGCGCCATGGTGCGGTCCTTGCCGCTCGCTCGGGCCCATTCTCGAGCGGGTGGAGCAGAGCTATGGCGGGCGCTTCAAGCTGGTCAAGATCAATTCCGACGAGAACCCCGAGCTCTCGCAGCAGTTCATGGTGCGTAGCATCCCCTACGTCCTCGCCTTCGTCGAGGGCGTGCCGGTCGATGGCTTCGTCGGCGCCCTGCCCGAGGGTCAGGTACGGCAATTCCTGGAGCGCCTTCTACCCGGACCCGGTGAGACCGAGCGACGCAAGGCGCTCAGGCTGATCGAGCAAGGGGATCTGTCCGGAGCGCTCACCGCGCTGCAATCGGCCCTGTCGCTCGAGCCGGGCAACGATGCTGCGAAGCTCGACCTCGCCGATGTCCTGCTGAACCGGCTTCCCACCGCGCCCGATGAGCAGCAGCTCGCACAGGCGCAGCATGCGCTGTCTTCGGTTGGCCCAGCGGCGCAGGCCGATGCCCGCTGGCGCGCCCTGGATCTGCGCCTGACGACCCTGCGCAGCACGGCATCGTTACCGGGTGTGGATTCGCTGCGCAACCGCCTCGCCGCGGACCCGGCCGACCTGGCGGCCCGCATGGAGCTCGCTCAGCGGCACATCGCGGATCGGGATTTCGAGAGCGCGCTCGATCAACTCCTCGAGATCATTCGGCGGGACCGGAAGGATCAGGGCGAGAGCGCCCGCCGCGCCTTCCTGTCGGTACTCGACCTCGCGGCCGACCGGCCGGAGTTCGTGACGGATTATCGCCGGCGGCTGTCGCTGGTGCTGAACCGATAGACAGC
>DAIDHH010000185.1 GCA_027452045.1 Gammaproteobacteria bacterium
GAGCTTGCGCGAGAACTCGAGGGCCATCGCCGGCACATAACCGCGCACGCTCGCCACCAGGGCCATTTTCACCAGCTCGAAGGCCTTGGCCTCGTCGTTGGCGGCGTGCGCCATGGCCGCCGCCAGGGGGCCGGCGAAGCCATAAGAGACCAGGATGCCGAGGAAGGTGCCGACCAGCGCCGAGGCTACCCGCTCGCCAATGGTGGACGTATCGGCTCCGGCGATGGACGCCATGGTGTTGACGATGCCGAGGACGGCGGCGACGATCCCGAAGCCGGGGAGGGAGTCCGCAAGACGCTGCACGGCGTGCGAGGGCTCGTGGATCTCCTGCTGGAAGGTCTCGAGCTCCTGGTCGAGCAGACTCTCGAACTCATGCGGGTCGAGGTTGCCGGTGACCATCAGGCGCAGGCTGTCGGTGATGAACTGGCGCAGGTGATGGTCGTGCGCGATCTGGGGGTACTTCTTGAACAGCTGCCCGCCGTCCGGCGCATCGAGGTCCGACTCGATGGCCATCAGACCTTCCTTGCGGATCTTCACCAGGATGTCGTAGAGCAGCTTCAGGAGCGAGACGTAATCGTCGTGCTCGTAGCGCTCCTGTCTCACGAGGGCGACGATGTCGGCGATCGTGGCCTTGAGGATCTTGACGGGATTGCTGGTGACGAACGCGCCCAGGGCGGCGCCGACGATGATGATGAACTCGGCCGGATGCCACAGGGCGAGCAGTTTCCCGCCTTCGATCATGAAGCCCACGGCCACGCAGGCGAGGACGACGACACTACCTATGATCTGGATCACGTGCTGCCTAAGCCTTTGCTGGACGCCATCCGGGCTCCCTGGCCCCGGCATGGGCGAGCCGGTCCACCACCGCGGTTCTGGATTCAGTATCGGCGGCGGAAGCGGCTTCTTGAACCGCCGGGTACCTGAAATGTGATCCGGCCCGTGTAAACTTCCCGGGACGCCGCATGTGGCTTGCGGCGAGGAGCATCCCTGTGCTTGAGCATCTCGACCGACTGTCGCCCGACCCCATTCTTGGCCTGATGGCCGCATTTCGTGCGGATACCGATCCACGCAAGGTGGATTTGGGGGTCGGGGTGTACCGGGACGAGCGCGGTGAGACGCCGGTCATGCAGGCGGTGCGCGAGGCCGAGCGGGAAGTGCTCGAGGGGCAGACGACCAAGACCTACGTCGCTCCGGCCGGCAATCCGGCGTTCAACGAGGCCATGGGGAAGCTGGTTCTGGGAGACGCCCATGCGGCATTGGCCGGGCGCCTGCGCGCAGTCCAGGCGCCGGGGGGCTGTGGGGCACTGCGTCTCGGTGCGGAGCTGATCCGGGCTGCGGCGCCCGACGCCGTCGTCTACGTGAGCACGCCTACCTGGGCCAATCACGTGCCGCTGCTCTCGAACTGCGGGCTCAGGCTCGAGCGGTATCCCTATTTCGATGCGGCGACCGGCGGGGTGGCCTTCGAGGCGATGATGGGCGCGCTCGATGCCCTGCCGGCGCGTTCCGTGGTTCTGCTGCATGCCTCATGTCACAACCCCACGGGTGCGGATCTCGAGGATGGGCAGTGGCGCGAGGTGCTCTCCGTCATTCGGCGCCGCTCGCTGCTCCCGTTCATCGACATCGCCTACCAGGGGCTCGGCCGCGGCCTGGCTGAAGACGCCTTCGCTGCACGGCTGCTGTGCGGGGAGCTGCCCGAGGCGCTGGTCGCAGTGTCAAGCTCCAAGAATTTCGGCCTTTACCGCGAGCGTGTCGGGGCGTTGCTCGCGCTCAGCGAGACCGCAGCGGCGGCCGATGCCGCTCTCAGCCAGCTCGTGCGCATCGCGCGCGGCCTGTACTCCATGCCACCGGATCATGGTGCCGCCATCGTCGCGCGCATTCTCGGCAGCGGGCTGCGCGGTCAATGGGAGCAGGAGCTCGCATCGATGCGCGAGCGAATCGCTCAGCTGCGCGCCGAGACGGTGCGCGCGCTGGCCGGGACCTGCCCACGCAGGGACTTCAGCTACATCGTCCGCCAGCGCGGCATGTTCTCCTACCTCGGCATCGACAAGGAGACGGTCCATCGGCTGCGCGAGCAGCATCATGTCTACATGACCGACGACAGTCGCATCAACATCGCCGGCCTGCGGCGCGAGAACATCCCGTATTTCGCCGCGGCGGTGGCCAAAGCGGTGGGCTAGCCGGCGGCCGAGGCTTCCCTCAATACGCCCCGGGGGCGTGGGGCGCGCCCTTGCGCTCGAGTGTCATGAACGTGAGCGCATAGGGGTTGCGCTCGTTCGCGCTCTGGCGGTGGCACTCGACGTCGGCCCACTGGGTGGGGTCGAGCGCGGGAAAGAAGGTGTCTCCCTTGATCTCGGCGTGCACGAGCGTCAGGTAGATGCGGCGCGCGAAAGGCATCAGCAGCCGGTAGATCTCCGCCCCGCCGATACCGACCATCTCGGCGGCGTCCCGCGCGCAGCCGAGGGCCTGTCCGAGCGAGTGTACGGCGAGCACGCCCTCGGCGCGCCAGCCCCGATCGCGCGTCAACACCAGATTCTGACGGCCGGGCAGCGGCCTGCCGATCGATTCGAAGGTTTTGCGGCCCATCAACACCGGTTTGCCGAGCGTCACGCCCTTGAAGCGCCTGAGGTCATCCGGCAGGCGCCAGGGCAGGCCGTTGTTGCGGCCGATGCAGCCGTTTTCCGCCATGGCCACGATGAGCGAGACGAGCGGCTGGCGCAGTATCGTCATGGCCGCAACGGCCGCGCCGGGCACGGCGGGCACGGCGGGCACGGCGGGCAAGTGTGCATGCGCATGGTGGGGGGCCTATATCTCGACCACGGTGTTCAGCACGACCACGCCGCGGGAGGGCATGCGGAAGAATTCCGCCGCCTGCGTGCTGTGGCGTTGCATGCGCGCGAAGAGATTCCGCTGCAAACCTGCCCAGCCCGGCAAGGCCCTGGCGCGCACCACGTGCTGTCCTACGAAGAACGAGCTCTCGTCCATGAAGACTTTCAGGCCGCGCGTGCGGCAGGCCTTGAGCGCTTCACCGACGTCGGGCGTCTCCATGAAGCCGAATCGCGCCGTCACCAGGTAAACCCCGGGGAGTACCTCGTCGATGTCGACGCGATGCGCCGCGTCCTGGCGCGGGGTGCGCACGATCTCCAGGTTGAGGATGATGAGCCGCTCGTGCACCACGCGGTTGTGTTCGAGATTGCGGAGCAGAGCCGAGGGTATGAGATCCGGGGTGCTGGCGAGGAACACGGCGGTGCCGGACACGCGCTTGGCGTTTGCCAGCAGTTTCGGCAGCTCGCTGCGCGGGATGGCCTGCCGGGCGAGCGCCGAGCGCAGCTCGATGCGGCCGTTGCGCCAGGTCATGAATCCCATGAACAGCAAGGCCGCGAGCGCGAGCGGAATCCAGCCGCCGTTTGGCACCTTGGTCATGTTGCCGAGGACGAAGACGCTGTCGACCACGAACATCAGGCCGAACAGCAGACCCACGACCGGCTTCGGCCAGTTCCATTGATCGAGCGCGACGAAGGCCCCGAGGATGGTCGTGATCAGCATCGTGCCGACGACGGCCGAGCCGTATGCGCCGGAGAGCGCATCGGATGATCCGAAGCCCACGACGAAGCAGATCACCGCGATGCACACCAGCCAGTTGACCGCGGGAACATAGATCTGTCCCAACTCAGTGGCGGAGGTCTGCAACACCCGGATGCGCGGCAGAAGATCGAGCTGCACCGCCTGGCGCGCGATGGAGAACGCCCCGGAGATGACCGCCTGGGAGGCGATGACCGTCGCTGCGGTGGCGAGGATGACCATCCAAGGGAGCGCCGTGGCCGAGACCATGAAGTAGAGCGTCTGCGGTATCGGGCGTCCGTGTGCGAGCTGCAGCGCTCCCTGGCCGAAGTAGTTGAGCAGCAGTGCCGGCCACACGAGCATGAACCAGGCGATGCGCACCGGCTCCTTGCCGAAATGGCCCATGTCGGCATAGAGCGCCTCGCCGCCGGTCATGGCAAGGAACACGCCGCCGATGATGCCGAATGAGGCCTCCGGGCGATGCGCCAGCAGCTCGATGCCGAACAGCGGATTGATGGCGTAGAGCACCCTGGGGTCCGCGCGAATCGCCGCCGCGCCCGTGAGCGCGAGCACCAGGAACCACACGATCATGACGGGCCCGAACAGGGCGCCGACTTTGGCCGTGCCGCGGCGCTGA
This sequence comes from Gammaproteobacteria bacterium, assembly GCA_027452045.1. Lineage (GTDB taxonomy): Bacteria > Pseudomonadota > Gammaproteobacteria > Steroidobacterales > Steroidobacteraceae > 13-2-20CM-66-19. The sequence continues at coordinate 4,196 of DAIDHH010000185.1, forward strand.
TAGGCGAACAGCCCCACGATGATCCCGACGGTGATCGGAATCACCGCATGCTGCAGTCCGGGATCGAGCACCCGGATGCCTTCCACTGCGCTCAGGACCGAGATGGCCGGAGTAATCAGCGAGTCGCAGAAGAAGAATGCCGTGCCGGCGAGCGCCAGCCACACCACCATGCGGGCCCAGAAACTTCCCGCGGTGCATCGTCGCTGCGCCAGGGCGAACATGGCGAGGATGCCGCCCTCGCCTTCGTTGTCGGCGCGCATGATGACGCTGACGTACTTGATCGTGACCGAGAGAGTCAGTGCCCAGAGGATCAGCGACAGCGAGCCGAGCACAGCGAGGTGATCGAAGCGGCCGGCCTCCGTCAAAGTCGACTCCAGCGCATACAGCGGACTCGTCCCGATGTCGCCGTAGACGATGCCGGTCGCGCCGATGACCGCCGCCAGAGTCCAGCCGCGACGCTGACCGTGGGCCGCCCCGCTCACGCGCTCACCGCCGGGGCACCTTTGCGGATGTGCGAGGTTTGGAGCGCTTCACTGCCGCCTTGCGCTTCGACCTGGCCGTCTTCGCCGGCGCGGTCTTCGCAGCGCCTGAGCGCGGTGTGCGGGCGCTCGCCGGTTGCGGCCGCTTGGGCGGCCAGAGCATGGTGCCGCGGCAGTCGGCATGGCCGCAGCGGCAGGCGTAGATCTCATCGACATTCGGCGGATCGTCGTCGTCACGCCCGAGCTGATAGTCGTAGCTCAGCTCATCGCCCGGTTCAATGGTGCGGGTCGCCTCGATGAATACCCGCTTGCCTTCGATCACCGATTCGCAGTTTGGATTGCAGGAATGGTTGATGAACCGCGCCTCATTCCCCCCGGTACCCCCGTCGATGACCGTTTTCGAATCGACGACGAAGAGGAACGTGTGGCTGTCGTTCTCGTCCTTGATCTCGTAGCGCCGGTCGGCTTCCTCGTGCGAGACCCGCTCGCCCAGGTACTCGATGATCCGCGTGCCCTTGCGGATGCGCCGCAGCGCGAAGGCGCCCTTGCCATGGACGGAGGATTTGCGCACTTTGAACCAGGGTGTGCGCCGAGAGGATCGCGCGCTCGTCATGGGTGCGCGCTCATACGGCCACCGGTGCGCTGATCGCGGGGTGATGCTGGTAGTTCACGAACTCGAAATCCTCGAACGTGTAGTCGAAAAGGCTGGCGGGCCGCCGCCGGATGATCAGCCGCGGCGGCGGGTAGGGCTCGCGCGCGAGCTGCTCGCGAGCCTGGTCGAGATGATTCAGGTACAGGTGGCAGTCGCCGCCGGTCCAGATGAACTCTCCGGGCTCGAGGTCGCACTGCTGGGCAAACATGTGGGTGAGGAGAGCGTAGCTGGCGATATTGAAGGGCACACCGAGAAACACGTCGGCGCTGCGCTGATAGAGCTGGCAGGAGAGCCGGCCGCCGGCCACGTGGAACTGAAAGAGGGCGTGGCAGGGCATGAGGCGCATGTGCTCGAGCTCCCCGACGTTCCAGGCGCTCACCACGATGCGCCGCGAGTCGGGACTGTGGCGGATCAGATCGAGCGCGCCGCTGATCTGATCGACGGTTCCGGCGCTCGTCGGCCAGGCGCGCCACTGCCTGCCGTATACCGGACCCAGCTCGCCGCGCTCATCCGCCCATTCGTCCCAGATGCTGACGCCGTGCTCGTGCAGCCAGGCGACGTTGGTATCGCCACGCAGGAACCACAAAAGCTCGTAGATGACCGAGCGCAGATGGATGCGCTTGGTGGTCACGAGCGGGAAGCCCTGGCTCAGATCGAAGCGCAGCTGCTCACCGAACCTCGAGAGAGTGCCGGTCCCCGTGCGATCGCCCTTGGGCGTACCGCTCTCGAGGATGCGGCGCATCAGATCGAGGTAGGGCCTCATCGGATACCGGCCGCTACGCGACGGCGAAGTTGCCCGAGCGAATGCGCGCCCTGGCAGCGTACACGAGGCATCCGAGGCCGATGAGGATCATGGGTGCGGAGAGCGCCTGACCCATGGTGAGCCAGCCCCAGGCGAGGTAACCGATCTGCGGGTCCGGCAGGCGGATGAATTCCATGAGGAAGCGGAATGTCCCGTAGAGCGTGAGGAACACTCCCGTGGCCGCCAGCCGCGGCCGCGGTTTCGCCGGGAACCACCACATCACGGAAAACAGCACGATGCCCTCGAGGAAGCCTTCGTAGAGCTGCGAGGGCTGGCGCACCTGTCCGTGGTAGAGGAATCCCCACGGCAGGGTGGTGGGCTTGCCCCACAGCTCGCCGTTGATGAAGTTGCCCATGCGGCCGAAGAACAGCCCGGGCGGGATGAGCGGCGCCATGTAGTCGAGGACGTCTGACAGGCGGCGGCCACGGCGCAGGGCGAACAGCGCCAGCGCCAGGATGCCACCGATGAATCCACCGTGGATGGACATGCCCCCATCCCACACTTCGATCGGGTACCAGGGGTTCTGAGTGGTCCAGAACGACATGCCGTAGATGAGCACGTAGCCGATGCGCCCCCCAAGGAGCCCGCCGAGCATTCCGAAGAAAATCACGTCATCGACGTCGGTCGCCTTCCAGCTGGAGCCGGGCCTCGAGGCGCGATAGCGGCCCAACGCCCAGCCGCTTGCGAACCCGAGCAGGTACATGATGCCGTACCAGTGCACCTTGAGCGGGCCGAGACGGAAGGCGATGGGATTGATGTCGGGGTATCGGATCATCATGGGGGGTCAAGTCTACCCGAGCTCCGACGTGACGCGGCAGAAGAACGCCTTGAGATAGCGCGTCTCCGGGACGGCCGGATGGACGGGATGATCGGGCGATTGACCGCCTGATTCGAGGATCTGCACGCCCCGGCCGCTGTGACGCGCCGCCGCCTGGATGATCTCGGTGTGCGCCTCGGGCGAGAGGTGATAGGAGCACGAGCAGGACACCAGCAGACCCTCCCCCTCGATGAGCGAGAGCGCCAGGTGATTGAGCTTGCGGTAGGCGGCCTGGCCGCGGGGAATGTCCTTCTTGCGCTTGATGAACGCCGGCGGATCGAGCACCACCACCTCGAAACGCCGTCCCTGCTCCTGAAGGGCCTTCAGACCCTCGAACGCATCGGCGCGCACGGTCTCGACGGTGAGCGAGTTGGCCTGCGCATTGCGTCGTGCGAAGTCGAGCGCGGTCTCGGAGGAATCGAGGCAGCAGGCCGAGGCGGCCCCGGCGCGCAGCGCCGTGAGGCCCCATGCGCCCACGTAGCTGCAGACATCCAGCACGCGCGCACCCGGCCAGAGATAGCGCGCGAGCCGCGCCCGATTCGCGCACTGGTCGTAGAACCAGCCGGTCTTCTGGCCCTGCGCGAGCGGCGCGGTGAAGCGCAGTCCCGCTTCGTGCACCCCGAGCTCGGCCGGCGCCTCGCCGAAGGCGGCGTAGGCCATCTGCGGGAGCTGCTCGAGCTCGCGGGCGCCGGAATCGTTCTTCCAGTAAAGCGCCGCCGGCGACAGCAACGCACGCACCGCCTGCTCGACCGGCTCCTTCAGCGCCTCCATGCCCGCCGTGGCGATCTGTCCGACGATGAGGTCCCCGTACCGGTCGAGCACGAGGCCCGGCAGGCCATCGGATTCGCCGAAGACCAGCCGGTAGTAGGGCTCGCGGTAGAGCCGCTCGCGAAGCGTGAGCGCGGTGCGCAGGCGCTGCCCGAGCAGCGACTCGTTCACCGGATGCGCCGCGGTCCTGCTGAGGATGCGTGCACAGATCAGCGCGTGCGGATTGACGTACGCGTAGCCGAGAAACTGCCCTCGATGCGATTCGATCTGTGCCCGCTCGCCCGGCGCGAATGCCTTGAGCGGGGTGGCGTCGGCGACCTCATTGCTGAATACCCACGGGTGTCCGGCGGCAATGCGGCGATCCTCACCGCGCTTCAGGCGCAGCGTGCGCAGGGGCTGGTCGGGATTGGCGGATGATGCGTCGCTCAAGGCGGCTTTTCAGGCCGGGAGGCCGGTGCAAGGGGCCGGAAGTATACTTGAACGCAATGCAAACCCGGCACTTGAACCCCGATGGCTCGCCGAAGTACACGAATCGGCTGATCCATGAGACCAGCCCCTACCTGCGCCAGCACGCCCACAACCCGGTCGACTGGCACCCCTGGGGTGATGAGGCCTTCGAGCGGGCGCGCTCGCTCGGCAAGCCGGTCCATCTGAGCATCGGGTACGCCGCCTGCCACTGGTGCCATGTGCTCGCCGCCGAGAGCTTCGAGGACGAGGCCACCGCGCAGGTGCTGAACGAGTCGTTCGTCAACATCAAGGTGGATCGCGAAGAGCGCCCGGACGTCGACCGCATCTACCAGATCGCGCAGCAGATGCTGACGCACGGGCCGGGCGGCTGGCCGCTTACGATGTTCCTCACGCCCGAGCGGCGACCGTTCTTCGGCGGCACCTACTTTCCGGCCGAGGCTCGCTATGGGCTGCCGGCCTTCAAGGATCTGCTGCAGCGTGTCGCGAGCTACTATCGCGAGCACCGCGAGGAGCTTCGCGCTCAAGAAGAGGCCCTCGCCGCCGCATTCTCGAGCATCGATCCGCCGCAGCCTCCCAAGGGTCTTGAGCTGAACGATGCGCCGCTTCGCCTGGCGCGCGCGGCGATCGAGAGCACCTTCGATGCGCGCCACGGGGGCTCCGGCGGCGCTCCGAAGTTTCCCCACCCCGGCTCGATCGATCGGCTGCTACGCCACTGGCAGGCGAGCGCGGGAGAGGCCCAGCCGGACCTGCGGGCGCTGTACATGGCGGGCTTGACGCTGCATCGCATGGCAGGCGGCGGCATCTACGATCAGCTCGCCGGGGGCTTCTGCCGCTACTCCGTCGATGAGCGATGGATGATTCCCCACTTCGAGAAGATGCTCTACGACAACGCCTGGCTGCTGGCGGTTTACGCGGATGCGTACGTGGCGAGCGGTGATGGCCTCTATGCCCGGGTGGCGAGCGAAACCGCCGAATGGATCACGCGCGAGATGCAATCATCCGAGGGCGGGTACTACTCGAGTCTGGATGCTGACTCCGCCGGGCACGAGGGCAAGTTCTACGTCTGGGACCGCGAGGAGATCGCCTCGGCGCTCACCGGCGAGGAATACGCAGCGTTCGCGCCTCGGTACGGACTCGACCTCGCGCCCAACTTCGAGGGTGCCTGGCATTTGTACGAGGCTCGCCCCGTGGAGGAGGTCGCACAGCGCCTGCGGCGGCCCGTGGAGCGCATCGAGCCGCTGCTCGCGAGTGCGCGGGCAAAGCTCCTCGGGCTGCGCGAGCAGCGCGAGCGGCCCGGCCGGGACGAGAAGATCCTCACCTCCTGGAACGGGCTCACCATCCGCGGCATGGCGGCCGCCGCTCGCGTACTCGACTGCGAAGGGCTCGCGAGCTCGGCCGAGCGCGCGCTGTCGTTCGCGCGGCGCACGCTCTGGCGCGATGGCAGGCTGCTGGCCACGTATTGCGAGGGACGAGCGCATCTGAACGCCTATCTCGACGATTACGCATTTCTGGCCGACGGTGTGCTCGAGCTGCAGCAGCTCCGATTCCGCGCCGAGGAGCTCCTGTTCGCGCGCGAGCTGATGGAGCGCGTGCTGCAGCACTTCGCCGATCCCGAGGGCGGATTCTATTTCACCTCAGACGATCACGAGGCGCTGCTACATCGCCTGAAGACCTTCGCCGATGACGCGATTCCCGCCGGCAACGCTGTGGCGGTGAGAGTGCTGCTGCGCCTGGGGTATCTCCTCGGTGAGAGCCGTTATCTCGAGGCGGCCGAGCGCGCACTGCGCGCGGCGTGGGCGCCGCTCGAGCAGCACCCGCAGGCGCACATGACCATGCTTACCGCGCTCGATGAGGCGCTGCATCCGCCCGAGATCGTCATTCTGCGAGGTGAGGCCCCCGCCATCGAGTCCTGGCGGCGCGAGCTCGCGCGCCTGTATGCGCCGCGCAGGATGGTGCTCGCCATCCCGGCGGATGCGGGCGATCTGCCGGCGGCGCTCGCCGAGAAGACCCCGCGCGGGCCGGCCACCGCCTATGTATGCCGCGGCAGCGTCTGCTCGGCGCCGATCGATGCCTTCGGCGAGCTTGCCGAGACTCTGCGGACCTGACTCTCCCGGAGCGCGATCCGGTGGCCTCAGGCCAGCAGCTCGACAGCTCCCCCGATGGCCGCGGTGTTCACCGTGAGCGTGCGCTCGGTGGCGAAGCGCTGCAGATAATGCGGTCCGCCGGCCTTGGGGCCGGTGCCCGAGAGGCCCTGGCCGCCGAAGGGCTGCACGCCGACCACCGCGCCGATCATGTTGCGATTGACGTAGGTGTTGCCGGCCGGCAGGGAGTGGAACACGTGCTCGGCCAGGCTCTCGAGCCGGCTGTGCACCCCCAACGTCAGGCCAAAGCCGGTGGCGCGCACCGCATCCAGCACTTCCTGGAGCTGATCGCCGCGGTAACGTGCCACGTGCAGGATGGGACCGAACTCCTCGGTCTTCAGCTGATCGAGCGAGGCCAGCTCGAACAGATGCGGGCCGAAGAAATGCCCGTTGGCCGGGCAGCCCTCCGTGGAGCAGGCGTACAGCAGCTTCGCCTCGCGCATCATGCGCTCGGCATGGGCGCGCAGACGGCCGAGCGCCTCGGTGCCGATCACGGGCCCCACGTCGGTGGCCGGATCCGCGGGATCGCCGAGGCGCAGGCAGCGCATTGCGCCAATCAGCATGTCAATGACGCGATCCGCGATATCTTCCTGCACATACAACATCCGCAGCGCCGAGCAGCGCTGACCCGCACTGGTGAACGCCGAGCCGATGACATCGTCGATGACCTGCTCGGGGAGCGCGGTCGCATCTACGATCATCGAATTGACGCCACCGGTTTCCGCGATGAGCGGGACGATGGGGCCATCGCGGCCAGCGAGCGTGCGGTTGATCGTGGTGGCGGTGCGGGTCGAGCCGGTGAACGCGACGCCCGCAAGCGCCGGATGCGTGAGCGCCGTGGCGCCGAAGATCGGTCCGTCGGCGGGAGTCAATTGCAGCACCTCCGGGGGAATGCCCGCCTCATGCAGGAGCCGTGTCATCGCGTGAGCGATGAGCGGGGTGGCCGGGGCGGGTTTGGCCACCACGGCATTGCCGGCCATCAGTGCGGCGGCGATCTGGCCCGTGAAGATGGCGAGGGGAAAATTCCACGGGCTGATGCACGCGAAGACCCCGCGTCCCTCGAGGGAGAGCATGTTGCGCTCGCCCACCGGGCCGGGGAGCACCTGCGGAGCGGCGAACAGGTCCAGGCCGCGCTCGGCATAGTAACGGCAGAAATCCGCCGCTTCGCGGATCTCGGCAATCGCATCCGGGAGCGTCTTGCCCGCCTCGCGCACCAACAGGGCGAGGAAGGTGGCGCGTCGGCTCTCCAGCAGATCCGCCGCGCGCCTGAGACAGGCCGCCCGCTCGGCCGCGGGACGCCGGTCCCAGGCCTTCTGCGCGCCCCCGGCGCTGGTCATCGCGCCGATGATCTGCGCTTCGGTGGCATCGAGGGTGAGTCCCACCGTCTCGCCGGTCGCCGGGGAGCTGACCGGCACCTGCGGCGCGGCCGATCCGCCTGCGGCGAGCAGCGGGCCGCCTTCGTAACGGCGGCCGCGGGCGGCCCGAAGCGCCTCTCGCAGGGCGGCAATCTCGGCCGGATCGCCGAAGTCGACGCCGCGGGAGTTGTCGCGTGTGCCATAGAGCCGCGGCGGCTCTCGCACGATGGGGGAATTGGCCGGTGCGGCTGCGCCGGTGGAGGGAAGGATCTGGCCCACGACGTGCTCCACGGGAGTCTGCTTGTTGAGAAAATGATGAACGAAGGACGTGTTGGCGCCGTTTTCGAGGAGCCGGCGCACGAGGTAGGGCAACAGCTCCTCGTGGGTGCCGACGGGCGCATAGGCGCGAACCGGGGGCAGGTCGGGCCTCTGCGCACGCACCACCGCGTAAAGCGCCTGGCCCATGCCATGCAGTCGCTGGAACTCGTAGCGCGCCCCCGGGGGCGCGAGCGCAAGGACCGCCGCCAGGGTGAGCGCATTGTGCGTGGCGAACTGCGGATAGATGACATCCTGCGCGGCGAACAGCCGGCGCACGCAAACCAGGTAGCTCGCATCGGTTGCGGCCTTGGTGGTGTAGACCGGGAAGCTCTCGAGTCCTCGCTCCTGGGCGCGTTTGATTTCCGCATCCCAGTAGGCCCCCTTGACCAGGCGCGCGCTCATGCGCCGGCCCGTGTCCCGCGCGAGCGCGGCGACCCAGTCGAGGACGAGAGGTGCGCGGCGTCCATAGGCCTGAACCGCCAGGCCGAGACCTTCCCATTGGCGCGTCTCGGGGTCGCGCGCCAGCGCCTCGAGGATATCGAGTGACAGATCGAGGCGGTCGGCCTCCTCGGCGTCGATGGTAAGTCCGATGCCGGCCTGGCATGCGCTGCGTGCCAGGGCCATGGCGCGCGGGACGAGCCGCTCGAGCACCCGAGGGCGCTGCAGCAGGGCGTAACGCGGCTCGAGCGCCGAGAGTTTCACTGAAATGCCCGAACGCAAATGCACGGCGGATGCGGGCTGGCGGGCGAGCGCCTCGATGGCGCGCGTGTACGCCTCGAAGTAGCGTTGCGCGTCCTCGTCCGTGCGTGCGCCTTCACCCAGCATGTCGAATGAGCATAGTGAAAGCGCCGGGTCCTTCTCGCCCCGCTTCAGCGCCGAATCGATGGATTCCCCGACGATGAACGCGCGGCCCATGAGTTTCATGGCGCGGCGCATCGCGCGGCGGGTCACCGGCGCCACGACGGCGAGCGAGCCTGGCGGCCGCACGAGCAGCGTCTGCGCCTCGGGAAGCAACCGACCCGCCGCGCGCAACAGCGTCAGGCCGAGACGCACGCTGAGGGTCACGCCCTCTCGACTGCCGGGGATGGCGCGCAGGCGCTCGGAGATCAGACGGTCGGCGGAGAGGGGATCGGGAGTACGCAGCAACGCCTCCGCCAGGCCCATCAGGGCCTTGCCCTCGGGGCTGTCGAGCGGGAACTGGCTGAGGAGGGATTCGACGAGGGAGCCGGCGCGCGCGTTCCCACGGGCTGCCTCGACCCATCGCATGGCCTGGCGCCGCGCCTCCTC
>DAIDHH010000186.1 GCA_027452045.1 Gammaproteobacteria bacterium
ATACAGGTAGTAGGCCTCATCGATGAACAGCACCCCGCCCATGGCGCGCTTGAGCACCTCGCGCGTCTTCGGGGCGGTGTGGCCGATGTACTGCCCCACCAGGTCATCGCGCGTGACGGCCACGAGATGCCCTTTGCGCACATAGCCGAGACGGTTGAGGATCTCGGCCATGCGCACCGCCACGGTGGTCTTGCCCGTGCCCGGATTGCCGGTGAAGGACATGTGCAGCGCCGGGGCGCCGGAGCTCAAGCCCACGGCGTGCCGGAGCTTATCGATGAGCAACAGCGCGGCGATGTCGCGGATGCGGCTCTTGACGGGCGCAAGCCCCACGAGCTCGCGATCGAGCCGCTCGAGCACCTCCCCGACCTGCGAGTCGCGGTAGGCAGCCTCCAGATCGAGCGCGCGCTCCTCGCAAGCCGCGCTGCGCGGTTGTGCGTCGACAGAGTTCATGGGACCTCCTCAATAGCGAGCCCCCTCGGGACGCTCCGTCGCGTACGCCCGGGTCGTGTAGTGGATGGTGCGCCCCGGTCCCTCCGCCCGCACGAGAGCATACCCGGGCTCCTCGGCGGGCCGGTTGACGATGAAGGACAGTCGGACCGACTCCCGCCCGCGGCTCGCATCGAACGCATTCACCTTGATGTAGTGATTGGGGAAGGTCTTGCGGCAGGCGTTGACTTCGGACATGACGCCGGCGGCATCGCGGATGTCGAACATGGGTATGCCGAACATTTCCCAGTAGACGTTGCGCGGATGCGCATCATCGGTGTACTCGATCGAGACCGCCCAGCCGTTGGCAAGGCCGTACTCGATCTGCTTCACGATCTGCGCATCGGTGAGATCCGGCAGGAATGAAAAGGCGCCTTGGGTGATTTTCATGGACGTATCCCGCGTGTTGGTGCGATCAGGCGACCGAGGGGGTCGGTACGAAGTCCGGCGTGTCGGTGCTCGCGTAGTTGAAGGTCACCTCGCCCCAGGTATCGAGCGCTGCCTTGAGGGGCGCGCAGTGGCGTGCGGCATCGGCGAGGATCTGCGGACCCTCGGTCCAGATGTCCCGTCCCTCGTTGCGCGCGAGCACCATCGCCTCGAGAGCGACGCGGTTGGCCGTTGCGCCGGCGGCGATCCCCATGGGATGCCCGATGGTTCCGCCGCCAAATTGCAGCACGGTGTCCTCGCCGAGGTAATGCAGGAGCTGGTGCATCTGCCCCGCATGTATGCCTCCGGAGGCGACCGGCATCACCCCATTGAGTCCCGCCCAGTCCTGCTCGAAGAAGATGCCGCGCGACAAGTCCATGGGATTGTGTCCCTCGCGCAGCACGTTGTAGAAGCCCTGCACGGAGTTCGGGTCGCCCTCGAGCTTGCCCACCACCGTGCCGGCGTGCAGGTGATCGACGCCCGCGAGGCGCATCCACTTGCAGATGACGCGAAAGGACACCCCGTGGGACTTCTGGCGCGTGTAGGTGGAGTGCCCCGCCCGGTGCAGGTGCAGGATCATGTCGTTGCGTCGCGCCCAGCGCGACATCGACTGGATCGCGGTGTAGCCGATCACCAGGTCGATCATGACGACGACCGAGCCGAGCTCCTTGGCGAACTCCGCCCGCTCGTACATGTCCTCCATGGTCGCGGCCGTGACGTTGAGGTAGTGGCCCTTCACCTCCCCGGTGGCCGCCTGGGAGCGATTCACCGCCTCCATGCAATAGAGGAAGCGGTCGCGCCAGTGCATGAAGGGCTGTGAGTTGATGTTCTCATCGTCCTTGGTGAAATCGAGTCCTCCCTTCAAGGCCTCATAGACCACCCGTCCATAGTTCTTGCCCGAGAGTCCCAACTTCGGCTTGACCGTCGCCCCGAGCAGTGGCCGGCCGAACTTATCGAGCCGCTCGCGCTCGACCACGATGCCGGTCGGTGGCCCCGCGAAGGTCTTGACGTAGGCTGTCGGGAAGCGCATGTCCTCGAGCCTGAGCGCCTTGAGCGGCTTGAATCCGAATACGTTGCCGATCACCGAGGCGCTCAGGTTCGCGATCGAGCCCGGCTCGAAGAGGTCGAGATCGTAGGCAATGTAGGCGAAGAACTGTCCCGGCGAGCCGGGCACGGGGTCGACGCGGTACGCCTTCGCGCGGTAGCGCTCGCAGGCCGTAAGGCGATCGGTCCAGACCACCGTCCAGGTGGCGGTGGAGGACTCCCCCGCCACGGCCGCCGCGGCCTCCTCGGGCTCGACGCCCTCCTGGGGGGAGATGCGGAACACCGCGAGCACATCGGTCGGCGTGGGCGCATAGTCGGGCTGCCAGTAGCCCATCTGCGCGTACTTCAGCACTCCGGCGCGGTATCGCTCGGCGCCGGTCTTCATTCGCTTTGCCCCTTCGATGACTGCACTCATGGCGGCTCACTCTCTCGTGCAAGGACACGATTCGCAGCGTGAGGCTTGCTTTTCATTAGGTCCAGTTAGATATTCTTGCCTTCTGAATAAGTCTTTCTTATGTACGCCATGCGCAACGTCACGCTACGCCAGATGCGGGTCTTCGCCGCCGTGGCCCGCCACCAGTCCTTCACACGCGCCGCGCGCGAGCTGCACCTGACGCAGCCGGCCGTGTCGCAGCAGATGAAGCTTCTCGAGCAGGAGGCCGGCATGCCGCTCATCGAGCAGATCGGGCGCCGGATCCGCCTGGCGCCGGCGGGTGCGGAGCTGCTGCGCTATGCGACCCAGGTCACCGAGCTGCTGCGCGAGGCGGGCGAAGCGCTCGCGGCGATGCAGGGCCTGAAGCGCGGGGTGTTGAAACTTGCCGCGGTGAGCACCGCAAAGTACTTCGCACCGGCGCTGCTCTCGGCCTTCACGCGCGAATACCCCGAGGTCACCATCAAGTTCGCGATCGGAAATCGCGGCGAGGTGGTGCGGATGCTCGGTGACAACGAGTCGGATCTCGTCATCATGGGGCGCCCGCCGCGCGAGCTCGCGACCGCCTCGGAGTCCTTCGCCCGCCACCCCTTCCTCATCATCGCCTCCCCCCACCATCCGCTCGCCACGAGGCGCCGCATCCCGCTCGAGGCGCTCGCGGGCGAGAGTTTCATCATTCGCGAGGAAGGCTCCGGGACGCGTGCCTCCATGGAGCACGTGTTCCGCGAGCGCGGCGTTCCCGTTCGTACCTCGATGGAAGTCAGCAGCAACGAGACCATCAAACAGGCGGTGATGGCCGGGATGGGCCTCTCGTTCATCTCCTCGCACACCGTCGGCCTCGAGTTCGAAGCCGGCCGCCTCGCGATCCTCGATGTCACGGGGCTGCCGATCGTGCGGGACTGGTACGTGATCCGCCTGCGCGAGAAGATACTGCCGCCGATCGCGGCGGCTTTCTGGGACTTCCTGCTGCAAAACGGCGCCCGCATCATCGAGCAGACCGTAGGCGATCCCTCGACCGGCAAGGCCGCGGACAGCGCGCCACGCGCACGCCTCTGCGGCTCTCGCGCACGCCCCCGCCGCCGCCTCGCCCCGACATGAGCCAGCGCGCGTGGCCGGCATTGGCTCTCATGTGCCTGATGCCGCAGGCGCATGCCGCTCGGGTGGTGAGCGTGCGCGTACGCCGCTCAGGTGCACATTTTCTGCTCCGGATGCGCATCACCCTCGATGCCGCGCCCGCAGCAGTGTTCCAGGCACTCGAGGACTACGCGGCGCTGCCGCGCTACGAGCCCGATGTGCGCAGCCTGCGCACCGAGCCGATGCGCGAGCGCGATCGCGTGCGCCTGTTCATGACGCTGCACGCCTGTGTGCTCTTTTTCTGCAAGACGATGCGCCAGGAGCAGATCATGACGGCAACCGCCACCGGGAACGGCGGCGTGGTGCGCTCCGAGCTCGTGCCGCAAGGGAGTGATTTCAGACAGGGACACGGCCTGTGGCGCGTCGCGCCGTGCGCCTCGGGAGACCCCGCGAGTTGTCTGAGCGTCAGGATCGAGGTGGTGCCATCCTTCTGGGTGCCGCCCGTCATCGGTCCGTGGCTCATCCGCGAGAAACTGCGCGAGCAGGCGCATCGCGCCAGCATCGGGCTCGAGCAGCTCGCGCGCCGGCAGGTCCTTCGAGCCAACCCTCGGGAACGCACGGCGCCATAGCCCGGCTATTGATCCGACGGCCCGGACGCCTATATCGTCCGCACGGGCGCCGCGCGCGATCCGGCGCCGCTCCCGCCCGATACCCGGAGATTCATGATGGCCGAAGCCGAATACGTGCTCCCGAAGGTGTGGACCTGGAACAAGCCGAACGGCGGACAGTTCGCGAGCATCAACCGCCCGATCGCCGGCCCCACGCACGAGAAGACGCTCCCGGTCGGACGGCACCCGCTGCAGCTGTACTCCCTCGGCACGCCAAATGGCGTCAAAGTCACCATCCTGCTGGAAGAGCTCCTCGCGCTCGGGCACAGCGGGGCCGAGTACGACGCCTGGCTCATCCGGATATCCGAGGGCGAGCAGTTCGGCAGCGGCTTCGTGCAGCTCAATCCCAACTCCAAGATTCCGGCGCTGCTCGACCGCAGCGGACCGGCGCCCATCCGGGTGTTCGAATCGGGCTCGATCCTTCTCTATCTCGCCGAAAAGTTTGGCGCCTTTGTGCCGCTGGAGCCCGCCGCCCGGGCGGAGTGCCTCTCCTGGCTCTTCTGGCAGGTGGGCAGCGCCCCCTATCTCGGGGGCGGATTCGGCCACTTCTTCGCCTATGCTCCGGCCAGGCTCGAATATCCCATCGACCGCTTCGCCATGGAGGTGAAGCGTCAGCTCGATGTGCTCGACCGGCGCCTCGCGGAAAGCCCCTACATCGCGGGCCAGGAGTACACGATCGCCGACATGGCGATCTTCCCCTGGTACGGCGGGCTCGTGAAGGGATGGCTCTACCACGGCTCCGCGGGAGCCGGCACCGCGGGCTCAGAGACTTACGATGCCGCCGAATTCCTGAGCGCGCATGAATACCGCAATGTCCGGCGTTGGGCTGATATGCTTCTCGAGCGGCCTGCCGTGCCGCGCGGGCGCATGGTCAACCGGATCAACGGCGAGCCCGCGCAGCAGCTGCACGAGCGGCACGATGCGCGGGACTTCGACACCAGGACGCAGGACAAGATCACCACGAGCTGAGCGGCGTGAGCGCGCGAACCGACATCACACCCATGGCCTCTGAGCACCCCGTACATGCCGGACACGAGCACGCACATGGACGTGATCACCATCACGGGCATGATCACGCCCACGGCCACGCTCATGATGCAAGCGAGCGCCGGCTGCTCTCGAGCCTCGGGATCCTGCTCGTCTTCACGGCCGTCGAGGCGCTGGGCGGCTGGTTCGCCAATTCGATCGCGCTGCTCGCGGAGTCGGCCCACATGCTGGCGGACTGCGGCTCGCTCCTGCTCGCGGTCGTCGCCATACGCGCCGCCCGCAGACCGGCCGATGCGCGCCATACCTACGGCTCGGGTCGCTACCAGACGCTCGCAGCCTATACCAACGGACTGATCCTGCTGGCGCTGACGGCCTGGGTGATGGCCGGGGCGATTCGGCGCCTCATCGCCCCGCCCGCGGTCGATGGCGCGCTGATGCTCACGATCGCTTTGGTGGGTGGTGCGGCGAATTTCGCCGCCTTCCTCGCGCTCTCGGGCGCGAGCTCGCTCAACGAGCGCGGCGCGCGGGTACACATCTTCAGCGACCTGTTGGGCTCGATCGCCGCCGCGGGCGCCGCGCTCCTCATCCTCGAGCTCCAGTGGCGGGCCGCCGATCCACTGCTGTCCATTCTGGTGGCGCTGCTCATTCTGCGCTCGGGCTGGCAGCTCACGCGTGAGGCGGGGCACGTGCTGCTGCAGGGCGCCCCGCCGGCGCTCGATGCCGATGGGATCGCGCACGACCTGGCCGAGGTCCAAGGCGTGTGCGATGTGCATCACCTGCACGTCTGGTCAATGACCGGCGAAGCGCCCGTTGTGACGCTGCACGCCACGGTGAAGCCCCACGCGGATCGACAGGGTGTCCTTGAGGGCATCCTCGGCCGATTGCGCGAGCGTCACGCCATCACCCACGCGACAGTGCAGCTCGAAGGCGCCGAGTGCCTCGATGAGACCGATCATCCCTGTCACCGTCCACGAGACCCGCCGCGCGATGAGTAGGCTCACGATCTTCGGCCTTTTCGCCGTCAGCGCGATGCTGGTGTTCTACACGCTCGAGGAGCGTAAGCCGGTCTTCGTGCTGGCGTTCGCAGGCGCGTGCGCGCTCGGCTCAATCTACGGCTTCCTGCAGGGCGCCTGGCCGTTCGGGATCGTGGAAGGCATCTGGGCCGCGGTGGCCGTGCGTCGTTGGCGGCAGAAGTGCCGGACGCAGGGATGAACCGCGCGGTGCGCGCTGCCGCTAGGTGGCGCGCACCAGCAGCAGCGGGACCGGTGTATGACGCAGAACGTATTCGGAGTCGCTCCCGAGGAGCAGCCGCCGGATGCCTCGCCGGCCGTGCGTGCCGCACACGATGAGGTCCGCCGGCCACTTGAGCGCCTGCTCGATGAGGCGCGCGCCCGGCTTGTGAGTCATTTCCTCGAGCAACACCGTGTCGGCCTCGACGCCGGCGTTACGCGCCCTCGTGCCCGCCTCATCGAGGAGAGAACGGCCGCGTTGCCAAAGCCCACGCTCGCTCTCTGCGAGGTTGGCGTTCGGCACACCCGGCGCCACGGCGAGCCCTTCATCGACCACGTGCACGATGCGCAGCATCGCGCCATGAGCTTTCGCGACGCGGATGGCCTCATCGAGTGCCCGCAGGGCGGGCGCACTGCCGTCGAATCCCACCAGAATTCTCTCGTACATCACCCACCCTCCCGGCATCCGCCCCGTGCGCAGCGAGGCCACAGGGACGATTTAAGGGTGTGGGGCGGCTCCAATCCATGCGTAGATCACGCAACATTCGCGCCGTGCAGGCAAGTCCGACGAGACCCGAGTGCGTAGTGCTACGCATCTGCGCTACGCGGACCCGCCGCTCTCACGCAGCAGGCGCAGAAATACCTCCGCCACCGGCTCGAGCGGTGCGCGCTCGCGGCTCAAGAGCATGAGCGGGCGAACGATCTTCAGCTGTTTCAATGGCAGCTCCCGCAGGCTCCCCTCGCGCAGCTCATTCACCATGCTGATGCGCGGCAGCCAGGCGATGCCGCCGCCGTACACCGCCGCGCGCTTCAGCGCCTCGGCGCTTCCGAACTCCATGGTTCCGCCCTCGAGGATCTGATGCCGGCGCAGCGTCTCTGCGACCAGCTCCCGAGTGCCCGAGCCGTGCTCGCGCATGAGCAGAGGCTCTCCGGACAGATCGCCGACCGAGAGCTGACGCCTGCGAAACAGCGGATGCTCGGGGCAGGCCACCGGAACGATCTCATCGCGCTGGAAAGTCTCGGTGTGCAGCCCCTTCACGTGCAGCGGTCCCTCGATGAACCCCAGCATGAAACGCATGTCCCCCACGCCCTGGGACACCTGCTCGGTGTTGCCGATGAAGAGCGTCACCTGCACGTTGGGGCGCTCGCGCCGCAAGGCCGCGAGCACGCGCGGCAGCACATAGGTTCCGATGGTGTTGCTCGCTCCGATCGACAGACGCCCGCTCTGGGCTCCGGCGACCTCTCCCATGGCCGCCTCCGCCGCCCTTTCGAGCTCAAACAGTCGCTCCGCGTAGCGGCGCAGCACCTCGCCCGCCTGGGTGAGGCGCATGCCCTTCGCGTGGCGTTCGAACAGAGTGACGCCGAGCCGGCTCTCGAAGGCCTTCAACTCCCGCGAGAGCGCCGGCTGGGAAATGTGGAGCTTCCCGGCCGAGGCGGTCAGGCTTCCGGTCTCGGCGATCGCGAGGAAGACCGCGAGATGATGGAGATTCATATATATAAAGTATATGTAATCACTGCCTTATTTGCATTAGATACATATCATTATCTCGCCCATGATTCCTGCCAATAATAGGATCACCCCGGAACCCATCCATGGCGGCATCGTCGGCGCAACCACAGCCGGAGCGAACCGTGGCGCGGACCACGTGCTACATGTGCGCCTGTCGGTGCGGCATCAAGGTGCATTTGCAGGACGGGAAGCTCCGATACATCGAGGGGAACCGCGAGCACCCCATCAACCGTGGAGTGCTCTGCGCCAAAGGGTCCGCCGGCATCATGACGGCGGTCTCCCCCGCACGGCTCTCCACGCCCTTGAGGCGCATCGGTCCGCGTGGCTCGGGCTCTTTCGAGGCCATCTCCTGGGACGAGGCGATGAGCATCGCCACAGATCGGCTCGCCGCGATCCGTGCGAGCGATCCCAACCGCCTGGCGTTCTACACCGGGCGCGATCAGTCCCAGTCGCTCACCGGGCACTTCGCCCGCATGTTCGGCACGATCAACTTCGCGGCGCACGGCGGCTTCTGCTCGGTGAACATGGCGGCCGCGGGACTCTATTCGGTGGGCGGCGCGTTCTGGGAGTTCGGGGAGCCCGACTGGGAGCACGCGAAGCTCTTTCTCCTCTTCGGAGTCGCCGAGGACCACGACTCCAACCCGATCAAGCTCGGGCTCGGGAGGCTCAAGGCGCGCGGCGCGAAGATCATCTCCATCAACCCCGTGCGCACGGGCTACTCGGCGATCGCGGACGAATTTCTCGCCATCACCCCCGGCACCGACGGGCTGCTCGTGCTCGCGCTCATTCACTGCCTGCTCGAGGCCGGCCGCATCGACACCGAATTCCTCATCCGCTACACGAACGCCCATCACCTGGTGATCGATGCTCCCGGAGCGCCCGATCACGGCCTGATCGCGCGCGATGCGGCCGGCCGGGAACTGTGCTTCGACCGGGCCTCCCATGCTCTCGTCCCGGCGCAGTCCCTCGGAACCGACCCGGCGCTGTCCGGCAGCTTCATGCTCCCCGACGGACGATACGCGCGGCCCGCGTTTGCGCTGCTCGCCGAGCGGTATGGTGACGCGCAATACGCCCCCGAAACCATCGCCGAGCGCTGCGGTATCGATGCCCCCACCATCCGGCGCATCGCCGCGGAAATCGCCGAGGTCGCCTTCAATCAGCCGGTCGTGCTCGCGCAGCCGTGGACGGATACGGCGGGCCGGCATCACCCGACCATGACGGGTCGACCCGTCGCGATGCATGCGATGCGTGGCGTGTCCGCGCATTCAAACGGCTTCCATACCTGCCGCTCGATTCACGTGCTGCAGATGCTGCTCGGCGCGCTCGACACCCCGGGCTCCTGGCGCTACAAGTCACCCTATCCGAAGCCGATTCCCTGCGGCAGCCCGCCCGGCCGGGCGCACATCCCCGGCGGGCCGCTCGATGCGCCGCCGCTCGGCTGCCCGCGCGGACCGGAGGATCTTCTGGTCGATGAGGCCGGTGAGGCGCTGCGGCTCGACCGGGCGTTCTCCTGGGACGCCCCGCTCGCCATTCATGGCCTGATGCACATGGCGATCGCGCGCGCCTACGAAGCGGGTCCGCAGAAAATCGACACGCTGTTCCTGTTCATGGCGAACATGGCGTGGAACTCCGCGATGAACCCGGGGGAGACCACGCGGATGCTCACCGAGTGCGATGAAGAGGGCAATTACCGCATTCCCTTCGTCATCGTCGCCGACGCGTTCGCGTCCGAGACCGTCGCCTATGCCGATCTGGTACTGCCGGACACTACATATCTCGAGCGTCACGACTGCATCTCACTCCTCGACCGCCCCATTGGATCGGCGCACGGCCCGGCCGATGCGATCCGCGTGCCGGTGCTAAAGCCCGACCGCGACGTGCGGCCGTTCCAGGACGTGTTGATCGAGCTCGCCGGCCGGCTCGGGCTGGCGGACTTTGCCGACGATCGGGGCCGGCCGCTTTACTCCTCGTATGCCGATTACATGGTCCGCCACGAGCGCAGGCACGGCGTCGGCCCGCTCGCGGGGTTTCGCGGCGCGGATGGTCTTGCCCTAGGCAAGGGCGCCCCGAATCCAGGGCAGCTCGAGCGCTATATCGAGAATGGCGGCTTCTGGAAGTACGAGCTGCCGGAGGAGCAGCTCTACTTCAAGCACGCGAACCGCGCCTATCTCACCGGCGCCAGGGCGATGGGCCTCATCGACGATGATGCGCAGATCGTCCTGCAGCTCTATGTCGAGACGCTGCAGCGGTTCCGCCTGGCGGCCGAGGGACACGCGCGACCGCGCCCTCCCGAGCGGTTGCGCGAGCGCATCAGCCGCTATTTCGACCCGCTGCCCATCTGGTACGTGCCGCTCGAGGAAGCGATGACCGACCGCGCACGCTTTCCACTGCACGCCATCACCCAGCGGCCCATGGCGATGTATCACTCCTGGGGCTCGCACAACGCCTGGCTGCGGCAGATTCTCTCCGAGAACCGCCTCTACGTGCATCAGGACCTCGCGGCGGAACTTGGGGTCGCGGACGAGGACTGGGTATGGGTTCGCTCGCGCAGCGGCAGCCTGAGATGTCAGATCCGCACCATGCGCGGGGTGAACCGCGATACCGTGTGGACGTGGAACGCCATCGGCAAGCGCGCTGGCGCCTGGGCGCTGAAACACGATGCGCCTGAGTTCCACCGCGGGTTCCTCCTCAACCACGTCATCTCCGAATTCCTGCCCAAACAAGGCGATGATGCGCCGCACTCCAATTCAGATCCCATCACCGGCCAGGCCGCCTGGTTCGACCTGACCGTGTCCGTGGAGCCCTGCGCTCCGGAGAGCCCCGCTGAGACCTCACCCCGCTGGGGCGCGAACCCGCTGCGCATCCGCACAACCCCGGAGGATGCCCGATGACGATGCTGCCCGAACGAGCCCCGGGGGCGAAGAAGCTCGGCCTGGTGATCGACCTCGACACCTGTGTCGGCTGCCACGCCTGCGCGGTCAACTGCAAGGAATGGAACACCGGGGGTGAGGCCGCGATCCTGCCTGATTACGACAAGTACGGTCCGCAGCCCGATGGCGTGTGGTTCAACCGGATCCACTCCTACGAGACCGAGGAGGGAGGGTGCTCGCGCACGGTCAACCTCCCCCGCTCCTGCCTGCATTGCGAAGACGCGCTATGCGTCACGGTGTGCCCGACCGGCGCCTCCTACAAGCGCCTCGAAGATGGCATCGTCCTCGTCGACACCGACAAGTGCATCGGCTGTCAGCTCTGCGCCTGGGCCTGTCCCTACGGTGCTCGCGAGCTCGATGAGAAGGCGGGCGTGATGCGCAAATGCACGCTGTGCATCGACCGCATCTACGACGAGAACCTGCCCGCCGCCGAGCGCGAGCCGGCCTGCGTCGCAACCTGCCCCTCGCGGGCGCGTCATTTCGGTGACCTCGCCGACCCACAGAGCGAGGTCTCGAAGCTCGTCAAGGAGCGCGGCGGGGTCGATCTGCTCTCGGATCTTGGTTATCGGCCGACCAACAAGTATCTGCCGCCGCGCCGGGCGACGATCCCGAGCGCCCCGGCTGAGGCACCTTCCCACGACGGGAAGGGACTCGGCGCGGCGCTGCTGAAACTCCTCGACAAGGCGCTCAGCCGATGAGACCGGCCGCCTCGATCCTGCTGCTCACCACCGCGACCGGGTTCGGCTTCGGCCTCCTCGCCTGGCTCGGCGCATACGCGGCCCTGGGGCTCCTGCCGCCCGAGGCGCCGGCACTGCTCATCGCCGGCATCGCCCTCGCGCTGATCTTGGCGTCCGTCGGCCTCCTCGCCTCGGTGTTTCATCTCGAGCGCAAGGAGCGCGCCTGGCGCGCCTTCACGCAGTGGCGCTCCTCGTGGCTCTCTCGCGAGGGTGTTGCAGCGGTCCTGATATACCCGTTGGCGATTGCCTTGGGCGTCGCGTTCTTGAGGGACGCCCAGAGCCTCTGGACGCGACTGCTCGGCGCAGCGACGCTCGTCGGCTCACTCGGCACGGTCTATTGCACGGCCATGATCTACGCGAGCCTGAAGCCGGTCCGCCAGTGGCACAACGCTCACACGGCCCCGGACTATCTCCTCTACGCACTCTTCTCCGGCGCGGTTCTCTTTGCGGCGCTGCGCACCGCGGCACTCGGCGCTGCGGGCCCGATGGCCAGCGTGGCGGCACTCATGGCAGCGCTGGCCTGCTTCGCCAAGTGCGCCTATTGGCGCCACATCGACAGACAGGGGCCGCTCGCCACCCTGGCCTCGGCCATCGGCCTGCCGAAAGGCACGGCCAAGGCGCTCGATGCACCGCATTTCAGCGAAAACTACATCCTGCGCCAGATGGGTTTCGTCATCGCCCGGCGGCACGCCGCGAGACTGCGCCGTCTCGCCCTCGGTGTCGGCTTTGCACTGCCGCTCGTGCTGGAAGTCCTCGCGGGTCTGCCCGTCGTGCCCCTCACGAGTACGCTACTTGCGCTCGGCTGCGCCGCGGTCGGACTCCTGATCGAGCGCTGGCTGTTCTTCGGGGAGGCTACCCACGTGGCGGCGCTCTATTATGGCCGCCCGGTATGAGCCCTGGAGAGGCGGTCATACGAGCCTCGCGCCCATCGAGTGGGCCTCGATCGCCTGCATGATTGGGTCGCTCCGGTCTCGTTCACGGAAATTCGCACACGCTCCGGCACCAGGATGCCAAACCTCACGATAAACGACAAAAGGATCCCGCTCGGATCCGACGACGGTCTCATCCGCAAGACCGAGCTCATCATCAGCGGTGTGCTGCGCGGCGGCGTGCTGCTGAGC
>DAIDHH010000187.1 GCA_027452045.1 Gammaproteobacteria bacterium
CGCTCATGCTCTCTCACTCCGCAATGACTCTCGCTTCTCTCGTGTTCCGCCGCGGCTGCCGTAGGCCACCGGCAGCGCCACCCGGATGCGCGCCCCTCCCTCGGGACGGTTGTCGGCATCGATCCGCCCGCCGTGCTCCTCGACGATCTTTTTCACGATCGCCAACCCCAGTCCCGTGCCCTTGGGCTTGCTGGTGACGTAGGGATCGAAGATCCGGCCGAGCTGATCCTGCTGGAATCCGGGTCCATTGTCACATACTGTAACGAGTGCGAACGCCCCTTCGGCACGGCCTTCGAGCCGGGTCGCGATCGTCAGGCGCGGCGAAGGGTTTCCCTCGAGCGCCTCCAGGGCATTGGTCACCAGGTTATTGAGAATCTGGCGCACCCGGCTCCGATCGGCCTCGATGGCCGTGAGGCTCTCGTCGAGCTCGAGGTCGATCGCCACCCGGGGGTCCTGCGAGCGGTACAGGTCGGCCACTTCGGTCACCAGCTCGTTGAGCCCGAAGCGGCTGATGCGCATCTCGGGCGCGCGCGCGTACTCGCTGAAGGCGTTCACCATCTGCTGCATGCTCTCGACCTGCTGCACGATGGTGTGGGTCGAGCGCTCGAGGATCTCCGCCTCCGGCGCAGCGAGGGTGCCCAGGAGCCGGCGGCGCAGCCGCTCGGCCGAGAGCTGGATGGGCGTGAGCGGGTTCTTGATCTCGTGGGCCAGGCGCCGCGCCACCTCTCCCCAGGCGGCATCCCGCTGCGCCGAAAGGAGCGCCGTGATGTCATCGAATACGATGACGTAGCCCATGTCGCCACTTTCCCCCGGCAGCGCCGTGCAGGCGCACATCAGCGTGAAAGTGCGCCCCGACTTGCCGAGATCGATCTGCTCGCGCCACTCCTCCCGGCCGCGCGCGAAGCGCACCGCGAGCGCGGCCACGAACTGACCCAGCCGCTCGTTGCCGGCCGAGAGATCGGGCAGCGCCCTGCCGGTGGCGGCGGAGAGATCGGTGCCGAGAATGGTGCCGGCGGCCTCGTTGGCCATGCGCACGGTGAGGTTGCGGTCGATGGCGAGCACCCCGGTGGACAGACGCGCCAGAATGATCGCCAGCCGCTCGCGCTCGCGCTCCACGGCCTCCTGGCTGCGAGTCGCCTCGTCGTGGGCGCGGCGCAGCCGCTTGGTCATGTCGTTGAAAGAGTGCACCAGGAAACCCATTTCATCGCGCGAGGGCAGCTGCAGGCGGGTATCGAAATCGCCTTTGCCCACCGCCCGCGTGCCGGCGATGAGATCCTGCACCGGCTGCGCGAGGCGCTGCGCCGAGAGGATCGCCCCGTGAATGGCCGCGAGCATCGCCAGCAGCAGCACCAGAGTGAGTGTCAGGATGAAGCTGTACTTCAGAGGCTCGCGCAACGCCGTGAGATTGCCGTACTGCGAGTACGATCGCTGCACCGCGTCCGACAGCGCCGAGAGCTGCGGCGGCACGGGGTACACCGCCATCAGGTAACGGTCATCGGAGCCGCTCGAGGACTCCCCGAGCGGCACGCCGATGCGGATGATGAACCGGCCGTCCGACTGCGGCTCGAGTTCGACGTAGGTGCGCCGCTCGCTCACCCGGCGCACCAGGTCGGTGGGGGGAATGAGCGAGACCTCCGCCAGGGGATCGCGCAGACTCGCGGCAAGTATCCGGTCGTTGGCGCCATAGAGCACCAGCTCGAGCGCCGAGTCCGAGCGCCGCGCCTGGTCGAGCCGCGTCTGAATCTGCATCAGGCCGCGCCCGGCCAGCGAGCGGGCGAGCAGCGTCGCCCGCCGCGATTCGTCCTGCACGCGCAGGTCGAGCGCCGAGCGGGACAGGACGAGCGCATCCTTCAGGCCGTGCTTCACCTCTATGCGAAACCAGCTGTCGATGCCGCGGTTGAGAAATCCGACCGAGGAGAAATACACGATGAGGAGCGGTGCCACCACCAGCGCCCCGAAGGTCGTCACGGTGCGCGCCGTGAGGCGCGATCCGGGCACGTGGTTGCGGTAGTCGCGCACCAGCAGCCACAGCCGCCGCGCCAGCATGACGATCAGCGCAAACACGCCGATCACGTTGAACAGCACGATCCACGGCTGCAGCCGGCTGAACTCCGAGGAATTCTGCGCGCTCTTGGCGAGCAGCAGCAGCGCACCGAGTCCGATGCCGCCCCATAGGACGATGGAGGCGACCGCGCGTCCACGCCCGCGCCCGCGAGAGGCGGGCGCTGCGCTCACACCGGTAGTGCCCATGTGTACCAGGGACTCTCGCGCTGCCAGTCATCGGTCCAGAAAAGCAGCGCGCGCAGGGAGGCGGGGAGCTTGCCGCGCCTCACTCCGGCGCGGACACTGATCGTATAGGGCCCGCCTTGCAGTTGCGACTCGACGAGGACGGGCCAGTCATCGACCCGTTCCAGGTAGTCCAACGCCTTCTGCACGGTGGCAAAGGTGGTCTCTGCGCCGGTCTGCACGTTGCGCACGACGAAGCGCCGGGTCACGACGTGATAGGCCAGATCACGCTGCAGCGTCACGTCGATGACATTGGAGTTGAACCAGAAGTGATGGACCTGATCGACCCTCACTTCCACATCGAATGACAGGGTCACTCCGTTCTCGAGCGCCTTGAGGATGGTCGGGTTGAGCGGGTACGCGACGCGCGCGTTGAGCTCGATCACGCCATGGTTGAGGTTGACGTAGGCCGAGCGGACCGCGAGGGCGCCATCGAGCGCGTCCGCCCGTGCGGGGCCCGATGCGAACCCGAGCCACGCCCCGACCACCAGCAGCAACTGCCAGGCGATCAGCACGCCGGGGCGCACAGCTCGGGGCCAGCTTCCCCGCAATGAACTCTTTCGTGGCATGGATGCAACGGCGAAATGCGCAAGACCCTCGGAATCCGGGCCTAGTGAGCCCCGGACGTTGTCTTTTCGAGACAAGCATAATAGAACCCATCGGTCTCCGCCGCACTCCCGCACAGCAGTTGCACGCCCTGCAGGCAGGTCACCGCGCCCGGGGCGAGGCGCCCGGCGGGGATCGCCGTGCGCGCCCGCTCCTCGAGGGCGAGGAAGCGCTCGATGACGGCATCATTCTCGGCCGGCAGCTCCGAGCAGGTGCAATACACCAGCCTTCCCCCGGGGGCGAGCATCCGGAAGGCGGACTGAAGGATCGCGATCTGGGTATCGGCAAAGGCCGGGATGTCCTCGGGCCGGCGCAGAAGCTTGATGTCCGGATGGCGGCGGATGACGCCCGTGCCGGAGCACGGCGCATCCACCAGGATGCGCTCGAAGGGCCTGCCGTCCCAGAACGTCGCCGGAGCACGCATATCGCCCGCGACCAGGTGGGCCCGCAACTGCAGCCGCTCGAGATTCTCCTGCACCCGCTCGAGCCGCGCGGCGTCGATATCCACTGCCCAAAGCTCCACCGCCCCTGCGGTCAGCTCGAGCACGTGGGCGGCCTTGCCGCCCGGGGCGGCACAGGCATCGAGCACTCGCATGCCGGGCGCCGCATCGAGCAACGGGGCGGCGAGCTGTGCGCCCGCATCCTGCACCGAGACCCGGCCTTCGCGAAATCCGGGCACGGCCGTGACGGGCACGGGCCGATCCAGCACCACCGCGGGAGGCTGGGCGTGCCCGACACCCCACTCGACCCGGCGCCCGCCGAGGCCGGCGGCGGCAAGGTCCGCGACGTACTCGTCCGGGGAGCGGTGCATCCGGTTGACACGCAGCGTCATGGGCGGATGAACGTTATTGGCCTCGAGAATGCGCGTACTGTGCAATGGCCATGCGGCGCTTACGGCATCGGCCAGCCAGCGCGGGTGCGCCGTGCGCCGCGCCAGATCCTGATCCACCTGCGCGAAAATCTCGGGCCCTTCCGCCACGAGCCGGCGCAGAACGGCGTTCACGAGGCCTCCGGCGTGCTTGTGCCGCAGAATCCGGGCCGCATCCACCGCCGCGTGCACGGTCAGCTGTGGCGCGTTGCGCGAATACTCGAGTTGGTGCGCGGCGGCCGCGAGCAGGGCTCTCACCTCTTTCGAGAGCGCCTGTGGCCGGGCCACGAGGCCCTCCACGGCCGGCTTCAGTCTGAGGTACCAGCGCACCGTGCCCAATGCGATGGCGCGTACCGCCGAGCGATGCGGACTCGCCTCGAAAGCCGCCAGCGCCTCATCCGCAGTCCGTCCCGAGAGAATCGTGGCGATGGCGCGCGAGGCTTCCGCGAGCGCCACGGCCGCCTGTCCTGTGCCGGGGCGGGTCAATGGTCGCGGCCCAATGTCATCTGTGCCGACAGACATCGATGGCCGCTCGCAAACATGCCGGCCCCCTGGCGTGTTCCTCCCGGCCGCTGCAGCGTCAGCAGGTCCAGGGTCCCGCTCCCGCACTGCACCCGGATGTACCCCTCACGATGATTGCCGTTGACCTCGAGGATGCGCCCCGCCGGGGCCCTCGTGGGGGACGCCAGATCGGCCGGCCCGAGGCGCGCAGCGTGCACCAGCAGGCGCTCCTCGAGACCGGTCTCCGGATCGACTCGCACGGTCTCGGCGACCGCCCAGGGGCACAGCGCCCGGATCTGCCGCTCGACCTCCGCCGCAGGACGGCGCCAATCGATGAGCGCTTCGCGCTTCTCGAGCTTGCGGGCATAGGTCACGCCCTCGACCGGCTGGGGATGCGCCACCAGCGTGCCCTGCGCAAGTCCCTCCAGGGCGGTGAGCAGCAGCGGCCCCGAGAGGTCGGCGAGCCGGTCCCGAAGTGTCCCGCCGGTGTCATGCGGATCGATGGCCACACGCCGCTGCAGGAGGATTGGACCGGTGTCGAGGCCGGCTTCCATGCGCATGATGGTCAGACCCGTCTCGGTGTCTCCGGCGAGCAAGGCCCGCTCGATCGGCGCGGCACCGCGCCAGCGTGGCAGCAGGGAGGCATGGACATTGAGGCAACCCAGCGCGGGCAGATCGAGCACCGCCTGTGGGAGCAGCAGACCGTAGGCCACGACCACGAGCACGTCCGGATGCCATTCGGCGAGCGGCGCCCAGTCCTCGGGGCTGCGGAGCGCTTCGGGCTGGACGACCGGCACCCGGGCCTGAGCCGCGAGCTTCACGGGAGAGGCCGCCAGATGCCGGCCCCGCCCCTTGGGACGATCAGGCTGGGTCAATACCCCGACGAGCGTGTGACGGGAGTGCAGCAGCTCGAGCAGCACGGGCAGCGCGAACTGCGGCGTGCCGGCAAACGCGACGCGCAGAGAGGTGGAATCAGTCACCGGCCGTCCGGACTCTAAAGGGCGCGGTGGGCGGTCGCGGGTACCCCGCGCGCCTTACGCTCTTTGTCCAGCTTCTTACGGATGCGCTCGCGCTTGAGCGTCGAGAGGTAATCCACGAACAATTTGCCGCCGAGGTGATCCATCTCGTGCTGGATGCAGACCGCGAGCAGGCCGTCGCAGTCGCGCTCGTACACGTCCCCCGAGCAATCCTGTGCGCGCAGGCGGATGCGCGCGGCGCGCTTTACCTCATCGAATATCCCGGGCACGGAGAGGCAGCCTTCTTCCGTGGTGGCCTCGCCCTCGCGGGAGAGGATTTCGGGGTTGATCAGCACCAGGGGCTCATCGTGCGCCTCGGAGACATCGATCACGATGACCTGCTGATGGACGTCCACCTGGGTCGCAGCCAGCCCGATGCCGGGCGCCGCGTACATCGTTTCGAGCATGTCCTCGACCAGCTGGCGCAGGCCGGCGTCGAATCGGGTGACCGGTCGGGCACGGGTGCGCAGCCGCGGGTCGGGAAACTCCAGGATCGTTCTGAGCGCCATGTAAGGGTTCGAGTCGCGATGGGGTAAAGGGGTTCCGGCAGCCGGCCAATCGGGGGGATGCCCCGCGCCGCCGTGACCGGCCGCACAGCTTGACATGAAATCAGCATGCACGAGCCGATCACGTGCCATTATACCCGGCCATGGTCTCGAAGAAGATTACAGGCGCCCGCCTCCTTCTGGCGGGCGGGGTGTCGGCCATACTGGCCGCCTGTTCTTCCCTGCACGGCGCGCAGCGGCAGAGTGCTCCAGCACCCGCCGCAAGCGCAGAGCCGGCGGGGGCGTCGCCCTCGACGGGCGACCTGACGGCCACCCAGGCGGCCCTCTACGCCGCGGGGCCCCGGAATACCGCAAGCGCCGCGGCGCCTTCCCCGGCGCCCCGGATCCGATCCAGCGCCCCGATGACGTACACGGTCAAGCGGGGCGACACCCTCTGGGGCATCGCCTCGAAATTCCTGCGCAATCCCTGGGACTGGCCCGAGGTCTGGTATCTCAACCCGCGGATCCACAACCCGCACCTGATCTACCCAGGGGACGTGCTGGCCCTCGCCTACGGCCGAAACGGCTGGCCACAGATCCGGCTCGTGCATGGCAGCCCGCTGCGGGGACGGTCCTCCACGCTGCGCCTCGAGCCCCGCCTGCGCAGCACGCCGCTCGCAGGCGCCATACCCATCATTCACAGCTCGGCAATTGCGGCCTTCCTGGCGCGCCCCACGGTGCTCACCGCCGGACAGATCAGCCGCGCGCCCCATGTCATCGCGTTCCGCAGCGAACACCAGGCTGGCGGGTCGGGATCCGTGGCCTATGTCAGCAGTCTCGGGCGCCACCCGCGCAACCGCTACGCCGTGATCCACGTGGGTCATGAGCTGAGCGAGCCCGGTGCGTTCGGGCGCAAGTTGGGCTATCTCGGCACCTACACGGCCACAGCGCACATCCGCGCACCGGGAAATCCGGCTACCGCCGTGCTCAGGGACTCCGCGCGGGAGACCTTTGCGGGTGACCGCCTGATCACGAGCGACACTTCGACGCCCCTCACGATCGAGCCCCGCGCGCCCTCACGGCCCGTACACGGCAGGATCATCTGGATCGTCGGCGGCTCCGGAACGATGGACCTCGCGGGCCAGTTCGACATCGTCGTGCTCGACCGCGGCACCCGCGACGGACTGGTTCCGGGCGATGTGCTCGCGGCCGACCATTCAGAAGGCACGGTGCACGACACCTACGGCTCGTTCACCAGGGTGTTTCATTCGTTCGGCGGTTTCGGCAAGGATTTCGCGCCGCGGGTGAAGCTGCCGGCCGAGCGGGCCGCGACGCTGCTCGTCTTCAAGACCTACCGGCGACTGTCCTTCGCGCTGGTCGTCGCCTCGACCAACACCATCACCGTCGGGGACACAGTCGAGAATCCGTAGCCGGGATCGCGGCGGCAGCGGTCCGTTCCCGCGCTGATCC
>DAIDHH010000188.1 GCA_027452045.1 Gammaproteobacteria bacterium
CGGCCACCGCGGCGCGTACCCCTGGGTTCAAGCATGGATTCATGTCGGCTGCACCTTTCATCTTGGCTCATTCGAGCTCGTTGCCCGGCCATCCGGGGATTCGCCCCTGCTTGGCCGCCGCTGCGCCCGCTCGGGCGCAGCGGCGCGCAATTTCTGCAACTGCCGGGCCGCGCAGGGCGCGAGCACGGGCAGGTAGCCGTGGCCGTAGCGCACTACTTCCCGCTGCCCCTGACGGCTCAGCACGAACCTGAGGAACTCCCTCAGCTTCGGTGCGACCGCCCGGTGGGGCGGTTTGTTGAGATAGATTGCAACCAGCCTCGTCAGCGGATAGGCGTGACTCATCACGGTCTCGCGCGTCGGGTAGAGGAATGCGCCGCCGCGATGCGCGGCGAGCGCCACGGGGCGCACTTCGGCATTGTGGTAGAGGAGTCCCGCGTAACCGATCGCCTCCGGATCATGGGCCATGGCATCGAGCATGCGCTGTCCGCCATCGCTCGCCCCGCCCCTCGAGCCCTTCAGGTCGCGAAACTCCCGCAGCGAGGGCCTCCACAGCCTCGAACCATCGAACACCTTCTGCTCGAAGAACCGGGCGAAGCCGCGCGACAGCGCGAGGCCGTACAGGTGAATCGGCCGCTCACGCCAGACGCCCCTCAGCCCGAGGTCGCCCCAGGTACGGATCGCGCGCGCCTGCGGCCCGTGCTGCACGCCGAAGATCGCCCGCAACTGCCCGAGCGTGAGACCCCGGATCGGGTTGCCGCGATGCACGAACACCACCAACGCGTAATCGCGATTGCGCACATCGAGGCTCCCGGTCACCACATCGACACCGGTTGGCGGATAACCGAATACCTCGCGGAATGCCCTGATCTCGGGCGGCCAGATCTCGCGCCCCATCAGCGCGAGGTCACCCCGCCCCGTGTAGAGCGAACCGATCGCCGCGGCAGTGCCCACCAGGTGATTTTCGAATCTGACCCCCGGTTGATAGCGCCTGAAGTCACGCTCCCACGCGCGCACCAGTGCACCAATGAAATCGCGCTTGCGATCGTAAGCCCCATGGCCCCAGATGCGGATGGTGCCCGAGACCGCCTGATGCGCCAGATAGGGCGGCGGCAGATCGATGGCGCGGGCCGCGCTACCGCACACGAGCCCCAGAGCGAGCAAAGCCACCCGGGATTTCATTGCAGCCGCCCGAGCTGACGGCGCAGACCGGAGGCGCTCAACGGCAGGTACGCGCCGTTGCGGGCGATGATGTCCTCACCCTGGCGGCTCAGGATGAATCGGAGGAACTCCTTCACCTGGGGCCTTAGGGGCGTGCCGGGCCGCCGGTCGAGCGCCACGTCGATGGAGCGTGCGAGCGGATAGGCATGCGTCTGAGCAGTACGCGCATCGAGCGCCACGCATGGCGCTGCGGAAGACGCGGCCACTCTCAGGGTCTTCAAGGCAGGATTTCCGGGCAGCGGCGGCGCAAATGCGATCCCATCCGGGTCCCGAGCCACGGCCCCGAGCACCTCGCTCCAGCCTCCCCTCACCTCGCGGTAGGCGGGGTTCCATTTGAAGCTGCCCTCGAGCACGGCGTGGCGGATGAAGACGGATGCGATGCTGCCGAGCGGCGGACCGTAAACATGGATCGGCCGGCCGGCCCAACGGCCTTGCAGTCCGAGCGCTCCCCAGCGGCGCGCATCACGGCCCCCGCGACGGTGATCGGCCGAGAACACATCATCGAGCTGACGCAAGGTCAGACAGGAAAGAGGATTGGCCCGGCTGACGAAAAATGCGAGGTTCACGCCAGGCCGAGCCCGGCCGACGCTCGCGCCGAGCCCCGCATCGGCGATCTGCACGGTAAATGGCGGATAGTGATGGACCCATTGGAAGGCCATCGTCTCGAGCGGCACGCGTATCTCGCGCGCCATGAATGCGAGGTCCGCCACGTCCATGTAGACGCCTGCGAATGTCGACTCCGGTCCATGCAGTGTCACGAGAATGCGCACTCCGGGCTGAAACCGTGCGAACCCCGCCGCGAGCGCCTGGATGAGCGGACCGTCCGCCGGACTGCCCCACACCCGGACGGTCCCGGCCACCTGCCGTGCGGGCTGGTACGGGGGCAGAGCCGCGCCCCGTCCCACGGGCACGGCAGGCGCGCCGAGTGCCTCTGGCCGCGTCCCCGCACACAAGAGCAGCCCGACCGCGAACGCGGCGCCGCGCACCCGTGTCAACCCGCAGGTCCGGCGGGCCGCAAGACCCAGACCGCCCCGGGCTGACCCGACTGCGGTGGAACGGCCACGCACAACTCATTGAGGGCCGCAATGAACTGCGACGTTCCCGAATGAGGCGCCGTCGGCACCGTAGCCACCAGGGCGTAATGATTGGCATCGAGCTGCCGATAGGCCTGCACGAAGCCCTGCAGACTGGTCGTGTAGATCAGACCGTGTGCCGCATCCAGGTACATGTCCTCGGTCGCGTCCTTGCTCGGCAGGCTTGCGATCACCCTGCCCGTTGCGAGGTCGAGCACGTTGAAGGTCGGCGGCCGCGAGTCGCCGGCAAATGTGCGCGTGGCGACGAACAGGCGTCCGTGCGCCTCATCGAGAGCCATCGAGGCCGGCCGGCCGGGCACGGACAGTCGCCTGATGATGCGCTGCGTATCGGTATCGACCACCGCCACCTGATCGAGGCCCGGTATCGCCACGAACAGCAGGGGCCTGCGCCGCGCCATGACGAGCGCCGCGGCGCGATACCCGGTAATGATCCGGCCGACGAGCCGGCCGCCGGCCGGATCGATCAGCGCGAGCCAGCCGGGCCCGCGCTTCGAATCGGTGCCGCCCGACTCGACATAAAGGAGCTTGTGCCGCCGGTCATAAGCGATCATGTCCGCGCCGATGGACACTCTGAGCGTCGCGGCGGATCGGTAGCTGCGGCCGTGCAACAGGCGAACCACGCCGTCACGGCCGTTGGTGACCACCAGGCGATCGAATGCAGGCACGTAGAGCTCCCCCTGGGGTCTGTCGAACCCGCCCGAGAGCCGCCGGATCGCTCCGCCCTTGAGAGACACCACGTACACACTCTGCTGGTCCTGGGCGGACAGGAACAGCCGATCGCTCCTCGGGTCGACCGTCATGTGGTCCCAGGTCCCCGTCATCTGCGGCACGGGGATCTTGCCGGCGAGCTCGAGCACCGGCGCTGCCGCAGCGGCCGCCCAGGAGCCGGTGGCCGAGAGGCTCACAGCGAGAGCGAACGGCACGAGAGCGGCGCGCGGGCCGCGCGCGCAGCGGCCGTGCCGCTGTGGACGGGCGTGCAATGCGATCACGTTGACATCTCCGGAACGTTACGGGGTCGCGGGCAGCTTCTTCAGCTGCGCGGCCACGATGGACGGGGTGAGCGGCAGGAAGCTGCCCTCGCGCAGCACCTGCTCCTGGCCCTGACGGCTGAGGATGTAGCGCAGAAACTCCACCACCGCCGGGTTGGGAGGGATCTTCGGTCCGTCATTGATGTAGAACTTCACCGCCCGCGATAACGGATAGCTACGATCCGCGACGTTAGCCAGTGTCGGCTCGATGTACGGACCCGCCGGGTGCACGGCGATGGCCAACAACTTCGCATTGGGATTGCCGTAACCGGCGGACGTGAGAGCGATGCCGTCCGGGTCGGCGGCAACCGCATCGACGGCGCGCTGATAGCCGCTCAGGCGCTTGCCGCCCGGGCCGCCAGCCCCGCCAAGCTGCTTCAGAGCACAATTCCACAGGGTGCTGCCGCGCATCACGGTCTGCGAGAAATAAAACCACGGCGCCTCGTCGGTGGCCGGCCCGCTGTACGGGTGGATCGGACGGTTCTTCCACGCGCCGGTGAGCCCGAGCTCACCCCAGGTGCGGATGTCGTGCGGTTCGCCGCGCAGACGCTGCGCCCCGAAAATCGCATCGAGCTGGCGGAAATCCAGTCGTGCGAGCGGATTGTCCCTGTTGACGAACACCCCGAGCGCCATGATCTTGTCCGGGTCGGAGTAGCTGCCCGTCAGCACCGTGACCGGGAACGGCTTCTGCCCGGCAACCTTGCGATACGCTGCCGCTTCCATCGGCACGATCTCGCGCGCCAACACACCGAGGTTCGCCCTGCCGGTGTAAAGACCCGCCATGGCCGCGCCGCTGCTGAGCAGATCATCCCGAAACCTCACCTGCGGCTGGAAGCGGCGGAACCCCTGCTCCCAATCGCGCATCATCACCCTGAGAAATCCGTGGCCCCAGCTGCGGATCGTGCCGCTCACTCGACGGTGCGGCCGGTAGCGGGGCAGAGACTTCACGTACCGTGCCCAGGCGGGCACCTTGACATCGTGGGAACGGGCATGCGCGGCCGACAGGATGAGACAGAAGAGCATGAGAAGCGTCAGCGCCGTTCGCTTGTGAGCCCTCAGGCTCATGCCGACCTCGAGCGGCGCCTGGCCATTGCTCTCGATGCGCGCCTGCCCGCTGCCGCCGCTCATCGCGTCGTCTGCTCGACGGGCCGGCCGGCTTGCAGGGCATCGAGCCGGCGCAGCTGCCGGGCGGCCGCGTTGGCCGTGAGCGGCAGGTATTTCCCATCGCGCTCGACCAGTTCCTGACCCTGACGGCTGAGCACGAAGCGGATGAACTCGTAGAGCTTCGGGGCGAGCGGCCGCCCGGGCTTCGCCTCGACCCAGAACGACTGATCGCCCCAGAGCGGGTAGGAGCGGCTCTGCTCGGTATCGAGAGTCAACGGCACGTACGGCCCGGCCGAGGTCCTGGCGATCGCGAGCACCTTCACGGTCTTCGGCAGATCTTCATGATAGCGGATGTAGCCGATGCCACCCGGATCCCGCGCAACGTGATCGACGATCTGATCGCTCTCTAGATACGTCCTGCCGTCACGCTTGTAATTGCCGAATGCGAGCAGATTACCGTTCCATTTGTCGCTCGACTTCAACACATCGTCCGAAAACTCGAGCGCCGTCGAATAGCGCAGGCTGAATCCATAGGTGTCCACCGGGCGGTTGGCCCATGTCCCCTTAAGACCCATCTGGCCCCAGCGGCGGATGTTGCCCTGGGGCCCCCGCGCGAACTGCGGTTGCCACGCGGTCCCCACCCAGCCACCGGCCCGCTGCGAGCCGAACATGCCATCGAGCTGGCGCATCGTCGCGCCGGTGAGCGGATTGCTCGCATTGACGATGATGGCGAACGAGTTCTGCCAGCCGATCACGTCGTACGATCCGGTGACCACCGAGATGTTCGTAGGCAGATAGCCCTTCAGGCGCAGATTCGAGAGATCGTCGTAGAACAGCGCCTGGTGTCCTATGCCGATGTCACCGCGATTCTCGTACAGGCAGGGGATCGCGTTGGCGGCGGTCTGCAGGTGGTAGACGATCTTGATGCCTGGCTGGTACTTCTCGAATGCCTTCTTCCACCAGCTCCCGAGCGGAGAGTCGCCGATATAGTTGTTGCCGCACACGCTGATCGTGCCGTGCGGGTGAAACCTCGGCTGGTAATCCGGCAGGCCGCTCAGGTCGAATTTCTTCGTGTAGAAGCGCGAGTACGCGACCGCATGCATGCGCGCACGCCGCTCGGCAGCCGAGCCGTGCGGGAACTTCCGGGACAGCGCATTCGCGCGGTAGAGCTTCAGCCAGGGCGCGGAATTTCCCCCGGCCTGCGGCGGCTGGGCCGCACGCGCCGGCGCAAGCAGGATGAGCGGCAACGCCGCGACAGCAGACCAGGCCATACTCAGCTTGTTCACGTGACTCTCCTCAAGAGGGGGATATCCGCACCCACCGACCTCGCGGCGACGCGCAACGCCCGCCGGACTGCGCACACTCGCCACCAGGCGGTGGCATCGGGTGAGCGGCGTGTCAGTCGATCTTCCTCAGCTGCTTCTTGATGTAGGACTCGGGCAAGGGACTGTAGATGCCCTGCTTTTGGATGATCTCCTGACCCTGGCGCGACAGCACGAAACGCAGGAACTCACGCACCTTGGGATTCAGCGGCTGGCCGGGCGCCCTGTTGACATAGATGTAGGCATCGCGCATGAGCGGATAGCTGCGGTTGCGCACGTTTGCGGGGGTGAGCGGGATCGCCGGACCCGAGTTCGTCCAGGAGATCGCCAGCACCTTGACGTTGGGATAGCTCTGGCACTTGCTGCCATCCGGGTTGACGCAGGTGCCATCGACGTGCATCAGCGCACCCCAGCCGATCGCGTACTTGTTCTGGCTGATCGCCTTGTACATGTTCTGGCTCCAGACCTTGCGCCCGTCAGCCCCCGGAACCGCCTCCTTCTCCTCGACGTATTCCTTGAAATTCCCGTTCCACTTGTCCGACCAGTGCATGACCTTGCGCTCGAAATCCACGGCGAAGCCCGGAGCGACGTAGCCATAGGTCTGGATGGGCTTGTCCGCCCAGCTGCCTTTCAGCCCGAGCTGACCCCAGGTGCGGATGTCGCTCCTCGCGCTGCGGGCATACTTCGCGGTGAACAGGATCGCGTGCTGCGGGCCACCGACCTGCCATGCGCCGGTGCGCGCCGAACCAAAAATCTCATCGAGCTGCCGCATGGAAAGATGCGCGATCGGGTTGTCCTTGTTGACCATGATGGCCCACGCGTACAGACACCCTCGCATGTTGTAGCATCCGGTCGCGATCGAGACTTCGGTGGGCGTGTAGCCGAAGGTATTGTAGAAGGGCATCTGGTCGGTGACCTTTGCATCATCGCCCATGGGCGCGATCTGCGACACGCCCGCGTCCAGCATGCCGATCGCCCCTTCGCTCTCGGTCTCGAAATTCATCGAGACCTCCGCCTGCGGCTGGTATTTCTGGAACCCCTTGACCAGCTTCGGGATGAGTCCCATGAGAGGACTGCCGGCGATGGGCAGGCGGCCGACCACGTGAAACTGCGGCTTGTAGCTCGGGATCTGGCTGAGAACCGGCTGCTGCGCCAGTGCCGCACTCGAGGTGAGGCCCATCAAGGTGAAGGCCAGCGCGAGCCCGGCCGCCTTTCGGCAACGAGAAGGGGTTGTGCCGCCGAAGAGATGGCCGGGCCCGCGGACCAAGGGAAAGCGTTGGATCATGATGGATGGTTCTCCAAAGGAAATCACTCGAAGCTCTTGCTGAAGGTAAGGGAGACGTTCCTCGGGCTCCCCGGGGTGATGCGCACCGCGCTGAAGGCGCTCTGGAAGTATTGCTTGTCGAACAGGTTCGACACTTTGAGCGAGACGCTATAGGAGTCCGCGGTGTAGTAAAGACCCGTATCGACCGTGGCGTATCCCGGCATGATGAAATCGTATGGAATGGCCGTGGTCGGCAGATTGCCGACCCGCTCGGAACGGTAGATGGCGCCGAACATCCAGCCGATCCGGTTGAATCTGCCCGGAAGCTGGATCCTGGAGAGAACGCTCGCGCTGTTGCGCGGCGCATTGAGCGGCATCGAGCCGATGTCCGCCGTGATGGTGTCATCCAGGATGCGCGCATCGACGAAGGCGTAATTGGCGCTCAGCTGCCACCAGTTGGTCGGTCGAAAGTCGAGCTCGAGCTCGGCGCCGCGGCTGCGCACCGCGCCGATCTGCTCGTAGAGTCCGGTGATGCCGACCTCCTGGATGAGATTGATCTCCTTGATGTTGAAGAACGACACGGTGGCGCTCTCCCGTCCGTCGGCGCTCGCGTACTTGGCGCCGACCTCCTCCTGGGTCGCCGTCTGCGGCTGCAGGGTCTGGCCCGGAATGACCGACTGGGCGGTGGGACTTGGCGGCACGAACGACGAGCTGTAGCTCGCATACAGCGACAGCTCCCGGCTCGGCTGATAGATGATGCCGCCCATCGGGAAGGCGTCGTTGAACGCCTTGCGCACGGTCGGCTTGGGCAGCCGCAGCTCCTTCTGCTCCTGCTCGATGTCCTGGTAGCGCACCCCGACCACGCCCTTCCAGTGAGCGGAGAAGGTGAGCATGTCCGTCGCATACGCTCCGTACTGCCTGGAGCTCGCCCACTCGTGGGCCTGCGGCGGCTCGTTGCCCGGGGCGATGTCGCTGTAGCCGGGCACCGGATCGTAAATGGAGATGTCGAGAAGCGGCGTCTTGAAGTCGCGCAGCCTGTTGTAATCCTCGATCGTCTCGCCGTAGGTGAGGCCGGCGAGCAGGCGGTGGCGGACCGGACCGGTCCGGAAGCGGTCCGTCACCGAGGTATCGATGAAATTGATGTGATGGTGATTGTCTTGCTGGCGATCGACGCGCTCCATCGTGGTCAGATTCTTGAGCACCGTTCCGTTGTCGAATCCCCACTCGTAGTCTTCCGAGTAGACCGAGCGGGCATTGAGATCCCAGCTGAGCGAGCGGGAGAACGCGTGGTGCAGCAGCAGCGTCGCGGTCTCTCCCTTCTCCATCTCCTTGTCCTGGGGATTCTGATAGCGGGTCGTGATCGGCGCGATGAGCGTGCTCTTGAAGGCCGGCGCCACCAGTCCCTGGTCCCAGCTGTCGTTGCCGTGGCGGAATTCGAGCAACAGCGTGGCTCGCGTGCGCTCCGAGATGTTCCACGTGAGGCTGGGCGCGAACATGAAGTCCTTGTCGAGGACGAACTGCCTGAAAGACTGCTGATTGGTGTACTGGACGATGGCGCGCCCGAGGAAGCGATGACTGCTGTCGAGCGCCCCGGTAGTGTCCACGATGCCCGTGTACCCGTTGTCGCGGCCGAAGGGGATGCCGGCTCCGTCATACGTGTTGGCGCGCAGCTCGACATTGGTCTGGTAGCGCGCCTGGGGCTTCTTGGTGATGAGATTGATGAACCCGCCGGGCTGATCCTCCCCGTAAAGCACTGACGCCGGGCCCTTGACCACCTCCACCCGCGCAATGTCCGCGGTCTCGGGGGAGGCGGTGCGGGCCGGCAGGCCCGGCAGGCCATCCATGAGCACGGAGTTCGGATCCGTGGAGCCGCTGGTGAAGCCGCGGATCGTGATGTCGTAGCCCGATGGGCCGGCTCGCTGCACATCCGACATATAGCCATACAGATCGGTGAGCTTCGTCGTGTCCACCGCCTGCATGAACGACTGGCTGTAGTCAGCCAGGGAGAACGGCACGTCCCGCACGGGCACATTCATCTTGAGGGCGCTCTGGCCGCCCGGCCGGATGAAGTTCGCGGTGACCGTGATCGCCTGAAGCTGCACTCCGGGGGCGGTGGCACTGGTGGTCGCGGCGCCCGGAGAGGCCGCCGCGAGCGCCACTCCCCAACAGCAGACCGGCAACAGCAGTCCTGGCCCGATGCTCTTTGTGATCGACATGAATGCCCCCCCCCGGGGACGGTCGGGAATCGCCGCCCCACCGCGGACCATTGTGCGCACCGACTACCCTGCTGGCGATAGCACCTTCGGGCTAGAGGGTGTGACCGGGTGGTATGCTCACAGTACACTCGCGCCAAGAGGCCAAGGCGCGCGATTGCCGGCCGGGGCAGCGGGCCGCATTCGGGGCGGGCGCCGGCTAGCGCGCGAAAGGTAGAGAACTCATGGTGTCCGATCACACCGGCCATTGCGACCTGGTCACCCTGCCGCCGGCCAGGATCGTGATCGCGGACGATCATCCGCTGGTGAGCGCGGCGCTCAGCCACGCTCTGCGCGAGGCCATGCCGGACGGGGAAATATGGACCGCATCGACCTTGTCGGCCCTCGATGCCACACTTGCGGAGCATTCCGAGCTCGATCTGGTGCTGCTCGACCTGCACATGCCCGGAGCCCGCGGCTTCTCCGCCCTCATCCTGCTGCGCGGTCAGCGCCCGGAAATCCCGGTGATGGTGATCTCATCCAATGAGCATCCGCGCACCATTGCCCGCGCGCAGCAGTTCGGCGCCGCCGGCTTCCTGCCGAAATCCGCGCCCATTGCCGAGATGGTCGGCGCCATCGGCACGGTGATGTCCGGCGGGAGCAGCTTCCCGCGCCACAACGCGGCGCGCAGCGCCGACGATGCACACCTGGCATCCCGTCTGGCCCAACTGACTCCTCAGCAGATGCGCGTACTCATGTGCGTGGCGGACGGCATGCTCAATAAGCAGATCGCCCACTCGCTGCACCTCGCGGAGAA
>DAIDHH010000189.1 GCA_027452045.1 Gammaproteobacteria bacterium
GGCGCGCCAGCGGACCGAACTCACCGCTGTCGGCGAGCTTCTCCATGGCGTAGGCGTGCGTGGTCTCGAGCAGCCGATAGCGGCGCACACCCCCGACCGTGTCGGCCACCACCAGAGACTTGTCCACCAGCTCGGCGATTCGCCCCACCACTTCCCACTCCGGCAGCGCGGAGTCCGCCACCACGCTCCCGGCGGCTTCCAGGCTGAAACTGCCGGCAAACACGGCCAGCCGCCGCAATACGATCCGATCGGGCTCGGCGAGCAGCCGATGGCTCCAATCGAGCGTCGCGCGCAGTGTCTGGTGGCGAGGCAGCGCCGTGCGCCGCCCACCGGTGAGCACGTGGAATCGCACGTCCAGCCGTTGCGCCAGGCCCTCGAGCCCGAGCGCCGCCGAGCGCGCCGCGGCCAATTCGATGGCGAGTGGGATTCCATCGAGCCGCCGGCAGATCGTGGCCACGGTCGCCGCGTTGCGCTCATCGAGCGCGAACTGCGGATCGGCCGCACGGGCACGGGCCGCGAACAGACGTACCGCGTCATGGCGCTCGGCGGCGGCAAGCCCCCCGGCATCCTCCGACGGAAACTCCAGCGGCCGCAGACGCAGGGTGCACTCGCCCTCGATGCCGAGCGGCTCCTGGCTCGTGGCGAGGATGCGCACCCGGGAGGCCGCATGCAGCAGCATTTCCGCTTCCCGCGCGGCCGCCTGGATCAGATGCTCGCAATTGTCGAGCACCAGGAGCAATTGCCGGCCGCGAAGCGCCGCGGTGAGCCGCTCGGCAGTCCAGTGGCCCGTGCCGCTCTGCAAGCCGAGCGCTGCGTGTATGGCGCTCGCGACGAGCTCGGGGTCGGTGAGCGGGGCGAGCTCCGCGAGCCACACCCCGTCGGGAAATTCCTGCAGGGCATCACGGGCCGCCTCCAGGGCGAGGCGGGTCTTGCCGATACCCCCGGTGCCCACCAGCGTCACCAGGCGATTGTGCCGCAGGAGCTCCCGCACGGTCCCGAGCTCGGTCTCGCGTCCGATGAAATCCGAGACGGCCGCCGGAAGGTTGGTGGGCGGTGCGGACACGAGCGCCTCGGGGGCGAAGACGGCCTCGCTTCCGTTCACCACCCGCACCTCGCCGGCGAAGCGATAGCCACGCAGCGGCACGGTGACGATGAGGGTGCGATCCGCGCCGAGCGCCTTGCGCAGGGCCGAGATCTGCACCTGGATGTTGCTCTCCTCCACGACGATCCCGGGCCAGGCGCGGGCGAGGAGCTCCTCCTTGGTGACCAGCTCGCCGCCGGCCTCGATCAGGACCAGCAGGACGTCGAAAGCGCGGGAGCCCAGCGGAACGGGCGTGTCATCGACACGCAGCTCTCGCTGGCGGGTGAGGAGTCGATAGCGTCCGAACTCGAGGCAAGCGGCGCCCCGCGCAATACCATGCATGATCTGCGAGTATAGCGCCCATGCGTCCCGCACTCATGATCTTCGACCTCGATGGCACCCTGATCGACAGCGCCGCGGACCTGGCGCACGCCATCAACGCCATGCTCGCCGAGCTCGGCGGCGAGCCCCTGCCGCTCGGGGAGGTGCGCTCCATGGTGGGCGATGGCGTCGCGAAGCTCGTCACGCGCGCCCTCGCCGCCCGACACTGCGAGCAGGCGGACCCGGCCGCGGCGCAACGCTCGTTCCTGCGGCATTACGAATCGGAGCCGGTGCGCGCGACCGTGCCCTTCCCCGGAGCGCGAGCCGCGCTCGAGCGGCTGCGTGAAAGCGGCATCACGCTTGCGGTTTGTACCAACAAGCCGGCAGGCCTCGCCGAGGTGATCCTCGAGAAGCTCGACCTGGCGCAGTATTTCACCCGGGTCATCGGCGGGGACTCACTGCCCTATCGCAAGCCCGACCCCAGAGTGCTCGACTCGATGCTGCTCGATTTCGGCGTGGCGCCGGCCTGCGCCCTGATGGTGGGGGACAGCGAGGTCGATGCCCTGGCGGCGCAGGGAGCGGGGATCGGGCTCGTGCTCATGACGCACGGTTATCGTCGCGGCGCGGTGACGGACATCCCCTGCCTCACCGCCCTCGATGAGTTCGCGCAATTGCCGGCCGCGGCCGGCGTGACTCAGGGCTGACCGAAGAAGACGAGCGTCCGATACGGGAATACGACCTCGCCGCCGCGCTGATGGCGCTCGAAGAGCTCTCGCAACCCGGCGATCATCGGCTCATGCTGCGGCGTGCCGGGCTCGGGCGCATAGGACGAGGACATCAGCCGGCCCTTGAGGCCCTCGAAACCGAAGATCTGCCGGTTGGCGAACACCGCGCGCTCGGGCGCGGCGCCGAAGAATTCGCGGATC
The DNA here is from genome assembly GCA_027452045.1 of Gammaproteobacteria bacterium. Classification (GTDB taxonomy): domain Bacteria; phylum Pseudomonadota; class Gammaproteobacteria; order Steroidobacterales; family Steroidobacteraceae; genus 13-2-20CM-66-19. The sequence goes on from DAIDHH010000189.1 coordinate 2,329, forward strand.
CCCTCCTCCCGGGCCCGCAAGCTGCGCACCGCCTCGTACTCCGGCGCGTGGCGCAACAGCAGCGCATCATAATCCGAGAGAAACGGCGTCGGCTCCTCGGGCGCTTCATTCCAGATGAGCGCCGCCCATCCCCCCCGTCTCAGTATGCGCAGCGCCTCGGCGCGCGTGCGGCCGGGATCGAACCAATGGAAGGCCTGACCCGACACGACGAGGTGCACGCTCTGGGCCTCGAGCGTGGTTGCCTCCGCCGTGCCGGCCACGCTCACGAAGCCGCGCCGCGCGCCGAGGAGTCGTTCCGCGGCGGCGCGCATTCCGGGATTGGGCTCGACGGCGAACACTTCGGCGTCAGCCTCGAGCAGCAGGGCTGTCAGGATGCCGGTGCCGGAGCCAAGATCGGCAACCCTCGCCTGCGGCGCGAGATCACAGCGCTCGCGCAACAGATGGATCGCCTCGGCAGGATAACCGGGTCGGTATTTGACGTAGTCATCGACACGGCTCGAGAAGCGCAGGGTCGAGTCAAGGGCCATTGGCAACCTCGGGTGAGCGACTGCGCGCCCGCGCGGGATGCTGACTCATCCGGTGCCGGGGCGCGACGGCCGAAGTGTACTCGATTACACTGCCCGGCAAGGCCTCGGAGACTCACTGGATGGATGATTGCGACCGCACGCTCGATTTCCCGGCGCTGCTCAATGCCCGCGACCTGGGCGGTCATGACACCGTGGATGGCGGACTCACCCGCCACCGCTCGCTGCTGCGCTCGGATGACCTCGCACAGCTGACGCCAGCCGGCCTGAACGCACTCGCCGATTACGGGGTGCAGACGGTGCTCGACCTGCGCTGGCCGGAGGAGATCGAGCTCTGGCCGAGCCCGGTGTCGCGGATACCCGGACTGCGCTACGAGGCGGTGTCGCTTCTGGCCGAAAGTCCCTCGAGGTGGCGCGAGCTCGGCGGCGGGTGCGCCAAGGAGCAGTGGAAGTGCGCCGTCCTCGAGCACTTGAGGCCGCAACTGCGGCAGACGCTCGCCGTCATCGCCGCGGCCCCTCCCGGGCCGCTGCTCTTTCATTGTGTCGCCGGAAAGGATCGCACGGGACTCATCGCGGCGCTGCTGTTGGCGCTGGCCGACGCCGTGCCGGAGGCCATTGCCGCCGATTACGCGGCGAGCGCCGAGTGCCTGCGCGAGGCGTATCTCGGCCGCTATGCCGACAGCGACCCCGAGGCCATCATCGAGGCCGTGCGCTGTCCCGAGCAGGGGGTGTACAACATGCTGGCGTATCTCGAAGCCGAGGGCGGGGTGCGCGCCTATCTGCGGGCCATCGGGCTCGAGGCGACCGAGATCGCGCAACTGCACGGCCGGTTGCGCGGCGGCTGAAAAAATGCGCCGCGGCGCGCATTCGGCCCGGCTGGTTCAGAGTAGGTTCAGCACGGCGGGGCGATACTGTCCCCACACCGGTTGAGAACGGTCCCCGGACGGCGCAATTTCCCCCGTGCGCATCAATTTGGACTCGTCCAGGATTAGGCCGCCTCAGCCGGTGTATTCATTTTTATGCACTGAGGCGCGGCACTTGCGGGGTGGCGTGTGAGCCCCGTACGTGAAACCGGCCCATCGGGCCGCGCACCAGGACACCTTGCGAGCCCGGCGTGCCGGGGAGGACCCCCTCCCCGGCGCCGCCTCAATTTGCTCGCCTGAGCCCTGCCCGCTTACTCCGTCGGCTGCGGCTGGAATACCACCTTCGTCGTCCACTGCGACATCCCGGGCATATTGGTGGTGATCACCAGGTTCGCCTGGGCCATGCGGTCCTTCGATGCCAGCACGACCGGAGTCTGCGCATTGCACGGCGCATCGATCGGGAAGGTGCTCACGATGTGGATCATCTTGGCGGATTGCACATCGGCCTTGCTCTGACTCACGGGCTCGATCGTCGCGCCGGTGATCTGCGTGTCCGCCGCCGTGACGAACTTGTAGGACACGTTGCCCTGCCACAGCCCCTTCAGCGGCTTGCCCGAGGTGTCGATGGTTGCCTGCCCGGTGAGCGGCGGCGGGGTCAGCTGAACCATGATGGGCTGTGCCGGGAACAGCTTCTGGCGGGTCGCCACGCCCTGCAGCCTCCAGATCGCCAGGTACTGCAGCGGGAAGCTCGCCGTACAGCTGACCGGAAGCATGGTGCGGAAGTGCGTGCCCGTTGCATCGGGTTTCAGCTCGACCTTCTTGCCTCCGGCCACATCGAACAGATAGATCGGCGTGCTCACCATGGCTCCGGTGGTCACGGACGCCTGGATCGGGTACATGCCGATATCGGCATTGGCCTGAAAGTGATCTGGGGTTTTGTTCTGCACCTGCACGCTGCAGCCCGCCAGGACCAGCGTCGCCACCCCACACGTCAGCCTGATTGCTTGCCGCATGTCGCCCCCTTGATAAATCGCAACCGTATGAATGGAATCGGATTAGTTTGGCAAGTTATGCCGAATGTGACAAGTCTCGGCGTCGCCCGGGCGCCCATTGCGCCACCGGCACGAACAAAGGCCGGGAGTCCCGCGAAGTCCGCGGGGACACCCGGCCCTGATTCGGCGCCTCGAGCTTATTTCTTCTTGGCGGTCTTGCGCGCGCCGGCCCGCTTGGCGGCACGGAAGGAAATTCCGGCTCGCATGGCCTTCTGCTGAACCGCCGCCGGGGTGCGCCCGAGCTTCTTCGCGACCTCGGTGGTCGGCGTGCCCGCCTTCGCGAGCGCCTTCAGGGTCTTCAGCTCACTGGAGCTCCAGGAGGAGCCGTCGTTCGGAGGACGTTTCGCCATTACAAGATACTCCAAAATACACCCAACTACAGGGTTCGCGCCGGATCATACACGTTTTTCGACGTCAGTCCAACTCGCAATTGATATGTTGTAGTGAGTGTTCCGCGGCAGGTCGTCGCGGATGTTACTGGTGAGAGGTCAGGCGGGAATCCGGCGACGGCCCGCGCGTGGCGCCGGGCCGTCGCCGCAGATACCGTGTCAGTAACGGTACTGATCGGACTTGTAGGGACCAGCGCGGTCCACGCCGATGTAGCGGGCCTGCTCATCGGTGAGTTCGGTCAGCTCGGCGTTGAACTTGGTCAACTGCAGCCGGGCAACCTTCTCATCTAGATGCTTGGGCAGCACATACACCCCCACCGGGTATTTGTGGGGGTTGGCGAACAGCTCGATCTGGGCCAGAGTCTGGTTGGCGAAGCTCGAGCTCATCACGTAGCTCGGATGTCCGGTGGCGCAACCCAGGTTCACCAGCCGCCCCTCGGCGAGCAGGATCAGACGCTTGCCGTCGGGGAAAATCACGTGATCCACCTGGGGTTTGATGTTCTCCCAGGAATAGCGCTTGAGGCTCGCCACGTCGATCTCGTTGTCGAAGTGCCCGATGTTGCACACGATGGCATTGTGTTTCATGCGCCGCATGTGCTCGTGAGTGATCACGTGGAAGTTCCCCGTGGCGGTCACGAACAGATCCGCCTTGTCGGCCGCGTACTCGAGGGTCACCACCCGGAAGCCCTCCATGGCCGCCTGCAGGGCGCAGATCGGATCGACCTCGGTCACCCAGACCTGGGCGGCGAGCGCCCGCAACGCACTCGCGCACCCCTTGCCCACGTCCCCGTAGCCGCAGACCACCGCGACCTTGCCGGCGATCATGACGTCGGTGGCGCGCTTGATGCCGTCCACGAGGGACTCGCGGCACCCGTACAGGTTGTCGAACTTGCTCTTTGTCACCGAATCGTTGACGTTGATGGCGGGGAAGGCGAGGCTGCCCTCCTTGGCCATCTGATACAGGCGCTTCACGCCCGTGGTGGTCTCCTCGGTCACGCCCTTGATGTGGCCGATGCGGGCGGAATACCACTTCGGGTCGCTCTTCAGCTTGGCCCGGATGGCGGCAAAGAGTGCCTCCTCCTCCTCGCTCGCGGGCTTGGCAATGACCCCCGGATCGGTCTCGGCGCGCACCCCCAGGTGCATCAGCAGCGTGGCATCCCCGCCGTCATCGAGGATCATGTTGGTGAAAAGACCCTGCGGCCACTCGAAGATGCGGTGGGTGTAGTCCCAGTAATCCTCGAGCGACTCGCCCTTCCAGGCGAACACCGGCGTGCCCGTGGCGGCGATCGCGGCGGCCGCATGGTCCTGGGTGGAGAAGATGTTGCACGAGGCCCAGCGCACCCGCGCCCCTAGCGCCTGCAGCGTCTCGATGAGGACCGCGGTCTGGATGGTCATGTGGAGCGAGCCGCTGATGCAGGCGCCGGCGAGCGGCTGCCTGGGCGCGTACTCCTCGCGAATGGCCATCAGTCCCGGCATCTCGGTCTCGGCGATCAGGATCTCCTTGCGGCCCCAGTCCGCGAGCGAGAGATCGGCGACCTTCAAGTCGGTGGGGCCGGCGGCCGGTTTGAGTGTGGCGTTCATGGTTTGATGACTCCAATGGGTTCAGTGAGCGCCGTATGGACAGTACGCGCGTGCCGTCCGAGCCTGGCAGGTGGCGAGCGCTGAAAGCCCGGCCGGCCTGTCGCAACGCTCCTCGGAGGGCGCGGTTCCACCGCATCGCTGCGGTGTGTGCGATTGGGCGCGGCGGGACGATCTGCCCGCCCGCCGCGCCGGATTCCTCGGGCGGCCCCGCCCGGGGCCGCCCCGTTCTTTACGCTGCCTTCAGGCCCTTGGCCGCAGCCTGGAGCGCCTCGGCGCGATCGGTCCGCTCCCAGGTGAATTCGGGCTCGGTGCGCCCGAAATGTCCGTAGGCCGCGGTCTTCTGGTAGATCGGACGCGCCAGGTCGAGCATCCGGCGCAGACCATAGGGCGTGAGGTCGAAATGCCTGCGCACCAGCTGCGTCAGCTGCTCGCGCGAGAAGCGGCTCGTGCCGAAGGCTTCCACCATGATGGAGGTCGGCTCGGCCACCCCGATGGCATAGGACACCTGCACCTCGCAACGCTGCGCGAGACCTGCCGCCACGATGTTCTTGGCCACATAGCGCGCCGCGTAGGCCGCGGAACGGTCGACCTTCGAGGGGTCCTTGCCCGAGAAGGCACCGCCGCCATGGCGGGCATAGCCGCCGTAGGTGTCGACGATGATCTTGCGGCCGGTGAGGCCGCAATCGCCCACGGGCCCGCCGATCACGAATCGGCCGGTGGGGTTGATGTGGAACCGGGTCTCCTTGCTCACCCACTCCTCGGGCAGCACGGGCTTCAGGATCTCCTCCATCACCGCCTCGCGCAGCGTCTCGGTGGCGACATCCGGGCTGTGCTGGGTGGACAGCACCACGGCCTCGAGCCCGACGGGCCTGTCGTCCTCGTAACGCAGCGTCACCTGGCTCTTCGCATCGGGACGCAGCCAGGGAAGCCGCCCGGACTTTCTGACCTCGGCCTGGCGCTTGACCAGCCGGTGCGCGAGCGTGATGGGGGCAGGCATCAGCACGTCGGTCTCGTTGGTCGCATAGCCGAACATCAGGCCCTGATCGCCCGCGCCCTGCTCGCGCTCATCCTGGCGATCCACGCCCTGCGCGATGTCGGGGGACTGCTTGCCGATGATGTTGAGCACCCCGCAGCTCGCCCCGTCGAAGCCCATCTCGGAGGAGTTGTAGCCGATGTCGAGGACGGTCTTGCGCACCAGCGCCTCCACGTCCACCCAGGTGGAGGTGGTCACTTCGCCGCCGAGGATGACGACACCCGTCTTCACCATCGTCTCGCACGCGACACGTCCCCTCGGATCCTCCGCGAGGATCGCATCCAGCACCGCGTCCGATATCTGGTCGGCCACCTTGTCCGGATGGCCTTCGGAGACGGATTCGGAGGTAAACAGATAGCGATTGGTCATCGGTCGGTTCCCGTAGCTTGAGCGTGAGACGAATCCTGTGAGCCCGCGGCGCCGAAGGCGGCGCGGCGGGCGGCCTCGCCGAAACTCCCGGCGAGCCGCTGCGCAATCTCTTCACGAGACACGCGGTGATTCTGCGTGCCCCGGGACTCGATCTTGATGGCGCCCATGACGGCGGCGATGTGCCCCGTGGTCTGCCAATCGAGGCCGCGCAAGAGCCCGTATAGGAGTCCGGCGCGGTACGCATCCCCACAGCCGGTCGGATCCACCACGGCATCCACCCTGGCGCAGGGGATGTCCATGCGGCCCTCTTTCGTGTAGATGGTCGAGCCCTTGGCCCCGCGTGTCACGATGAGCGCGGCCACGCGCTTACAGACCTCGCGCTCACTCCAACCGGTCTTCTGCTCGAGGAGCCGCCATTCGTAATCGTTCACCGCGACCCAGCGCGCCTGCTCGAGGAATCGCTTGAGGTCGGTCCCATCGAACATCGGCAGACCCTGCCCCGGGTCGAAGAGAAACGGGATGCCGGCGGCGGCGAACTGCGCCGCGTGGGACACCATGCCATCCCGTCCATCGGGGGCGATCACCCCGAGGGCGATCCCGCCGGCGTCGCTCACCCGGTTCAGGTGCGAATGTTGCATCGCCCCCGGATGGAACGCGGTGATCTGATTGTCATCGAGGTCGGTGGTGATGAAGGCCTGGGCGGTGAGCTCGGAGTCGACGACCCGCACGTACTCGAGGGGCACGCCGACCTCGGTCAACCACTCGCGATAGGGCTCGAAATCACGGCCCACGGTCGCCATCGGGCAGCCGGGGTCGCCGAGCAGCCGCATGTTGTAGGCGATGTTGCCCGCGCAGCCGCCGAACTCCCGACGCAACTGCGGCACCAGGAAGGCGACGTTCAGGATGTGGATCTGCTCGGGCAGGATGTGGTCGCGGAAGCGGCCATCGAAGCGCATGATGGCATCGAACGCCACCGAGCCGCAGATCAGGGTCTTGCCGGGGCTGTCACTCGTGCGTGACACCCCTCCGGCCGGGAAATTCTGTGTCATGCCAGATCGTACGCGAGGATTGAATCGCGAATACTAGCGCATTTCGCCTCCAATCTCCAGGCGTCGCGCGGCCAAGCCCCGGATTCGCCGCGGGATATCCCTACTGTCGGGAATCGGCGGCAAGCAGCGCGATGGCCTGCCGCGCCAGATCGTTGAGTCCCTCGCCATGCTCCTTCTCGTAGTAGCTGACGATCTGGTGTCGCATGCGCGGCTCCCAGAAACGCCTCAAGTGCGTGGCGACGTCGTTCGCGGCTTGCGGCGGCGCCGACTCGGTCGCGAAGAACATGCTGATCTCGTTGGCCATCTTGACGAGCAGTTCGATGTTCATAACTTCAGGTCATCAGGGGATGAAGTGCAATCATTCAGGAGCCTTCGGTCACCCGCCAGGGGTGCGCGTACACCACGTGCTGACGCTCCCTTGCGAAGGCCACCAGCGTCATGCCCGCGCGCTCGGCCAGGCGGACCGCGAGAGCGGTTGGTGCGGAGAGCGCCACGAGCAAGGGGATGCCCACCGCGGCGCTCTTCTGGATCATCTCGTAGCTCGCACGGCTGGTGAGCAGCAGGAAGCCGCTCGAGAAATCCGCGCCCGATCGCACGCGGGCGCCGATGAGCTTGTCGAGCGCGTTGTGCCTGCCGACATCCTCGCGGACGAGCTCGATGCCGCGGCCCGGCGACACCCAGGCCGCCGCGTGCACGCTGCCCGTGCGGGCGTTGAGCGGCTGCAGGTGCGCGAGATGCGCGATGGCCGAGTGCAGCTCGCCTGCCCCCACCGTCGGGCCCCGCCCCACCGGCTTGACCGCCCGGATGGCCTGCTCGGCGGTCTCGACGCCACACAGGCCGCAGCCCGTGCGGCCGGTGAGCCGCCGCCGCTGCTCGAGGAGCGCCGAGAAGCGCTCCCAGGCGACGCTGATGCGCACCTGCGCGGTTTCGGCCTCGAAGCGAACCTCCACCTCGTGGATCTGCCCGGCATCCTCGACGAGACCCTCGCTCAGCGTGAACCCCACCCCGAAGTCCTCGAGGTCGGCCGGGGTGGCGAGCATCACCCCGTGCGGCACGCCGTGATAGATGAGCGCCACCGGCAGCTCCTCGGCCACCAGGTCGCGCTCCTGACGGTACTCGCCCGAGCGCCAGCGCCCGACATCGACTTCGGCGAAGGCCTGCGGGCGCTCCCCTGCGGCGGCGCCCGATCCCACGGCAGCACGCTCCGGCCGCGGCGGGGGCTCAGGCATGCGCCGGGTCGCGCGCGTGCGCTGCAGCCCCATGCTGCGAGCGCTCCTGCGAAGCCCGCTCCCGCCAGGCGTCCGCCTGGCTCACGCGCACTACCTGCACGGCGGTCACCTTGTACTCCGGGCAGTTGGTCGCCCAGTCGGAGTTCTCCGTCGTGACGATGTTCGCCTGGGTCTGCGGGAAATGGAACGTCGTGTAGACGACCCCGGGGGCGATGCGCTCGCTGATCCTCGCCCGCAGCACCGTCTCCCCGGAGCGGCTGGTCATGCCCACCCAGTCGCCATCGGCGATCCCGCGCACCTCCGCATCGTGCGGATGGATCTCGAGCAGATCCTCCGCATGCCAGCGAACGTTCTCCGTGCGGCGGGTCTGCGCCCCGACGTTGTATTGCGAAAGGATACGTCCGGTGGTGAGGATCAGCGGAAACCGGCTGGTCACGCGCTCGCTGGTGGGCACGTACTCGGTGATGTAGAAACGGCCTTTGCCGCGCACGAAGTGATGCACGTGCATCGTCGGGGTGCCCTCGGGCGCCTCCTCGTTGCAGGGCCACTGGATGCTGCCCAGGCGATCGAGCTTCTCGTACGAGACGCCGGCGAAGGTCGGGGTCAGCCGGGCGATCTCGTCCATGATTTGCGCTGGATGCCCGTAATGCATCGGATAACCGAGCGCGTTCGAGAGGAGCATGGTCACCTGCCAGTCCTCGTACCCGGCGCGAGGCGGCATCACTTTGCGGACGCGGGAGATGCGCCGCTCGGCATTGGTGAAGGTGCCGTCCTTCTCGAGGAACGACGACCCCGGCAGAAATACGTGGGCGTAGCGGGCGGTCTCGTTGAGGAACAGGTCCTGCACGATCACGCACTCCATCGCGGCCAGCGCGCTCGTGACATGGTGAGTGTTCGGATCGGACTGCAGGATGTCCTCGCCCTGCACGTACAGCGCACGGAATGTGCCATCGAGCGCCGCCTCGAACATGTTCGGGATGCGCAGCCCCGGCTCCGGCTCGAGCTTCACGCCCCAGGCCCGCTCGAACTCGCCCCGCACCACCGGGTCCGACACATGCCGATATCCGGTGAACTCGTGCGGGAACGAGCCCATGTCGCACGATCCCTGGACGTTGTTCTGGCCCCGCAGGGGGTTGACCCCGACGCCCTCGCGCCCGAGGTTTCCCGTGGCCATGGCGAGATTCGCGAGCGCCATGACCGCCGTCGACCCCTGACTGTGCTCGGTCACGCCAAGACCGTAGTAGATCGCGCCGTTGCCGCCCGTGGCGTACAGGCGTGCCGCGCGGCGCACCAACTCCGCGGGCACTCCGGTCACCTCGGCCATGGCCTCCGGCGAGTGGCGCGCATCGGCCACGAAGGCCTTCCAACGCTGATAGGAGGGAGCCTCGCAGCGCTCGGCCACGTAGTCCTCCTGGGTCAGCCCCTCGGTCACGATCACGTGCGCGAGCGCATCGAGGATCGCCACATTGGTGCCGGGCTTGAGCTGCAGGTAGATATCCGCCGCCACGTGAGGCGTGCGCACCAGGCTGATGGCACGCGGATCGATGATGATGAGTTTCGCGCCCTGGCGAATGCGCTGCTTCAGCTGCGAGGCAAACACCGGATGGGCGTCGGTGGGATTGGCGCCGATCACCAGGATGACATCGGCCTCGTTCACCGAGGTGAACGCCTGCGTACCGGCGGACTCTCCCAGGGTGCTCTTCAAACCATACCCGGTAGGGGAATGGCACACGCGCGCACAGGTATCGACATTGTTGGTGCCGAAGGCGGCGCGCACCAGCTTCTGCACCAGGAACGTCTCCTCGTTCGTGCAGCGCGAGGAGGTGATGCCGCCCACCGAATCGCGGCCGTATTTGCCTTGCACGCGACGGATCTCGCTCGCCGCGTAGCCGATCGCCTCCTCCCAGGACACCACGCGCCACTCATCGTGGATGCTCTTGCGCAACATCGGCTTCAGCTGCCGCTCCGCATGGGTGGCATAGCCGTAGGCGAAACGCCCCTTGACGCAGGCGTGCCCGTGGTTGGCGTCACCGTCGCGGTTCGGCACCATGCGCACCACTTCGGTCGCCGCACCACTGCCGCGCACTTCGGCCTTGAAGCTGCAGCCCACGCCGCAGTAGGCGCAGGTGGTGGTGATGGCGCGCTCGGCCTGACCGAGCCCGATGAGCGACTTCTCCGTGAGCGCAGCCGTCGGACAGGCCTCGACGCAGGCGCCGCACGAGACGCACTCGGACTCGAGGAACGGTTCGTCCTGGCTCGCCGAAATCTTCGAGTCGAGGCCCCGGCCCTGCACCGTGAGGGCGAAGGTGCCCTGGATCTCATCGCAGGCGCGCACACAGCGCGAGCAGACGATGCAGTACTGCGGATCGAACACGAAGTAAGGGTTGCTGGCGTCGGCCTGCGGCGGCCGCTGCCGGCCGGGCTCGTAGGTCGTGTGCGTAAGGCCCACGCGTGCAGCGACGCTCTCGAGCTCGCAATGCCCTTTGGCCGGGGAATCGGCCCAGTCGGAGGGCTGGTCCGAGAGATACAGGTCGAGAACCCCCCGGCGCAGCGCCTCGAGCTTCTCGGATTCGGTGCGAATCTTCATGCCTGAGGCGACGGTGGTCGTGCAGGATGCGGGGTAGCCCCTGCGTCCCTCGATTTCGACCAGGCACATGCGGCACGAGCCGAATGCCTTCAGGGAGTCGGTCGCGCAGAGCTTCGGCACCCCGATCCCGGCGAGAGCGGCGGCCCGCATGATGGAGGTGCCTTCCGGCACAGTCACGCTATGGCCGTCGATCTCGACCGTGACGGGCGCCGCCCCATCGGGGGGCGCGGGTGTGCCTGAATCCCGGTAGTCAATCGCAAACATTTCGGTCGCCTCCGGCGAGGGGTTACGGGCTGCGCGGCTGCGCCAGACCGCAAACCCCGTACGGGTAGCGGCGCTCACTCGGCTCGTCCCGGGCCTCGCCCCGTTGGGGCCGCCGAGCGCTCGCGCGCCCGGCGTTGCACTGCGCTCCCTGCCAATGATAGCTCGCGCCGATGGGAACAACTCTGATCAAGACCGCGGCCTCGCGAGGAAATCCCCGCGGAAGTGCTTGAGCGCGCTCTGCACCGGGAATGGCGCCATGCCGCCGAGGCCGCACAGCGACCCCTGCACCATCACTTCGCACAATTCCTCGAGTTTCGCGACCTGCCGTTCGGGGTCCTCGCCCGCGAGGATCCGCTCCACGATCTCCACACCGCGCGTCGAGCCGATCCGGCACGGCGTGCACTTGCCGCAGGACTCGATCGCGCAGAACTCCATCGCATAGCGCGCCATGCGGGCCATGTCCACGGTGTCGTCGAAGGCGACGATGCCGCCGTGGCCGAGCATCGCGCCGATGCCGGCCAGTGCCTCGTAGTCGATCAGCGTGTCGAATTGCGAGGCCGGCACGTAAGCCCCGAGCGGCCCACCGATCTGCACCGCGCGGATCGGGCGGCCCGATGCCGAGCCCCCGCCGTACTCGTAGAGGAGCTCGCGCAGGCTCAGGCCGAAAGCCCGCTCGACCAGTCCGCCGCGCTTGATGTTACCGGCGAGTTGGATCGGCAGCGTGCCACGCGACTTGCCCGCGCCGTAGCCGGCGTAGAAGTCCGCACCCTGATGCACGATGACCGGCACCGTCGCGAGCGTGACCACGTTGTTGACGATGGTCGGGCGGCCGAACAGTCCCTTGATGGCCGGCAGCGGCGGACGCACGCGCACCTCGCCCCGCCGGCCCTCCAGGCTCTCGAGCATCGAGGTCTCTTCTCCGCAGATGTACGCTCCCGCCCCGAGGCGCACCTCGAGATCGAAGCGCTTGCCGCTGCCCATGACATCGGCGCCGAGGTAGCGGGCCTCGTAGGCGCGCGCGATGGCCTGGCGCAGGATCCGATGCGCGTCAGGATATTCGGCGCGCAGATAGATGTAGCCCTGGGTGGCGCCGGTGGCGATCCCGGCAATCGTCATGCCCTCGATGAGGCTGAGCGGATCGCCCTCCATCAGCATCCGGTCGGCGAAGGTGCCCGAATCGCCCTCGTCGGCGTTGCAGGTCACGTATTTTTGTCCGGCGGGCTGCTCGAGCACCGTGCGCCACTTGATACCGGTCGGGAAGGCCGCGCCACCGCGCCCGCGCAGGCCCGATCGGGTGACCGTCTCGATGAGTTCCTGGGGACTCAGGGACAGCGCGCGCCGCAGGCCCTGATAGCCGTCACGATTCACGTAGTCGGTCACGCTGAGCGGATCGATGAGTCCGACCCGCGCGAAGGTCAGCCGTTGCTGACTGGCGAACCAGGGCATGGAGCCCGGCTCGCCCTGGCGCAGCCGGTGGGCGCCACCCTCGAGCCAACCGGCATCGAACAGGCTCGGGACATCGGTCGCACTCACCGGACCATAGGCGATCCGGCCGGCCGCGGTGGCCACTTCCACCAGCGGCTCGAGCCAGTAGGCCCCGCGTGAGCCATTGCGCACGATCTGTACATCGACCTCGCGACGCGTGGCCTCGGAGACGATCGCACGGCAGAGCGCCTCGGCGCCAAGGGACAGCGCGCCGGCGTCGGCGGGGACGTACAGCAGTGTCTTCCCGGTCCGACTCTGTGCGGCAGTCACGGACCCTCCGGGGAATGCTCCGGGATGTGCCCGCTCTCGGCGATGAGCGCATCGAAGCGCTCGGGCGTGACCCGGCCGTGAAGCTGCCCGTCGATCATCACCGCGGGCGAACAGGCGCAATTGCCGAGGCAATACACCGGCTCGAGCGAGAAGCGCCCGTCCGGGGTGGATTCATGAAATTCCACGCCCAGCCGCTTGCGGGCATGGTCGGCGAGCGCCTCGCCTCCCACGGCCTGGCAGGACTCGGCCCGGCACACCTGCACCACGTGCCGGCCGGGCTCGGCGTCGCGAAAATGATGATAGAACGTGACCACGCCATGGACATCGGCGCGGGAGAGATTCAACCCCTCGGCTACCAGGGGAATGACCTCTCGCGGCACGTAGCCAAGGGCCGCCTGGATGGCATGCAGCACCTCGAGCAAAGGCCCGGGACGGTCTTTGAGCTCCGCCACGATGCGGCTGACGACATCACGCTGTTCCGAGGAGAGCGTCTGCATACGCCCGCCAGTATACGGCTTGCCGGCGGCCCGCTCGCGGCCCCCGGCGGCCGCTGGTCGCAATTGCTCAGATAGTGTTCGATTTTTGGCACGTGCGCCAACGCCTCCGGCCGGCGCCTGAAGCCCGGCCAGACTCGCGCGCGGCGCATCACGCGCCGCCGACATCATCCCTTGAGTAGACCCGCGTGATGGCGCAGGTGTTCCTCGACGAAGCTCGAGATGCAGTAATAGCCGTGATCGTAGCCCTCGTGACGGCGCAGCGTCAGGCGCAGTCCCGACTTGCGGCAGGCCTCCTCCAACAGGTGCGGATGCAGCTGCATCGGCAGGAACTGGTCGGCGAGCCCCTGGTCGACGAGGATCGGCGGACGGCTGGCCGCATCCGTCACGGCCGCCGCGAGCGCGGTGGCATCGTAGGCGGCCCACTTGCCGCGGTCAGGGCCGAGATAGCCGCTGAAGGCCTTCTGCCCCCACGGGCATTGGCTCGGGGCGCAGATCGGTGCGAAGGCCGACACCGAGCGATAGCGATCCGGATTGCGCAGGGCGATCACGAGCGCACCGTGACCGCCCATGGAATGGCCGAGGATCCCGGTACGATCCGGGTCCGCGGGGAAATGCCCCTCTATGATCGAGCGCAGCTCCTGCGTGAGGTAGCTGTACATGCGATAGTGGCGCGCCCAGGGCTCCTGCGTGGCATCGACATAGAATCCGGCGCCCACGCCGAAGTCCCACGAATCGCTCTCGCCCGGCAGGTTGAGCCCGCGTGGACTGGTGTCGGGTGCGACCAGCATCAACCCGAGTTCGGCCGCCACGCGCTGCGCGCCGGCCTTGATCATGAAGGTCTCCTCGGTGCAGGTCAGACCCGCGAGGCAGTACAGCACGGGCACGCGCCCGCTCGTGGCCCGGGGCGGAGTGAACACCGCGAACCGCATCGGGCACGCGGTGCTCGCGGCCTCGTGGCGGTAGAAGCCCACCGAGCCGCCGAAGCAACGATGCTGACTGATGACCTCGAAGGGCTGCGCGGCCATGACCTTTCCTCTCCGTGCCTCATGCGAGGCAAGGACTTATACCGCGCGGTCGGCCGCCAGTCATGGCCTCGCTCGGGTCCATGCGCCCCGGCCGGGATTGTGCGCCGAGCGCGGCACAGGCGCGCTCTGTGCGGGGACCGCCGCGCTCAGCCGCCCGCGGCGGGAGCGCCCGTGCCGCTCGCGCGATCGGTGGCCTCCCAGCCGCCCCCGAGCGCCTGGTAAAGGTGCACCAGATCGGCCGACACGGCGGTGGTGGCATCGGCGAGCGAGAGCTCCGACTGCTGCTCGGTGCGCTCCGCATCGAGCACCGAGATGAAGCTCGCGACCCCGCTCTGATAGCGCTGGCGCGCGAGACCCAAGGCGCTGCGGCTCGCCTTCACGGCGGCCTGCAGGGACAGCTGGCGCGCCTGGTCGGCGCCGTAGGCGGCAAGGGCGTCCTCGACCTGGGTGAGGGCCGTAACGACGGTGCGGGCGTAGATGACCGCCGCCTCCTTGGCCTGCAACCGCCTGAGGTGGACGGTGGCGCGGATCCGTCCGCCCTCGAAGATCGGCAGGTTGATTTGCGGTCCGATGGAGGCGAAGTGACTGGCCGCCTGGATGAGCGAGCCGAATCTCTCCGCCTGAAATCCTCCCGCGGCCGTGAGCGTCACGCTCGGGAAGTACTCGGAGATCGCGATGCCGATCTGCTCGGTGGCGGCATGCAGTTGCGCCTCCGCTGCGCGGATGTCCGGACGGCGCCGCAGCAGTTGCGAGGGCAGCCCGATCGGCACGATGGGCGGCGTCGGCGGCACCGGGCGCGCATCGGCGAGCTCGCGCCGCAGGGCCTCGGGGGGCTTGTCCATGAGCTCCCCCAATTGATTGATGTCGAGCGTGATCGCCTGCCTGACGAGCGGCAACTGCGCGCGGGTGGTGTTGAGCTCCGCCGAGGCGTTCTGGACGTCGAGGTCGGAGGTCAGCCCCGCCTTGTACCGGTCCTGCGTCAGCTTGAGGATGCCTCGCTCCGTGGCGAGGCTGCGCCGCAGGATGGACAGGTTCAACTGCTCGCCGCGCAGGCTGATGTAAGTCTGCGCGACAGTGCTCACCATGGTGAGCAACACCTCCCGCGCGCTGTCCACCGCCGCCTGCGTGCGCGCGTTGGCGGCCGCGATCCCTCGCCGCGTGGCGCCAAACAGATCGAGCTCCCAGGAGGCCCCGAGACCGAGCTGGGCCTGGTTGTAGGGGTTGGTGATGAGATCGGCCAGCGCCGGATCCCCGCGCAGCGCGCCGGCGAAGGCGCCGCTGAACAGGACGCCGTTCGGCGTGCTGGTGCTGATCCGCTGGCGCGCCCATGACGCGTTGGCCGAGAGGCTCGGCCAGAGTCCCCCGAAGAGCACCTGGGCCTCGGCTTGCGCCTCCTCGATGCGCAGCGCCGCCTGGCGCACATCGAGGTTCTGCGCGGCGGAGGCATCGACGAGAGAGGTGAGCTGCGGATCCTTGAAGGCCGACCACCAGGCGAGCGGCGGCGGCTCCTGCGCGCTCACGCGCGAGCGGCCCTCATGGCCGTTGCGCTCGGCGGTTGCCGACCAATGCGCGGGCACATTGGGCCTGGGCTTCACGAAATTCGGACCCACAGCGCAGCCCGAGACCAGCAGTGCGAGGGGCACGGCCGCCAGGGGCAGGGCCGATATCGAAACAGCGCGAGGCATACAGGGTTCCCTATTCGGTGTCGATCACTGCAGAAGGATGGCGCAACATCCGGGAGGCTGCGCTTCGGCCGCGCCCGACGGTCGCCGCGGCCGGCCGGATGTCCGGCAACGAGAGCGCGCGGGCCGCACCCTTGAGGCAAACCCGCGCCGCGATCGGCATAGCGTAACGCAGCGGATTGACCAGCGTGAAGTATCGCAGCGGCCGGGCAGGCGCCTCGTCTCTCGGAAGACAGATCCCGGGCGCGGGATTGGGATGAGCCCGGATGGTCCCTGCCGGGGACCCACCCCTCGATGACATGCGGCCCGCGGCCGGAGTACGATCACCGCACACAAGTCAAAGGACCGTCAGCCGTGCCGCGCCCCAAAGGGTCGCCGAAGCGCCCCTCCGCGTCCAACGCATCACCCGCCACGCCGCTCGCCGATCCCGGCAACGGCCTGTTTCGCGCCGGTGACCCGGACTTCATGACTTCCCTCGCCCGCGGACTGCACGTGATCCGCGCCTTCGCCGGCACGGACCGGCGACTGAGCATCGCGGATGTCAGCCGGGCGACCGGCCTCACGCGCGCGGTGGTGCGCCGTTGCCTGTACACGCTGCGCGAGCTCGGATACGCCGCGAGCGATGGTCACTCCTTCTTTCTGCAGCCGAGGATCCTCAGCCTCGGCTACGCCTACCTGTCCACCGCCCCGATCGCCATCGCGGCGCAATCGGTGCTGAAGGAACTGAGCGAGCGGATCGGGGAGGCGACTACGGTGGCGGTGCTCGATGAGGGTTCCGTGGTCTATGTTGCGCGGGCTTCAACCCAACGCATCATGTCCGTGACCCTCGGCGTCGGCAGCCGTCTGCCCGCCTATTGCACGGCCCTCGGGCGCGCGCTGCTCGCAAGCCTGCCGCCGGAGCAGGCCGCGCAGGAGCTGTCACGGGCCGATCTCGTGCCGCACACCAAGTTCACGGTAACCTCCCGAGAGCGGCTCGCGCAAATCCTGGCACAGGTGCGTGTCGACGGGTACGCCCTGAATGACCAGGAGCTCGAGATCGGCCTGCGATCGATCGCCGTACCCGTACGCAACGTCGTGGACCGCACGGTGGCGGCCATGAATGTGAGTGCCCAGGCCTCGCGGCTCTCCCGCCGTGAGCTGATCGATGACGCGCTGCCGCAGTTGCGGGCCGCCGCCGAGCGGCTGGGCGGCCAGCTCGCGCCGTAACGTCAGGTCCGCGCGCGCCGCGGCGGCGCTGCTGCGGGCGCAGTCGCGCTCCGCACTCCCGGCGCGTAGACTTCGCGGATGTTCCGCTCGCTCACACCGGCCGTAAAGGGCCTGCTCATCGCAAACTTCGCCGTGTTCCTGCTCGAGCAGGTGGCCTTGGATCCCATCCTGCGCCTGTTCGCGCTCTGGCCGCTCGGCCCGATGTTCCGCCCCTGGCAGATCGTCACCTACGCCTTCCTCCATGGCGGGTGGCTGCACATCTTCTTCAACATGTTCGCGCTGTTCATGTTCGCGCCGGCGCTCGAGCAGTTCTGGGGCGCGCGGCGCCTGCTCGTGTTCTATTTCGTCTGCGTCATCGCGGCCGCCCTCACGCAGCTGGCGGTGCAGCACGCCGCGGGCAACGGCGAGCCGACGATCGGCGCCTCCGGCGGCATCTTTGGCGTGCTGCTCGCCTTCGCCATGCTCTTCCCCCGGGCGCGGCTGCTGCTGCTGCTGCCGCCCATCCCGATGCCGGCCTGGCTGTTTGTCTCGAT
>DAIDHH010000190.1 GCA_027452045.1 Gammaproteobacteria bacterium
CCAGATGGAAGGCGAGGTGGTGGAAACACTGCCCAACACCACTTTTCGCGTGAAGCTCAAGAACGGCCACGTGGTCACGGCGCACATCTCCGGAAAGATGCGCAAAAACTACATCCGTATCCTCACCGGCGATCAGGTCACGGTCGAAATGACCCCCTACGACCTGAGCAAGGGCCGGATCGTCTATCGCGGCAGATAAGCCCGCTTCCTGCGGCGGACGGCGCCGCCGCATGTACGGGGTTCGCGTTGCGCGAACCCCGTTGGCCCGGCGCGCAGCGCCCGCTCAGGTCGTCAGTTCCGGTTGCTTGGCCGGCGTGCACTCGAGCTCGAGATTCTGCGCATCGGCGGCCACCGACACCCGCACCTGACCGCCGCCCACCAGGCGGCCGAAGAGCAGTTCCTCGGCGAGCGGGCGTTTGATGTGCTCCTGAATGGTGCGCGCCATCGGCCGCGCCCCCATCTTCGGGTCATAGCCCTTCTCGGCGATCCAGCGCCGCGCGGCATCGTCGAGGGAAATCGTCACGCCCTTCTGCTCGAGCTGCATCTCCACTTCGAGGATGAGCTTATCGACCACGCGCTCGATCGTCTGCGGATCGAGGCTTGCGAACTGGATCACCGCATCCAGGCGGTTGCGGAACTCCGGCGTGAACAGGCGCCTGATCGCCTCCATGCCATCGCTCGCATTATCCTGCTGGGTGAAGCCGATCGAGGGACGGGCCATCTCCTGGGCGCCGGCGTTGGTCGTCATGACGATGATGACGTGGCGGAAGTCC
This sequence comes from Gammaproteobacteria bacterium, assembly GCA_027452045.1. Lineage (GTDB taxonomy): Bacteria > Pseudomonadota > Gammaproteobacteria > Steroidobacterales > Steroidobacteraceae > 13-2-20CM-66-19. The sequence continues at coordinate 774 of DAIDHH010000190.1, forward strand.
GCCTTGCGGCCGTTGTTGTCCGTGAGCGTGCCGTGATCCATCACCTGCAGCAGCAGGTTGAACACATCCGGGTGCGCCTTCTCGATCTCATCGAGCAGCAGCACGCAATGCGGGTGTTTGGTGACGGCCTCCGTAAGGAGTCCGCCCTGATCGAAGCCGACGTAGCCCGGAGGCGCCCCGATCAGCCTCGAGACGGTGTGCCGCTCCATGTATTCCGACATGTCGAAGCGCAGGAACTCCACCCCGAGCACGATGGCGAGCTGACGGGTGACCTCGGTCTTGCCGACCCCGGTCGGACCGGCGAAGAGGAAGCTGCCGACGGGCTTGCGCTGATCGCCGAGGCCCGAGCGGGCCATCTTGATCGCCGCGGCGAGCGCGTCGATGGCCCGGTCCTGGCCGAATATCACGAGCTTCAAGTTGCGCTCGAGGCTCTTCAGGATCTCCCGGTCGGAGGTCGAGACGCTCTTCGGCGGAATGCGCGCCATGCGCGCCACCACATCCTCGATGTGCCCGACGTCGATCGCCGGCGCCCGCTCGGGCGGCGGCTTCAGGCGCTGCCGCGCGCCGGCCTCATCCACCACGTCGATCGCCTTGTCGGGCAGGTGACGTTCGTTGATGTGCCGCGCGGCGAGCTCGGCGGCCGCCTTGAGCGCATCGACCGTGTAGGTGACGCCATGGTGCTCCTCGAAGCGGGCTTTCAGGCCAAGGAGGATCTCCACGGTCTCCGCCACCGAGGGCTCGGTCACGTCGATCTTCTGGAAGCGCCGCGCGAGGGCGTGATCCTTCTCGAAAATGCCGCGGTATTCCTGGTAGGTGGTCGAGCCGATGCAGCGCATCTCGCCGTTGGTGAGCACGGGCTTGATCAGGTTGGATGCGTCCATCACGCCACCCGAGGCCGCTCCCGCCCCGATCACGGTGTGGATCTCATCGATGAACAGGATCGCCCCGGGGAGCTTCTTCAGCTCCGCGATGACCCCTTTCAGACGCTTCTCGAAATCGCCCCGGTACTTCGTGCCGGCGATGAGCGCGCCCATGTCGAGCGCGTAGATCGTGCAGTCGGTGAGGACCTCGGGCACCTGGCCCTCGACGATGAGCCTGGCGAGCCCCTCGGCGATCGCCGTCTTGCCCACCCCGGCTTCCCCGACATAGAGCGGATTGTTCTTGCGGCGGCGGCAGAGGATCTCGATCGTGCGCTCGACCTCGAGCTTGCGCCCGATGAGCGGGTCGATCCGCCCCTCCTGGGCGAGACGGTTGAGATTGGTGGTGTATTTCTCGAGCGCCCCGCCTCCTGCCTCGCTCTCGCGCTCCTCGCCCTGCCCCTCATCGCTCGCCTTCTCCTCGGCAAGCTTCGAGAGGCCGTGCGAGATGTAGTTGACCACATCGAGACGCGTCACGTGCTGGCGGTTCAGCAGGAACACCGCATGGCTCTGCTTCTCGCTAAAGATCGCCACCAGCACGTTCGCCACGCCAACTTCCTTGCGGCCGCTCGACTGGACGTGGAACACCGCGCGCTGCAGCACCCGCTGGAACCCCAGGGTGGGCTGCACTTCGCGCTCGGCGCCATCGGCGACCCGGGGAGTCGACTGCTCGATGTGCTCCTTCAGCTCCTGGCGCATCCGCCCGAGATCGGCGCCGCAGGCGCGCAGGATCTCCCGCACCTTGGGCGTATCGAGTATCGCGAGCAACAGGTGCTCGACCGTGAGGTACTCGTGTCGCGCCTCGCGCGCCTGGTGGAAGGCATCGTTCAGACAGTATTCAAGCTCATTGGACAGCACGGTGGCGCCTCCTGCCGGTCATGCCTCTTCCAGGGTACACATGAGCGGGTGCTGGTTGTCCCGCGCGTAGGTGGTCACCTGGGCGACTTTGGTTTCCGCGATCTCGAACGTGAAGACCCCGCAGACCCCCTTACCCTGGGTGTGCACCTCGAGCATGATACGCGTGGCGGTCGGGCGATCGAGGCTGAAGAACTTCTCGAGCACATCGACGACGAATTCCATCGGGGTATAGTCGTCGTTGAGAAGCACCACCTGGAAGAGCGGCGGCGGTTTGACCTCGGGCCGCGCCTCCTCGACGAGAACCCCGGTATCGGGACGGGTGGGATGCGGGTCGGACATAGGCTCTTTATAGGGAGCCACAATCCGCAACACAAGTCTATACGCCAACCGGGTAGGATGGGGCACCCGGGAGCCCAACCGCTCCCCTTTGTGAAACAGTCGCTTGAGCGCACAATCACCCGCCACGTATCATTATTCGGCAGCACCGCCGCACGGGGGGCGCATAGTGCGGTCTATTCGATGATCAGCCCAAATTCAAGACCTGAGCGGCGATGAACAGCGCGTCCTGGATCGAGGGAATCGGGGGAGGCCAGCATTGGCGCGCCCTGCTCTCCCGCCGCGGCCCGCATCTGGCCGCCCTCGCCCTCGCGCTCGTCCTCGCCGCACAGGCCGCGCTGCTCGTGACGAACCTGGCCGGCGTCGGCGCGCCCTCCGCATCGCGCCTGGCAGTGGCGTCGCGCCCGAGCGCGCATCCCCTCGATGTCGCGGCCATCGTCGACGGCCACCTTTTCGGGCGCGCCCCGGCGGCCGCGACCGCTTTGGGCACGCACGCCCCGCGCACCGACCTGCCGCTCGTGCTCACCGGTGTCATCGCCGACCGCAATCCGCGCGCGGGCATGGCGATTCTCGGGCCGAGCGCCGGGGCGGCCAAAGTCTACGAGGTCGGAGACCGCATTCCCGGCGGGGCGCGCCTGAAGGCCGTTCTGCCGCGCAAGGTGCTGCTCGAGCGCAATGGACGCCTCGAATCGCTGGCTCTGCCGAAGCAGGAACCGCTGCCCAGTCCCACGGCCTCGAGTCCGCCCGGGAGCTCCCCGATGTTCGTGCAGCGCATGCGCGAGCTCGTGACGCGCCGGCCCAATCTGGTGGCCGACCTGATGCGACCCGAGCCGGTGTTCTCCGGCGGGCGGCAGCTCGGCTACCGGGTCTACCCGGGCAACGACCCGCAGGCCTTCACACAGCTTGGCTTCAAGCCCGGGGATCTGGTAACGGCCATTGACGGCACCCCGCTCAACGATCCGGCACAGGACCAGCAGATCCTGAGCACGCTCGGCTCATCGAGCCAGGCGAGCGTCACCATCCTGCGCAACGGCCGCCAGCGCGTGCTCACGCTCAATCTCGCCGCGGTCGAGCAGACCGCGCGGCAGCTTTCCTCCTCCGCACCCTCGCCCGCGGTACGGCCCGCGCGGCCATTCTGGGCGCCACAAAGCAACAATCCCTCAAGATGAGGCACCGTTTCGTGAAAGGTTTCCGTCCCCTCGCCTGCTGTGCGCTCGCGCTCTCGCTAGTGCTCGCCACGCTTGCCGCCGCGCCCGCCTTCTCGCAGGCGGACCCCCAGGCCGCCGGCGGCTCCGGGGTGAGCATCACCCCGAACTTCCGCAACACCCCGCTCCACACGATCGCCCACGCCGTGAGCACCGTGACCGGCAAGGACTTCATCATCGACCCGCGCGTCAACGCCCAGGTCACGATGTACTCCTCGACGCCGCTCTCTCCGGCGGCGTTCTACCAGGCGTTCCTCTCGATCCTGCAGGTGTACGGCTTCATCGCCGTGCCGGCTGGACCGGACATCGTGAAGATCCTCCCGAACACCAATGCGCGGCAGATGCCCTCCATCGACCTGCCGCAGCACGTGAGTCCGACCTCCGATGAGATCGTCACCCAGGTGATCGCGGTGAAGAACGTGAGCGCCGCGGAACTCGTGCCGATCCTGCGGCCGATGATCCCGGAGTACGGGCATCTCGCCGCCTATCCCCCGTCCAACATCCTGATCATCTCCGACCGGGCGAGCAACGTCTATCGGATGATGCAGATCATCAAGCGCATCGATCAGGTCGGCAACCAGGACGTCGATGTCATGCCGCTGCAGAACGCCTCCGCCGCGCAGGTGGTGCAGGTGATCAACCAGCTCTACCAGGGGCAGGCGGCGGCGGAGATGGGCCGCTCGTTCAAGATCGTGGCCGATGAGCGAACCAACAGCGTGCTGATCAGCGGTGACCCGGCCGAGCGGCTGCGCATCCGCGCGCTCGTGGCCGAGCTCGACACCCGCACCGAATCCGGCGGCGACACCCGGGTGATCTACCTGCACTACGCCAACGCCAAGAAGCTCGCGCCGTTGCTCAAGCAGCAGATGGCGGAGCTTGCGCAGATCGCCACCGCCTCGGTCTCGGGCGCCCGCGGCGCCACACCGCAGTCGGCGGCGGAGAAAAACGCCCTGGTGTGGGCGGATCCGCAGAACAACGCGCTCGTCATCACCGCCCCACCCAAGCTGATGCGCACCGTACTCGGCATCATCGCCAAGCTCGACATCCGCCGGCCCCAGGTGCTGGTGCAGGCCATCATCGCCGAGGTGAACGTCGACAAGACCGACGATCTGGGGGTCAACTGGGCGGCCTACTCGCAGACCAACAAGCTGCCCCTCGGCAGCTTCTCCGAGCCGGTCGGCGGCACGAGCATCGTCGACCTCATCGCCGCGGCCAAGGCAGGTGCGAGTTCCTTGAGCGACACCCTCCTCGAGGGCACGACCCTCGGGGTGGGCACGATCAGCGCCGGCGGGGTATCCTTTGCCGCGATGCTGCGCGCGCTGCGCGGCAACAGCGACGCCACCATCCTCGACACCCCCTCGGCCACCACCATGGACAACGAGCAGGCCGAGCTCAAGGTGGTGCAGAAGGTGCCCTTCGTGAGCGGCTCGTACACCAACGCCTCCACCGTGAGCGGCGGCACCGTGTCGCCCTTTCAGACCGTGCAGACCGAGGAAGTCGGCACCATCCTCAAGGTGACCCCGACCATCTCGGCGGACAACGATGCGGTGATGCTGAAGATCGCGGTCGAGAGCTCGAGCGTGCAGCCGGCGACGACCGCCTTCTCGGTGACCGATCCGACCACCAACGAGCGCAGCATCACCACCAATGTGCTGATCCAGAACGGCGGCATCGTGGTGCTCGGCGGGCTGATCGATCGCTCCCAGGACCGCACGCACAACAGCGTGCCGTACGTGGCCGACATCCCGATCCTCGGCTGGCTCTTCAAGTCGCGCAACGACAGCTCGACGCGCAACAACCTGATGATCTTCATCAAGCCGACCATCCTGCGCAATCAGGATGAGGCGGCTTACGCGAGCGGGCGCCATTACGAGTTCATGCGCCAGCAGGAGAATTCGATTCCCCCTGAGAGCTTCCCGCCACTTCTCTACGGCGAGCCGCGCCCCGAGCTGCCGGCGCTGCCGGCGCCGACCCGCAAGAGCGCCTCCCGGGCAGCGAAGTCCGAGGCGCAGACTCCCCCCCTCACCCCAGCGAAGCCGCAACCGCAACGTCAACCGACACCGTGAGCGACCCCAGTCCCCTCGAGCCAGCCCCCGCGCCGCCGCGTCTGCCCTTCGCCTTCGCCAAACGCCACGGCGTGCTGGTGAGGCACCTCTCCGAGAGCCTCGCCGAGTGCGTGTACCGCGAGCACGCCTCCCCGCTCGCCCTCGCCGAAGCGCGTCGATTCCTCGGCCGCCCGGTGCGCCTCGCCCGCGTATCCGAGGCGGAGTTCGACCGGCTGCTGCGTCAGGTGTACGAGGCCGGCTCCGATGCCATGCAGGCGGTCGAGGGACTCAACGAGACCGAGGACCTCGCGCACCTCGCGCAGGAGCTGCCCGAGCAGGCGGATCTCCTCGACAGCGATGACGATGCGCCCATCATCCGCCTCATCAACGCGGTGCTCACCCAGGCGGTGAAGGAGAACGCCTCGGACATCCACATCGAGCCCTTCGAGAACCGCCTGGTGGTGCGCTTTCGGGTCGATGGGGTGCTGCGCGAGGTCCTGCAGTCAAGGCGCGCCGTCGCCCCGCTCGTCGTCTCGCGCATCAAGGTCATGTCCAAGCTCGACATCGCCGAGAAACGCCTGCCGCAGGATGGGCGCATCAGCCTGCGGATCGCCGGTCGCGCGGTCGATGTCCGCGTCTCGACCATTCCCGCCGGGCACGGCGAGCGCGTGGTGCTGCGCATCCTCGACAAGCAGGCAGGGCGGCTCGACCTCACCTCCCTCGGCATGGATCCCAAGACCGAGGCGCTGGTCGATGCGCTCATCCACAAGCCGCACGGGATCCTGCTCGTCACCGGCCCCACCGGCTCGGGCAAGACGACCACGCTCTACGCCGCGCTCGAGCGCCTGAATGACAACACGCGCAACATCATGACCGTGGAGGATCCGATCGAGTACTACATCGACGGCATCGGCCAGACCCAGGTCAACACCAAGGTGGAGATGACCTTCGCGCGTGGCCTGCGGGCGATTCTGCGCCAGGACCCGGATGTGGTCATGATCGGGGAGATCCGCGACCTCGAGACCGCGCAGATCGCGGTGCAGGCGAGCCTCACCGGGCACCTGGTCCTCTCGACGCTGCACACCAACACCGCCGCCGGCGCGGTCACGCGCCTGCGCGATATGGGCATAGAGCCGTTCCTGCTCTCCTCGAGCCTGATCGGGGTGCTCGCACAGCGCCTGGTGCGGGTGCTCAATCCCGAGTCCAAGCAGTCCTTCCGCGCCACCGAGTACGAGCGGCGGCTCCTCAACCTGCCCCCCGAGGCGCCCTCGCCGATCCTCTACCGTCCGGGCCCGGACAGCGCGGGCTACCGCGGCCGCTCGGGCATCTACGAGCTCATCGTGGTCGATGAGGCGCTGCGCACGATGATCCACGATGGCGCGAGCGAACAGGAGATCGAGCACCATGCGCGCCTTGCGACCCCCTCGATCCGCGATGACGGGCGCGCGAGGATCCTGCGCGGGGAGACCACCATCGAGGAAGTGCTGCGGGTGACGCGTGAGGATTGATGTGATCCACGGGTCGATCTAGCCCATGGGCGCCTTCGAATACACCGCGCTCGATGCGAGCGGCAAGGAGCTCAAGGGCATCCTGGAAGGGGATACGCCGCGGCACATCCGCCAGCAGCTGCGCGAGCGCTCGCTCCTGCCGGTCGCCGTGAGCGAGGTGGCGCAGAAGGAGGCGAGCCGCCAGAGATCGTTCGACTTCGCGCGCCGGGTATCGGCGGGCGATGTGTGCCTGTTCACCCGCCAGCTCGCGACACTGGTGCGCGCCGGGCTGCCGCTCGAGGAGTCGCTCCTCGCGATCTCCCAGCAGACCGAGAAGCCGCGCGTGCAGAGCATCATTCTCGGGGTGCGCTCGAAGGTGATGGAGGGCCATACGCTCGCCGACGGCCTCGCGGAGTTCCCGCGGGTGTTTCCGGAGATCTACCGCGCCACGGTCTCCGCCGGGGAGCAGGCCGGGCACCTGGATGGGGTGCTCGAGCGCCTCGCCGACTACACCGAGAGCCGCGAGGAGATCCGCCAGAAGATCCTGGCGGCGATGCTCTACCCAATCGTGCTCACGGTCATGTGCTTCGTCATCGTCGCGGCGCTGCTCACGTTCGTAGTGCCCAAGGTCGTCTCGGTGTTCGAGGCGAGCAAGGCGCAGCTGCCGTTCATCACGCGCATGCTGATCGGTACCAGCCACTTCCTGCGTGAGTACGGGGTATGGCTCGTGATCGCGGCGGTGATCGCGGTGATCCTCTTCAGGCGCCGGCTGCGCGATCCGCAGGCGCACCGCCGCTTCCACGGGCTGCTGCTTCGCTTGCCGCTCGCAGGCAAACTGGTTCGCGGCTTCAACACCGCGCGCTTCACGCGGACCTTCAGCATCCTCTCGGCAAGCTCCGTCCCGGTGCTCGAGGCGCTGCGCATCTCGGGGGAGGTGGTCACGAGCCTGCCGATGCGCGATGCGGTGATCGATGCGGCCGCGCGGGTGCGCGAGGGGGCGCCCATCGGGCGCTCGCTCGGCGTCAGCCGGCTCTTCCCCCCGATGACCATCCACCTCATCTCGAGCGGGGAATCGAGCGGGGAGCTCGAGGCCATGCTCGCCCAGGCCGCCGACAGCCAGGACCGCGAGCTCGATGCCATCATGGCCGCCATGGTGGGGCTGCTCGGGCCGCTGCTCATCGTGGTGATGGGGCTTTTCGTGATGGGCATCGTTTTTGCAATGCTCCTGCCCATCTTCCAGATGAATGACCTGATTCACTAATACCGCCATTGCGCTCGATCCGGCTTGTGATTTAATTTTTCGCACCCTGCGGGGGTAGGACTCGGTGTACCGCATGAGCGAGAAATCCGAATCGGACGACTATGAAGACGAGGACGAGCCTGTCGTCGAGGAAGGCGACGAGGACCTCGATCAGGTCATCAAGGATCTCGACCTGGCGAAGCAGCATCGCCACAAGGCGGGAGATCCGGCCTGGCGCCGGCTCGAGCGGTTGCTCGAGGAGAAGCACACTGCCGAGCTCACCAGCGACTTCCAGGACTACGACATCGGCGATGAGCAGGGCAATGGACACGGTCCGAGGAAGCCTCACCGTAAGAAAGGCTAATGAAAATCCCGCGACCGCGTGAGCAGCGCCCCGAGGAGCGCCGAGCGGTCGATGAGCCGCCGGGCCACGAGGTGCGTAACACCCTCCTCGCGCTGCAGGCGGCCGTGCACCTCGAGCAGCCGTGAGCTCACCAGCGCGTGGCGATACTCCTCGCCGACCCGCTCCCACACGATGACATTCAACGGGCCGGTCTCATCCTCCAGGGTGAGAAACGTCACCCCCTTGGCCGCCGAGGGCCGCTGGCGCGAGAGCACGATGCCGGCGGTGCGCACCCAGCCGCCCGGCTCGAGGCGGGCGAGATCCCCCGCATCGCAGAGGCCGGCGCTGCGCAAAGACTCCCGCAGCAGCGCGAGCGGATGACGGCCGAGCGTGAGGCCGAGGGAGGCGTAGTCCGCCACGATGTCCTCCCCCTCGGTCGGAGCGTTCAGCAAGGGGATGGGATCGGCGCCGCGCGAGGCAAGGCCCCCGGCGGGCTCGAGCGGCAAGGGCCGCTCGGTTCCCGCCGCGTCCCAGAACGCCAGATGCCGGTTGCCGCTTAAGGAAGCGAGCGCCCCGGCGCCGGCGAGCGCCTCGAGATCCCGGCGATCGAGCCGGGCGCGCCGTGCGAGGTCCTGCACACTCGCAAAGGCGCTCTGCCGCCGCGCCTCGATGAGGCGAGCCGCCCCGCCGCCGGAGAGCCCCTTCACCAGGCGCAGTCCCAGGCGCAGCGCCGGCTCCCCATCCTCCCCCTGCTCGAGCGTGCAGTCCCAGCCACTCTCCCGCGCGTCCACGGGATGCACCCGCACCCCGTGCTCGCGCGCATCCCGCACGAGCTGCGCCGGGGCGTAGAAGCCCATCGGCTGGCTGTTCAGGAGCGCGGCGGTGAATGCCGCCGGCTCGTAACACTTGAGCCAGGCGGAGTCATACGCCAACAGGGCGAAGCTCGCGGCATGCGCCTCCGGGAATCCATAGTCCGCAAACCCCATCATCTGCCGGTAGATCCGCTCGGCGAACTGCGCCGCATAGCCGCGTGATGTCATGCCGCACAGGAGCTTGTCGCGAAAATGCCCTATCCCGCCGGTGCGCTTCCAGGCGCCCATCGCCCGGCGCAGCTGATCGGCCTCCCCGGGCGTGAAGCCCGCCGCGACCATGGCGAGACGCATCACCTGCTCCTGGAAGATCGGCACCCCGAGGGTGCGGCTCAGGACATCCCGGACGGCATCGCTCGGATAACTCACCGGCTCGCGTCCCTGACGGCGCTTGAGATAGGGATGCACCATGTCGCCCTGGATGGGACCGGGGCGCACGATGGCCACCTCGATCACGAGATCGTAGTAACACCTGGGCTTCAGCCGCGGCAGCATCGCCATCTGCGCGCGCGACTCGATCTGGAACACCCCGATCGTGTCGGCCCGGGAGATCATCTCGTAGACCCGGGGGTCCTCGGCCGGCAGCCCCCCGAGCTCATGGCGCGTGCCGCGAAAGCGATTGACGAGATCGAACCCCTTGCGCAGGGCCGACAGCATGCCAAGCGCCAGCAGGTCCACCTTGAGCAGCCCGAGCGCATCGAGATCATCCTTGTCCCATTGCACCACCGTGCGTCCCTCCATCGCCGCATTCTCGATGGGCACCAGCTCATCGAGCCGTCCCGCGGAGATGACGAAGCCGCCGACGTGCTGGGACAGGTGCCGGGGAAAGCCCGGGAAGGCGATGAGCTCGCGCGCCAGAGGCAGGAGGCGCGCGAGCACCGGGCTGTCAGGATCGAAACCCGCTTCGCGCAGCCGCTGCGTGAGCACCTCGCCCCCGTCCCACCACTGCATGACTCCCGCAAGCCGCGCGCACTCATCGGGGGCGAGCCCGAAGGCCTTGCCGAGATCGCGCAGTGCGCTGCGCGGCCGGTACATGATCACCGTCGCGGCGATGGCCGTGCGCTCACGGCCATACCGGTCGTAGACATACTGGATGACTTCCTCGCGCCGCTCGTGCTCGAAGTCGATGTCGATGTCGGGCGGCTCGTTGCGCTCCCTGGAGATGAAACGCTCGAACACCAGTTGAGCTCCGCGTTGCGGATCGACCGCGGTCACCCCCAGGCAATAGCACACGCGCGAGTTGGCAGCCGAGCCCCTGCCCTGGCAGAGAATGCCGCGGCTGCGCGCGAAGGCGACGATGTCGTGGACCGTCAGAAAATACGGCTCGTAGCGCAGCTGCGCGATCAGGGCGAGCTCGTGCTCGAGGGCGGCGCGCTCGCCCTCGGGCATGCCCTGCGGCCAGCGGCACCGCACGCCCTCCTCCGTGAGCTTGCGCAGGTGGCTCGCCGGGGTCTGCCCCGGCGGCACCAGCTCGCCCGGATACTCGTACCGCAGCTCATCGAGCGAGAAAGCGCACCGCTGCGTGATGCGCACCGTCTCCTCCAACAGCTCACGAGGATAGAGCCTGGCGAGCCGTTCGCGCTCGCGCAGATGACGCTCGCCGTTTGGATGAAGGTTTTCACCCGCCTCTGCAACGGGCACGTTGAGCCGGATGGCGGTAAGCGCATCCTGCATCGTGCGGCGCGAGCGCACGTGCATGTGCACATCGCCGCTTGCGACGAGCCGCAAGCCCGTCTCGCGCCCGATGCGCCGCAAGGCCTCGAGGTGCTCGCGATCGGCCCCGCCGCGCAACAGCTCCACGGCGATCCAGACCTCACCCGGGAAGCGCTCCGCGAGCCAGCGCGCCTGCGAGTCGCACGGCCGCCTGCCGGGCAGCCACAGGATGAGACAGTGCTCGAGGACCGCCAGATCGGCCCGTGTCAGGTGGTAGCCGCCTTTGACGGCGGCACGGCGTCCCTGGGTGATGAGCCGGCAGAGCCGGCCATAGCCGTGACGATCGATGGCGAGCGCCACGAGCGCAAGACCGCAGGCAAGACGCAGCTCCGAGCCGATGATGAGCTTCACTCCCCGCTCCTTCGCCGTGACATGGGCGCGCACGACACCGCTCAAGGAACACTCGTCGGTGAGGGCGAGCGCCGTGTAGCCGAGGTCCGCGGCCCGCTCGATGAGCTCCTTCGGATGAGAGGCGCCGCGCAGGAAAGTGAAGTTGCTGAGGCAATGCAGCTCGGCGTATTCCATCGTTACCCAAACACGCCGTGCAGGAACCAGCGATGTGGCGGATGGCGCTCGCGGAAGAGCCACAGCCGGCGGCCATGGGTGTCGAGAGCGATGTAATAATCGCGCGCGACCTCCGCCCCATCCCACCACCCCGTCTCGATCCGCTCCGGCTCGCTCAGCAGGCGCAGCCCGCCGCGGTATCTCGGCAGGCCGTCACGCTCGGTGAGCCGCCGCGGCAAGGGCAGCAGCCAGAGCGGGCGGCGGGGGGGAGTCGCAGCGCGAGAAACGCCCGGGCGGGAGGCAAGCTGCGCCTCCGGGAGCGGACGGTGCGCCTCCGGGCATGCCCCGGGCTCTCTCGCACACCAGGCGCTTTCCGGCCGATGATCGGCGAGAACCGCCAGGCCCTCGACCGCCTCGGATCCCAGACGGGCGCGCAGCCGCTCGATGAGGTGCGGCGAATGCGCCTCGGACAAGCCCCCGTGCTCGCCCGGTTGCCAGAGCCCCGCGGATGACAGCACCCGCGGCACCGGGAGCCCCGAGCGCAGCTCGCAGGCGCGCACCGGTTCGGGCAGGGCGAGCGCGCCCAGCCGCTCCCCGAGCAGCTCCTCGAGCCGCCGCGCATCGGCAAGCGGCGCGCCGAGGCGCAGCGCACAGCGGCTCGGCGGGCTGCCGCGATGCCACAGGCTGCACTCCAACTCCAACACGCCGCACTGACGGGCCTCGAGGAACTGCTCGAGCGCCGCAAGAAGCGGGCCGAGCGCCCCGAGCAGCGCCGCATGGCTTTGCAGCTCGCAGGACAACTCACGGCGGCGGCGAAAGCGCGTACGAGCCTCGAACCGCTCCCGCGGATCGCTCACCCGCCCCGTGAGGCGATCGAGCTCACGGAGCTGCGCGGCTCCAAATCGCTGCGCGAAGCCCGCGCGGGGCAGGCGCAGCGCCTGGCCGATGGTGCGCACGCCGATGAATGCCAGACGCTCGAGGAGCTTCTGCGGCCAGCGCAGCGCCGCCAGCGGCAGGGGCGAGAGCTGCCCGATGAGCTGCGCCGGATCCAACACGAGGAGGGACCTGCCGGCGCGCGCGGCGGTCAATGCGGCCAGCGGCGTCGGCGCGAGCGCCAGAGTGCCCCGCAGGCCGCAGCGCGCGCACTCGAGGGTCATCTCGCGCCTGATGCCCTCCACTCCCCCGAACAGATGCAGGCTCCCCTTGACCTCGAGCAGCAGA
>DAIDHH010000191.1 GCA_027452045.1 Gammaproteobacteria bacterium
GAGGCGATGCTCAAGAACCGCGCCGGGCGCTTCGTGCTGCCCGAGCCGAAGACGATCCAGGCCGCGGTGCAGGCCATGGCGGCGAAAACTCCGGCCGATGAGCGCATCAGCCTGGTCTTCGCCCCGGGCGCCGAGTCCTACCCGATCATCAATTACGAGTACGCCATCGTGAACGCCAACCAGGACGGGCGGACCGCGGGCGCCGTGAAGGAGTTCTTCAGCTGGGCGCTGAGCCATGGCAATTCGCCGTACTTCATGAAGCAGGTCGGCTTCGTGCCGCTGCCGGCGGCCATCGTGAAGCTGAGCGAGGCGCAGATCGCCAAGATCCGTTGATCGACAAGGATCGAACATAAAGGCCCCTCGGAAGCCGGTACCCGCCTCAAGGATGAGGCGCGGTGCCGGTTTCCTTCCTTTACTTGAAAGACGAGGCCGGACCGGCCATCCTCTCGCGCCATGAAGTTCAGAGCCTGGCTCGCCCTCGTCGCGGGCATCCTGCCCGTGATCCTCATCGCCATCGTGGTGTTCCTGGCCCTCTATTCCAGGCAGGCCATCCACTTCAATGGCTGGGGGTTCGTCGCCCGCAATACCTGGAACCTCGGCAATCTCTACATGGATCCCGTGACCCGCCACGGCTTCCAGGTCCAGCCGGGCGCCACCTACGGCATCCTGTTCCTCATCGTCGGGACGCTTCTCTCCACGCTCTTCGCGCTGATGTTCGCGGTGCCCGTGGGGATCGGCGCGGCCATCTTCCTCGCCGAGGCGATCCCGAGCCACCTGCGCACCTGGATCTCCTTCTTCGTCGAGCTGCTGATGGCGATCCCGAGCGTGGTCTTCGGGCTGTGGGGGTACGTGGTGGTCATCCCCTTCCTCAGCCGCCACCTCTTTCCGCTGCTCGCGGCGACCCTCGGCAAGGTGATTCCGTTTTTCGCCGGCCCCACCGGCAGCGGCTACAGCCTGCTCACCGCGAGCATCGTGCTCGCGCTCATGATCGTGCCCATCGTCGCGGCGACCCTGCGCGATGCGCTCGTGAGCCAGCCCGTCTCGCTGCGCGAGGCCGCCCTCGGCCTAGGCGCCACCCGGTTCGAGGCGCTCTGGAAGGTCATCCTGCCCGGGGCGCGCAAGACGCTCATCGGCGCGACCTTCCTCGCCCTCGGACGCGCCCTCGGGGAGACCATGGCGGTGCTCATGGTGAGCGGCAATGCGCTCAATTACCTGCCGCACAACATATACGATCCCATCTCCACCATGGCGGCGTTCATCGTATCCCAGCTCGACAGCGCGCTGCAGGACCCGACCGGCATGGCGGTGCGCTCGCTCGCGGAAATCGCCCTGGTGCTCGCCATCATTTCCGTGGTCGTGAACGGGCTCGCCCGGCTGTTGCTGCTCATGTGGAACAACGGCCAGCGCGTCGCCGCGGTCTGAGGAGCCTCGAGATCCATGTCAACCGCGGCGAGCACCCTCGATCGGCCCCTCTGGAAGCGACGGCAGATCAGGCTGTCGCGGCGCATCGTGAGCGTTGGCGGCTGGACGCTCTCGGGGCTGTGCCTGCTCGTGCTCTCGGTGCTCATGGTCTGGATCCTGATGGTGGTGTTCCTGCGCGGCGCCGGCGCGCTCAAATGGACGACGTTCACCACCATCACCCAGGGCAACGGCGGGGGTCTGAAGAACGCCATCGAAGGCACCCTCGTCCTCTCGCTCGGCGCGTTGCTGCTCGCCGTGCCCTTCGGGGTGGCCTCCGGCATCTACTCCGCCGAATACCCCAACAGCCCCTGGGCAAAGACCATCCGCTTCCTCGCGGACGTGCTCGTGGGCGTGCCGTCCATCGTCGTCGGCTACTTCGGCTATATCGCCATGGTGCAGTGGCTGGGCTGGAACTTCTCGGTGACCGGCGGCTCGATCGCGCTCGCCATCATCTGCCTTCCCTACATCTGCCGCACCACCGAGCTCGCACTGCGGCAGGTCCCCAATGATCTGCGCGACGCCGCCTATTCGCTCGGCGCGAACGAACGCCGTGTGGTGCTCGGCGTGTGCCTGCCGGCGGCGATGCCGGCCATCCTGACCGGGGTGCTCCTCGCCCTCGCCGTCTCGGTCGGCGAGACGGCACCGCTCCTCTACACGGCGGGCTGGTCGAACTTCATGTGGGATGGGCACCTCACCAAGTCGCCGATCGGCTACCTGACCTACGCCATCTGGACCTTCATCAACGAGCCATTCGCCTCGGCCAACCGGCTCGCCTACGCGGCGGCGTTCCTGGTCACGGGCTTCGTGCTCATCATCAACGTCCTCGCCCGCTTCGTGCTCGAGCGCCGCGCGCGCCATTGAGGCTAGGGAAGGCTCTCCCCGGCGTGGCGCAGATCGGGGTCGGGCGCATCCTGGCTGCCGTAGGTGCGGAACTTCTCGAGCACGCGGCGCATCTCGCTCTGCCCGAGCACCTCCACCGGACCCAGCGTGAGCGCCGTGCAGTATTGCGCGGCGAGGTTTTCCACTTCCCCGGCGAGCTTCAGCGCCGCGCGCACATCCGCGCCGAGGGCGATGATCCCGTGGTGGGCGAGGAGACAGGCCTTGCGGTCGGTGAGCGCGGCGAGCGCCGCATCCGAGAGCGCCTGTGACCCGAAGCCGTGGTACGGCGCGCAGCGGATATCCTCGCCCCCGGCAACCGCCACCATGTAGTGAAATGCCGGGATCCCCCGGCCCGCGCAGGCGAGCGCGGTTGCAAAGCGCGGATGGGCGTGAACGATGGCGCCCACCTCGGCCCGGGCCGAGAGGATGTCGCGATGGAAGCGCCACTCGCTCGAGGGCCGGCGCCGGCCATACCAACTGCCGTCGAGGCCGACGAGCGGAATGTCCTCCGGCTCGAGCGTCTCGTAGGCCATGCCGGTGGGACTCACGAAGAACCCGGGGGCCCGGCGGATGCTGACATTGCCCGATGTGCCGTGGCTCAGGCCGAGGCGTGAGAGCTCGCGGCAGGCGCCGATCACCGCCCGGCGCAACGCCTCGTCCGCGCTCATGCGCGCTCCGGATACAACTGGCGCAGTCCCGCGCGGCTCGCCGGGCACACGCCCCGCTCGGTGATGAGGCCCGTCACGAGCCTGCCGGGGGTGACGTCGAAGGCGAGATTGAGCGCGGGACTGCCCTCCGGCACGATCCGCACGCGCTCGAGGACGCCCGTGACGGTGCGGCCGCTCATGTGCGTGACCTCCTCGGCCGAGCGCTCCTCGATGTCGATGCGCCGGCCGTCCTCCAGGCTCCAGTCGATGGTGCTCACGGGCAGCGCCGCGTAGAACGGCACGCCGTTGTCCCGGGCCGCGAGCGCCTTGAGGTAGGTGCCAACCTTGTTGCACACGTCCCCGCCGGCGGTCGTGCGGTCGCTGCCGACGATGACCATGTCCACGCGCCCGTGCTGCATCAGGTGGCCTCCGAGATTGTCCACGATCACCGTGTGCGGCACACCGTGCGCCCCCAGCTCGAAGGCGGTGAGGAAGGCTCCCTGGTTGCGGGGCCGGGTCTCATCCACCCAGACGTGGACTGCGATGCCCGCATCGTGCGCGCGGTAGATCGGCGCGAGCGCCGTGCCCCAGTCGACGCAGGCGAGCCACCCCGCATTGCAGTGCGTCAGGATGTTCACCGGGCGTCGCAGGCGCTCGGCCAGAGTGCCGATGAGGGCCATGCCGTGGGTGCCGATCGACCGGCACTGCTCGACGTCGTCCTCGCAGATGCGGCCTGCTTCCTCGAAAGCCGCCCGGGCGCGCTCCCCGGGGGGCAGGCTCGCGATGCGGCTGCGGACCCTGGCAAGGGCCCACGCGAGATTGACCGCCGTCGGGCGCGTGGCCGTGAGGATCCGCGAGGCCTCCTCGACACGCTGATCGGATGCCTCCTCGCGCAAGGCGAGCGCCAGGCCGTACGCGGCGGTGGCGCCGATGAGCGGCGCTCCGCGCACCACCATCGTACGGATGGCTTGCGCGGCGTCCTCGAGACTCCTCAGATCGAGGGTGCGGAACTCGAACGGCAGGCGCGACTGATCGATGACGCGCACCGCGCCGGACTCGAGCGGCCAGAGGGTGCGATAGGCGGTTCCGGAGATCTTCATGAGGCGATTGTAGCGCTCGAGGGGTCTCGGCAACGGCGGATCCACCGATGCGGGCGCCCGGTCGGCGCCTCCTGGACGCCCCCGGGGAACCCCACCGTGGCATGGCGAGTGTTTTTGCCTGCAGGCAAAAACACTCGCGTGTATTTTTGCCTATAGGGAAAAATACTCGTATAGTCTGCCTGTATGCATCCCCTTCGCCGCTATCTGCAGCCCCAGGTCCGCCGGGACCTCGCGCGAAAAATGGTGTTCGTCGCCGGACCTCGCCAAGTGGGCAAAACCACCCTGGCGCGCGCTCTGCCCGGCGGTGCCCACGCTTATCTCAATTGGGATGTTCCCGCGCATCGCACCCGCATCCTCGAAGGCGAATTGCCGAACGGCAAGCTGTGGATATTCGACGAAATTCACAAGTACCGGCGTTGGCGCAACCTCATGAAGGGTCTTTACGATGGCCGGCCCTCAGGTCAGAAGATTCTGGTCACAGGCAGCGCCCGGCTCGATCTGTACCGCTTTGGGGGTGATTCTCTGCAGGGCCGCTATCATATGCTCCGTTTGCATCCGCTCTCGGTAGCCGAACTCGATATCCGCTCCGGCGCCGATTGGATGCAACTGCTCACGCTCGGCGGATTTCCCGAGCCGTATCTCTCGGGCAGTCATACCGAAGCCCGTCGCTGGTCTCGCGAGTACCGGACTCGTTTGATCCGCGAGGACGTCGCCTCGCTCGAACGGATCGTAGACCTCGGTCATCTCGAGCTGCTGATGATGCGTCTGCCTCAGCTCGTCGGCGCACCGCTCTCGGTGAACTCACTGCGCGAAGACCTGCAGATCAGCTTCAAGGCCGCGAGCGCGTGGCTGGGCGCTCTTGAGCGCCTGTACGCGATCTTCCGCCTCGCGCCATTCGGGGCGCCGAAGATCCGTGCGGTGAAGAAAGAACAGAAGCACTACCACCTGGACTGGTCGCTGGTCGAATCCGACGCGGCTCGATTCGAGAACCTCGTTGCCTGCCATCTGCTCAAGTGGGTCCACTTTCTCCAGGACAGCTCCGGCAGGGACATGGAATTGCGCTACTTTCGCGACGTCGACGGCCGTGAGGTTGACTTCGTCGTGACCGAAGCGGGGCTACCGCTGCATTTGATCGAATGCAAATGGTCGGACGCCGATGCGGACCGTGGACTCCGCTATCTGCACGAACGCTTTCCGCAGGCCACCGCCTGGCAGATCTCCGCCACCGGCTCGAAGGATTATCAGCGGCCGGACGGCATTCGAGTCGCTCCGGCGCTCGAGCTGCTCAAGACTCTGGTTTGAGCCCGCGGGCACGCTGCGCCCCGCCCCTGGTGAAAGCGCTGCAGATGATCATGACAAACGTCATGCCGGAGAAGTGATGGCCCGCACTGGGAGCGGGGCCGGCCGCGCGCGATGCTCGCCTCATCGACAGCCACCGCCCAGGGAGCACCGCCATGCCAGCCATCGCAGACGCTGCGCGCATCGAGCCCACGGGCTCGCACGCGCCCGAGCTCATCGCGAGCCTGCACGCCGTCAGCAAGCGCTACGGAGGGCGCACCGCCCTCGATGGAGTGTCCCTGGAGCTGCGCCGCGGAGAGGTCGTTGCCCTGCTCGGCCCGAACGGAGCCGGCAAGACGACGGCCGTGAAGCTATTGCTCGGCCTCCTCTCCCCTGCGAGCGGCTCGGTGCGCGTGTTGGGACGCGATCCGCGCTCGAGCGCCGCGAGAGTCGCCATCGGGGCGATGCTGCAGGTGGCTCGGGTGCCGGACATGCTGACCGTGCGCGAGCAGATCGAGCTGTTCAGAAGCTACTACCCGCGGCCGCTGCCCACCCCCGAGGTGCTGCGCCTCGCCGGGCTCAGCGCGATCGAGCATCAACGCTTCGGCACGCTCTCGGGCGGGCAGCGGCAGCGTGCGCTCTTTGCGCTCGCCGTGTGCGGCGACCCGGACCTGGTGTGTCTCGATGAGCCCACCGTGGGTCTCGATATTCACTCGAGACGGCAGGTCTGGGAGCAGGTGAGCACGCTCGCCGCCGCCGGCAAAGCGGTCCTGCTCACCACGCATTACCTCGAGGAAGCCGACGCGCTCGCGCACCGGATCGTGCTCATCAACCAGGGCCGGCTGGTGCGCGAGGGCACCCCGGCGCAGATCAAACAGGGGGTCGCGGGCCGCCGCATCCGCTGCCGCACGCGCCTCGCCCCGGATGCGCTGCGCGCCCTGCCGGCCGTCACCTCCGCGGAGGCGAGCGAGGCGGGAGTGGTCATTTTCACGCAGGATCCGGAGGCGGTGCTGCGCCGGATGCTCACCGAGGACCCCGGGCTCAGCGACCTCGAAGTCACGACCGCGAGCCTCGATGAGGCCTTCCTCGCCCTCACCACCGCCTGAGATGGAGATGCGACCATGAGCAACGCCACGACCCTCACTCTCGAGCCGGCGGTGGGCTCGCGCCTGCGCGCGGTGCTGCGGGAAACCGAGTACGAGTTCATCCGCCTGGTGCGCACGCGCGCCTTCTCGCTGTCCGTCATCGGATTTCCGCTGGTGTTCTTCCTGCTGTTCGGCCTGCGGGCGCACGATGCCGAGACCACCCGCTACCTCATCGCCGGCTACAGCTGCTTCGGGCTCGGCTCGGCGTGCCTGTTCGGCATCGGCCTCGGGATCGCAATGGAGCGCGCCCAGGGCTGGCTCGAGCTCAAGTGGGCGAGCCCCATGCCCCGCCTCGCGTATCTTGCGGCCAAGATGGTGAGCAGCGCCGCCTTCGCGCTCATCGTCACCGCGCTCCTCATCGGCCTCGGCATCACCCTGGGCGACGCCACGGTGAGCCTCTCGCAGGGCCTGCGTCTTGCGGCCATCATTCTCCTCGGGTCCGTGCCCTTCACCGCCCTGGGGCTGCTCATCGCGATGTGGGTACCGCCGAACTCCGGCCCCGGGATCATCAATCTCCTCTACATCCCCATCTCCTTCGCCTCGGGGTTCTGGATGCCGCTGCGGCTCCTGCCGCACTGGCTGCAGGC
This sequence comes from Gammaproteobacteria bacterium, assembly GCA_027452045.1. Taxonomy (GTDB): domain Bacteria; phylum Pseudomonadota; class Gammaproteobacteria; order Steroidobacterales; family Steroidobacteraceae; genus 13-2-20CM-66-19. The sequence continues at coordinate 7,098 of DAIDHH010000191.1, forward strand.
GATCGCCCCGGCGCTGCCCACCTACCACCTCGCCGAGCTCGCGCTCGCCGTGTTCGGCTTAGCGCCGCGCACCGGCGCCCTCACGCACTGGCTGGTGCTCGCCGGCTTCACCCTGTTGATGTTCGCCGCAGCGTGGATTACGTTTGTGCGGAAAGAACACCAGGCCTGATCCCAGAGCGGATCGCCGAGGGCGGCTGAACCCATGTACATCTCCAGGCGGCCCCGCGAGGACTCGAGCGACTCGGCGCTCACGAGCGAGGCGCAGTCGATCGCGCGGCTCGACTCGCGGTCGAGTCACTTCGACCTGCTGTGGCTCGTCTACTCGGTGTTCTTTTTCGCCGATCCGGTGCAGCGTCACCAGCTGCTTCCCTGGCTGGTCCTCGCGGTGCTCTACCCGAGCTTCCTCGGGCTCTACCTCGCTCTGCTCTACTGCCGCTCCCGAGCCCTGCGATTCGTGCTGCTCGCCGCGCTTGGCGTGCTCGGCATCGCCTACTACCCGTTCAACCAGGGCGCGGCCGTCGTGTTCATCTACGTCTCGGCCTTCGCGCCGTACGTCTTCGAGTCAGTGGCGATCAGCGTCGGGATCATTACCGCCTCGATCGCCACCGCCATCATCGAAGGCCTGGCATTGCACCTGAGCCCCTGGAACTGGGGGATCTTCGCCTTCTTCTGCGTGCCCGCGGGCGTCGGCAATCTCTTCTCCGCGATGCGCAAGCGCGCCAACCACAGGCTCTTGCTCGCCCACGAGCAGATCGAGCACCTGGCCAAGGTCGCCGAGCGCGAGCGCATCGCCCGCGACCTGCACGATGTGCTCGGTCACACCCTCTCGCTCATCGTGTTGAAATCCGAGCTCGCGGGCCGGGTGCTCAACGCCGACCCGCAGCGCGCGCAGCGCGAGATCGGGGAGATCGAGCAGACCGCGCGCAAGGCCTTGAGCGAGGTGCGCGAGGCCGTCGGAGGCTACCGCGCCCAGGGGCTCGACGCCGAGCTCGCCCGCGCCCGCCAGACTCTCGCGCTCGCCGGGGTCGCGCTCGAGAGCGAAGGGCACCCGCCACGCCTCGAGCCGGTCGCCGAGAGCGTGCTCTCGCTTGCGCTGCGGGAAGCAGTCACCAACATCGTGCGCCATGCGCGGGCGAGCCGCTGCCGGCTCAGCGTCACGAGCGACTGCGATCGAACCCGGCTCGTCCTGCGGGACAATGGCCGCGGCGGCATCGAGCACGAGGGCAACGGGCTGCGCGGCATGCGCGAGCGGATCGCCTCGCTCGGCGGGCGGCTCGCGATCGAGTCCGCCGAGGGCACCACGCTCACCATCGAGATTCCAGCGGGCGCGGCGGCACCCCAGACGGTGCGCGCGTGAAGCCCATTGGAGTCGTCATTGCCGAGGACCAGGCCATGATCCTCGGGGCGCTGGCGGCGCTACTCGAGACCGAGCCCGACATCGAGGTCCGCGCGCGCGCCGCCAACGGCCGCGAGGCGCTCTCGGCGGTCGAGAGTTGTCACCCGCACGTGCTCGTCACCGACATCGAGATGCCGGAGATGACCGGACTCACGCTCGCCGCCGAAGTGCGCGCGCGCCATCCGGCGACCCAGATCGTCATCCTGACCACCTTTGCCCGCCCGGGGTACCTGCGCCGGGCGCTGGAAGGCGGAGCGAAGGGGTATCTCCTGAAGGATCGCCCGGCGGCGGAGCTCGCCGATGCGGTGCGGCGCGTGCATCGCGGCCAGCGCGTGATCGACCCGGAGCTCGCCGCCGAGGCCTGGAACAGCGACCCGGACCCGCTCACCGAGCGCGAGCGGCAGATCCTCTGGCGCGCCGGCGAAGGGCGCTCGGGGGCCGAGATCGCCGCGGAACTGAGCCTCTCGGAAGGCACGGTGCGCAACTACCTCTCCGAGGCGATCAGCAAGCTCGGCGCCGCCAACCGGGTGGAGGCGGCGCGCATCGCCCGCCAGCGCGGCTGGCTGTGAAGCCGGCCTGAGGGCTGCTCAGGCACGCGCCCGCGGCCGATGCTCCGTGCCAAGGCCGCAGGTAATGAACACCGCCGTCGCTTCACCCTCGACATCGGCCGTATGCCAGGTGCCGGGTGGGTTGATCGCGTACTCCCCCGGACCGAGCGTCACCGTATCTCTCGCGCCACCAGCATGTTGCTGGTGCAGCGTGATCCGTCCCGCCGTGCAGAGGACGACCTCCGAGCCGTTGGGATGCATTTCCCAGAACTCCCAGGGCTCGCGGAAGGTGAACAGACTCACGAGGCGCCCCTCGGCACCATCCGAGGCGTGGCGCGAGATGTAGTCCTCATACCATTGCGGCGAGCCGGTGAATTGCGGCTCCACGCTGCTCGTCGCATTGCGACCGAGATGGATCGGCCGGGTGCTCAAGTCGTGCGCGCTCATGTGGGCAGTCCTCTGAGGTCCTGGGATCAGACCCTCGCACGGGATGCCCGCTCCCTTCAAGCCCGGCGCCCGACGATTCCGGTGCGCGGCAGTCCCTCGGCGATCACTTCAACTTTGCGAGCGGAAATTATCTGTTAGAGAATCGCTGCGCCCTGGGCTAGGACGCACAGGCCCCTGTCGGCCGCGCTACTTGCGGTCAGGCTAGAGCGTTTCATGGCGCGCCCTCGAGCGCCACCTTTGGGACGGTGCATCGTCAACGCCCCTCGCTGTCTGAATCGGTGTGCGGGAATGAGTCTGCACCCATGAAAAACGGGCGCTTACGGCTAGACCTTCTCAGTGCTCAGGTGCATTTGCGGGCCTCCGTTTCTCTCGAAGCATGAATATGAAGGAGCTACCCGGGAAAAGCAATTCGTCCAGTCGGGAAGTGTAGACCAGTTGACTGCCAGGCTGGCAGGCCGCATCGGGCGCCAGGAGCGAGGCGAAGCTCGTGTCCTGGTAGGAACACTTGAACTCCTGCGGGAAGTAGATCTCGTGCCGGGCCTGACGGACGTACCGGGTCGTCTGCGAGCAGTCTCACGTGCGTGACGCGGCGGTAGGTATCTAGGCAATAGTCCGACGTGGCCTTGAGCATCTGTTTCAGCGCGTCGTCATACATTTTCTCCGCAATACCGGGAAACGCGTTCCGAGTGATGGCCAGCGAGATCTTTCTCCATATCGCCGTCAGATTTCCCAGATGGGCAACCTTGTCCGGCTCGTAAGCCGCTCAGCGCGCTTTCCTCAATCGGGCTCTGCGGCCGGTGTGACCGCCCTCGCGCCTCGAGTCCGCAAGGCGAAGCGCGACGGGGTCGACAGACGCTCGGACCTGACGTCAACAATGACACGGTGAACACCTCGGTGTGAGTATGGCCCTTCGCTGAAGGCATACAGCATCCCCCTCTTCGCGATACTGTCCGCGCATTTTTGCGCAAACGCGGAGCTTGACCGCGTATCTATCTGACAATCGGCTCGTATGATGGCGTCACTCTCGCAGTCCGAGGACGGCGGAAGGCGGCGTTGCCAGCGCCGGCCGGACGCCTGACCACCGTCATTTATGACCATGCTGTCGTCCATTCTACGGTCCGTCCGGCCGGACCCGTAACGGGGTCTTTCGCGCATGTTTCACGAGATATTCAGCCGAATGGCCGGGTTGCCGGGCCTCCGGAGCTCCTCCGTGGGCGCCGAAGCCCTGCTCCGCGGTCGCAACGGCTGGTACGGACGCCGGTAGCTCCGCCCCCTGGCCATGACGTCCCCGGCGTGGCGCGGGAATTGGGCCATCTCGTGGCCTATCTCCGCGAGAACCCACCTTTGAGCGGAAGGGGCGGTCCACTTGTGGTATTATGAGCTGGTGATATGACTGGCGGCGACCCGCTATCGTATCTGCTGGATCTCGATGGGGAGATCCTGGTGCAGGAGGGCGGCTACTGGGTCAAGATCGAGGCCCGGACCTGCAGGGCGACTCCCCTGGTGCCCCATGGGATCCGCTATTCGCTGACGCTGCATGACCGGTATGGCAGGCGGGTGCTGGGCTACGACAATGCGCATGCGCCGCCCAAGAAGCGCAGGGGCTTTTCCGCGCGGCGCGCCGAGTACGATCACTGGCATCCGGACGGCCGCACGATCGAAGTGTACGAATTCACGGACGCCGGGCAGCTGCTCGAGGATTTCTTCGCCGCGGTGGATCGGGTTCTGACTGATAGAGGTGTGAGTTGAAGCGGATGGTCATTGGCATCATGCCGCCCGACAAGATGCGGCAGCGGGCGATCGCCATCGCTCGCGGGCAGTACAAACCGAGGCCCGGGGAGCCGAAAATCTGGTTCCCGAGCATGAAGTCGCTCGCCGAGACCCTGAGCGACAAGAACCTTCAGCTCATCCGCGTCATCGCCGAGCACCATCCCGGCTCGATCGCGGAGCTGTCGCAGAAGACCGGTCGGGCGCCGAGCAATCTTTCGCGGACGCTCCACCGGCTCGCGCGCTACGGTTTCGTGGCGCTCGAGCGCAGGCCGGGGAACATCTTGAGGCCGGTTGCCCAGGCCATCGAGTACGACATCCGCGCGCTTGCAGTGTGATCTCCCCTGCCCTCAGCGCTCGTACGATTGCTTCCCATCGCCCCCGGGCGGAAGTATTCCCATGACAGACACCGAGGAGCGGATGGGGAACTACGGGAGCGTCGATCTGCGCCACTACCTGCTGCCGGACGGCAAGGTGGCGCCACTTCCGCCGCGAGGGAAGCGGCTCTTCGAGTACTGGACAGAGATCGTCTCGCAGGCGACTGAGTACGACGATCCGACCACGCTGCGCTGCCGGCGCCCGCCCGGCATTCCGCGCCCCGAGGCCTACTGGAAGCGGAACGACAACAGGTTGGCGAGCGCATCATCGCCCGCCCTGTTGGCCCTCCAGAGGACAACCAGAGCGTGCGTGCCGGCGGCGCCTCCCACAGGCGCCCTCTGCACCCTCCATCCCTGCCACGCACCCGTGTGGCGCACGAGCAGGCGCGCGATCAGGGGACCGGAGGGCGAGTCGAGGTGAAACTCGAGGGTGCCGCAATCGGAGCTCGCGCAAGCCACCTCGGCGCTCACGGCGTGCACCCCTGAGCCAAAGTCCACCGCCGGATACATCGCCCAGTCGCCATCCGCTGCGTAGCCAAGATCATAACCGCCACTCGCGCTCGAGCTCTCCTCGGTACGAAGCCCCCACGTGGACAGATCCGTCGCGAAGTCCCTGCCGCCGGTCACCGCATCACTCGCAGCCGGGATCAGCGCGGTTGCACTGATCGCCGCGCGAGCGCCGGCCGTGCCTCGCCACGTGAATGTCGCGCCGCTGAAGGCCGGGAGCGTGTAGTGGAACCCCTCATCACCCCACTCGACCTGGAAGGTGTTGGCGCGGGCGGTGTCGTTGAAGGCCACCAGGACGTGGCCGCCGTCCGGATTGACGAAGGCGACCGACTCGATCCCGGGCGCATCGCTCGAATACACACGGGTCGCCCCGGGAAGGATGAAGCGGCTGAACTGCCCGAGCGTCGCGTACTCGATATCCTCCGTGACGGCGCTGGTGGCGCGGTTCACGGTCACGAGCGGCGTGCAGGTGCCACAGCCGCCATCGTGCGGGCCCAGGTGCTCATCGAGCGCGAGGCTCCACTTGAGGTAGGAGCGGCCCTCGTTGCGCAGCACTTCGATGATGGTCTCGAAATCACTGCGCACCGGATCGCCCACCCAGGTGCCGCCGCTTGCTTCCGTCTCGAACTGCCCGGCGCGGGGATACTTGTTGTGCAACACCGACTGCACGCCGGGCGTGCCGGCATAGTAGTGCCAGGCAACGCCCGCGACCTGCGCGGACGCGGCGATGGCGGGGTCGGCGAGAATCGTGTCGGGATAGTCGGGGCGGTCCCAGTTGTGATCGTAGAGCAGCACCCGGGTCGGAAGATGGGCGGCGGCGAGCGCGGGCAGCACATCGTCCCGCAGCACCGTGAGCTGCGTGGAAGCCGGCATGTACATGCCGGGATAGTCCTTCGGCAGGTACAGCGGCTCGTTCTGCAGCGTGATGTAGTCGATCGGGATGCCGGCGCGCCGATACGCCTCGAGAAAGCGCACGAAATACTGCGCGAAGGCACCGTACCATTTCGGCAGCAGCGTGCCCCCGATCATGCGGCCCGAGCTCTTCATCCAGCCTGGCGGGCTCCACGGGTTCGCCATCAGCCGCATCCGCGGGTTGAGCGCGAGCGAGCGCCGGATGAGCGGCATGAGGTCGCGCTCATCGTGCGCGATGGAAAAATGCGCGAGCGTCGGATCGGTCCGCCCGGCCGGCAGGTCATCGTAACTGTATCGGGTGCGGGCGATGTCGGAGGCGCCCATGGGGATGCGCATGAAGCTGAGTCCGATCCCCCGTCCCCTGCGGGTGAAGAGATCTCTCATCGCCCGCTCGCGCGCGGCGGGTTTCGCCACCTCATGCAGCAGGTAGGCAGCCGAGTCGGTCCAGGCCGCCCCGAACCCCACCACGGTCTGGTACCGGCGCTCATCGTCCACGACGACCGTCTTCGGCCCTGTGCGCATGGGCGCAAAGGCCGTCCCCGCCACCGTCTCGAGCTGCCGGCGCCGATCGTCGGTGGTCATCGTCACCGCGACCGCGGGCCCCCGAGTGGAGGCCGACCGCTGCGCCGGCCGCAACGCTCCCCCTCCCCCTGCCTGACAGGAGGCAATGAGCGGCAGGGCCAGCGCCAGGCCGGCGAGCACACGAGGCGATGCCGCGCTGAAGGCGCGCGAAGTCATGTCATTCATTCCACCGTGCACTATGCTGCCAGGCGGGCAGGCTCACCACGGTGGGCGGGCCTAGATCGGCCGAGGAGCCCCCGAGCCACACCTCGTACGGTCCGGGCGATCGCTCCCAGCGCTGCGCACGGGA
>DAIDHH010000192.1 GCA_027452045.1 Gammaproteobacteria bacterium
CAGCAGCCTCGGACGCCATCCGCGCAGCCGCTACGCCGTGATTCACGTGGGTCATGAGCTTAGCGAGCCCGGCGTGTTCGGCCGCAAGTTGGGCTACCTCGGCACCTACACGGCGACCGCGCTGATCCGCGTACCGGGAAATCCGGCCACCGCCGTGCTCAGGGACTCCGCTCGGGAGACGTTCGCGGGTGATCGCCTGATCACGAGCGATACCTCGACGCCCCTCACGATCGAGCCTCGCGCGCCCTCGCGGCCCGTGCACGGCAAGATCATCTGGATCGTCGGCGGCTCCGGAACCATGGATCTCGCGGGCCAGTTCGACATCGTCGTGCTCGACCGTGGCACCCGCGACGGGCTCGTTCCGGGCGATGTGCTCGCGGCCGACCATTCGGAAGGCACGGTGCACGACACCTACGGCTCGCACACCACGGTGTTTCATTCCTTCGGCGGTCTCGGCAAGGACTTCGCGCCGCGGGTGAAGCTGCCGGCCGAGCGGGCCGCGACGCTGCTCGTCTTCAAGACCTACCGGCGACTGTCCTTCGCGCTGGTCGTCGCCTCGACCAACACCATCACCGTCGGGGACACGGTCGAGAATCCGTAGCCGGGATCGCGGCGGCAGCGGTCCGTTCCCGCGCTGATCCCTGTTCGCGTCTTGGTCGAGCGCATCGATCGCCGTGCGCGCTGGGTCCAGGGTGGCCCATCAGCCGGTCGACGATCGGCACGATGAGCGGAGAGTGACGGGTCACCGCGATTTCCCGCTCGGTGTCGGGTCGGTTACTCGCCAATGCTCCGGGTGGAGGCTGGGTAATCATCAGGGAACCGCCAGGCAGCGATGCCGGAACGAGTAGCCGGCTGCACGGACTCTTTGGGAATGAGCGCGTGGGCTGGGGCGCTCAACTGAACCCGCACCAGACCGGATAAAGGGATCCCCTGAGTACGGCTTCGGGATAGTCCCGGCGGCCTGCGTGGATCGCTCGCCGTTCGTCGGGCGGCACTTCCTCGAGCGCATGCAGGACGGTATTCGCGAGCCGGAGCGGCTCGACGGTTCTCTTCGGCGGCCGCCAGCGATATCGTCCTGGGGGCGAATTCGCTGGCCTGTCCAGCTCGATCTTCCGACGCCAGCCCTGCTCTTGCATGCCATTTCCTCAGGTGACCTGCGATGGGCGGCGGCTCCCGCCGCCCACCTGATTGGCCGGTGCGCCGGCGTCGGACTAGCGAGCCTGAGCCAAAATAGTGCGGCTCGGCAGGGGCTTGCTGCTGTGCGCGTTGTACACGGCGACCAGCATGGGGGCCCCTAGCTTCTTCACGGCCTCGCGGACCTTGTGCTGCGCACACTCCGCTATGCGGAGTGAAGCGAAGATACTCACGTCATAACGATGCATCTTCTGGCAGACCGTTGAGGCGGCGCTCTCCAGGCGCTGATAGAGGGTCGCCGCGCCCTGCGTGCTCGAGAGGTTCAGGTCCGCATAGCTCACGCTCACGCTCACGTGCGGCCCAGTGCCGGCGCCGGCTGCGGCACAGAATCCGCTATAGCCGAGTGCGAGCAGGGTGATGGCTACCAGAGAGGCGGACTTGCGGTAAGTGATCTGAGTGTTCATGGCTGGTCCCCGTGCGTACTACATTGGAATGAAAGGTCTGTCTGCATGTCGCCCGGGAGGTGTCTCTCTCGGGCGTGATGCAACAGTGCTCCGCGCAAGGGGTGGAAGTCCTGAGGTCCGTTTGAAAGATACCTAGGGAATTTCTGACGGACGGCGGTGGACGAGCATGGTGGCCGTCCCTATACTCGATGAGCCGGTAGCTCGTCTTCGAAAAGAATTCTCCGACTCGGAGCCTGGACCGATGCCGGCGGCAATCTTTCGGAGAGAGTGCTTGCTGAAGATCGGCGACTTGCGGATAGACCCGGCTCTGGATGAGATCGTCAGGGATGGGGTCGCCACCAAGCTCGAGCCGAGAGCCATGCGGCTTCTCCTCTGCCTCGCCGAGCGGCCGGGAGAGGTCCTGAGCGTCGAGGCACTGCTCGATGCCGTCTGGAAGGACGTCGTCGTCAGCACCGATTCCGTCTACGCGGCGGTGGCGGCCCTGCGCCGCATCCTGGGTGACGATCCTCGCGATCCCAAGTACATCGCCAATGTCCCCCGCAGGGGCTACCGGCTGATCGCTTCGGTGTCGCCGTGGAAAGAGCCCGAGGTGCTTCCGGCACCCGAGGCGCCCGAGCTGCCGGGCAAGCCATCGATCGTCGTCATGCCGTTCGCGAATCTCTGCGCCGATCCGCAGCAGGCGTATTTCGTGGATGGTCTGATGGAGGAGATCGTCAACGCACTGAGCCGCATCCGCACGCTGTTCGTGATCGGCAGCGGCTCGAGCCGCAATCTGAAAGCGCAGGGCCTCTCGCCGGCCGAGGCCGCTCAAAGGCTCGGTGTGCGCTACATTCTCCAGGGCAGTGTCCGCCGGGCGGGGGACCAGGTCCGTATTCTCGCCCGGCTGATCGACTCATCGACCGACGCACAGGTCTGGGCCGATCGCTTCGAGGGGCGGATCGAGAACGTCTTCGAGTTGCAGGACGGGGTCGCGCTCGGCGTGGCGGGAGCCATTGAATTCACCGTCCAAAACGCCGAGGCGCTGCGCTTCGCCAGGCGCCCGACTTCGGACCTCGAGAGCTATGAGCTGTATCTGCGCGCGCTGGTGCCGTTCCGCACCTACACACGAGCCGGTATCGAGGAGGCGCTGAAGCTTCTGCGCCGCGCCCTGGACCTGGACCCCGATTTCGCCCTGGCCCTGAGCCTCACGGCAAGCTGTCATGCCATCATCGCCCAGCATCAATGGACGGATGACCCCGCGACCCATGGGCGCGCGATGATGGAGATGATCGAACGTTCCTTACGATCGGGATCGGATGATCCCCAGGTGCTCGGCACGGCGGCCCTGACCTATTGGTTTCATCATGAGATCACGCTCGCGACTCGCTTCGCGGAGCGTGCCGCGAGCCTGAATCCGGGATCCTCCTTCCCCTTGCTCGCCCGGGCGGTGGTGTGCGTATCGACGGGTGATCTCACTCTCGCCGAGGATTGCCTGCATCGCTCGATGCGGCTCGACCCCTTATCGCCCAACCGCAATCTGCAGCTCGGGACCCTCGCCTCGGTGAGGCTCGCGCAACGGCGCTTTGCGGAGGCGGCGAGCCTGGCGAGCGAGGCGGCCCAGCTCAGCATCGCACCGACCTTCTTGGGGTTGATGGCGTCCGCCTGCGGCTACCTCGCCGAGAAGCGCGCCGCGTGCGAGGCTCTGGCGCAGCTCGAGAAGCTGACGAGCGTTCCCATGGCGCAGCTGGCGGCCATCATGTATCAGCGGCCGGAGCATCAGGCGTTGTTCCTGGACGGCATCGCCCTTGCGCGGCAGATGCCGTCGGAGACGCAACCCGGCATGTCACCCGATGTCGAGGCAGACGCGCTATCCCGCGACCACGATGTTGCCGCCGCTCAGCGCCTTAAAATCGATCAGTGACCACGCCGCAAGCTTGATGGGCAGCGTCGTGGTCTCGGGACCGGGGGCGCGGCCCGTCAGATCTCTCACGATGGCGTGACTCTCGCAGGTCGTCACCTGCAGCGTGAAATCCCCTTCCAGCAGCCCGCCGCCCTTGAAGGCCGTCACCTCGACCGGCGAGTCGCAGATCGCCTGGTAACAGGCGCTCTGCGGGTCCGAGGCGTCCCGAAACTGCTTGAGCGCGATGCACGGTCCGCAGGGCAACAGGCTGCCCGCCGCGCGCAATCCTGCGCGAACGCCCCCAAGGAGCGCATCTCGCAGGGCATCGTCCGCGTCCTCGACGCTTCGCCACATTGCCTCTGGATTCCGCTCGTCCGGCCCACCGTTGGGCGTCACCTGAAAGAGCGTGCCTGTCACGCCCCGCGTGTCCTTCGATAGCGTCGGAAAATAGGTGGTTGCGCAGCCGTAACGCGGGTTGGTCGGATCGTCCGTCGGCATGGAGATGTCCGCGAGCACCTTGGGCCAGCCCCAGATCTCGCGACCGGTCACCATCCCGATGGCGTAGTCGATGAAGATGTAAGGCGACCAGAACACAACGCGGTCGCGCAGCGGTTGGCCGGCATGCAGCTCGATCAGCGGCACCCAGAGGGCGCACTCGCGGCCAGGCAGCCAGCCGACGACGTCCGTGCCGGAGGTGCAGCGGGCAATGTCCATGAAGCTGATCATCGCCATGGGTAACAGTGGCTCGTAACGGACCTGGTCGCGGCCTGCGGGATTGAGCAGCGTGTCCGCCAGAGACTGCATCGCTGCCCTGTCCGCGTCGATGACGAACAGCGTCGCGCGGGCATCCGTGAACACCCCGGGCGGCGAAAGACACGCCGCACCGTGGCCCAGCCATGAGAGGTAGGGTGACTCTGTCATCATGCTCCCCATTGAGACGGGCGCCGCTCGAGGAAGTCGTAGCCGACGATGCTGTGCGGCTGGCCGCAGATGGCGCGGGAAGCGGCCGCCCCGGACATGACGGCCCCCTCGAAGGAGGTCGGCAGCCCCATGGCAGTCCCTTCGCCGGCGAGAATCAGGTTCGCAAAGCCCGACTCATAGGCGTGCAGGCGAAAGCGCGTGCTGCCCGCGCCGGAGAGGGTGGTGCACTCGGTCGGATCGATGTTGGCACGCAGGAACTGGGCATCGAGCCGTGCCTCACCCACCGTGCCCGCGGGCGCATTCAGCACGTTCCAGTCGAATCCTCCGCCAGTTCGCGCAGCGGGCCACAGGATCCCTGAGTAGGCGTTCAGCCAGTCGATCGTTTCGCGGCGAAGTTGCGCGGCGGCGATCAGCGGTGTGCCCGTTGCAGAGCGGGGCTGGCGATAGAGAGTGGTAGCAAAGGTGCCGGTGAGGTAATGGAGCGACAGCGCCTTCGGCGTGGGTCCGGACTCGAACTCGAGCACCTGCGACATGTCGGCCCAGATATCGAGGTATTCCGGGCCGGACACGGCGGCCGGCTTGGCGAGGCGCCAGCCCAACCCCTCGGTGGTCTGATTGCTCCACAATTGCACGCCCAACGAAGGGACGATCTCGACCTTGTTGAGCCAGTCGGCGAAGGCGGGGTTGCGTTGCATGAGCGCCGCGCACGGACTCGGGTCCTCGTCATTCAGAGGCTTCAATGCGCCGAGGGCGATCGCGAGGATCACCACGTCGAAGTCCTTGCCCTGCTCCAGAGCGACCGTGTCCGCCCGCGGCCAGTCGCACCAGTGACTTTCGAAATTGACGTGCGCCGCCTTCAGGGTGGCACCGTTCTCGAGCTGCTCCCAATACGGCTCAGACGGCCAGAGCGTGAGGCCGTCCTGGTGTTTGACTGGAACGTAATCACCGTTCGCGGGCTTCGCCTGAAGGTCGAGGTGGACCGTCTTGATCGTCGGAAGAGGACCGCTCCCATCGGAGGCTCCCGGCTCGAGACTCGTCACCTTGTGGAAGAACTTGAATTGGACGCCCGCGGCCAGCAGGTGATCGTAGAGCGGTCCGAACATCACCTCGCCCATGCCGGCCTGCACCTCCCACATGACCGATCCCTTGTAGGTCGCGGCGAGCCGCAGGACGGTTCCGAGGCCGGTGCCGGCGGCCAGGTTGGGCCGGTTGGCATCACCGTCGACGTATTGGAACATGGTGTCGTAGGCCATCCGCACGAGGCTCGAGGAATGGACCACCCCCGGGTCCGCGCCATGGTGGATGAGCCAGTCGCGCAGCTCCATGTCGTCGAGGGAAATGAGCGGTGCGTCCCGCGCGATCAGGTCCTCTGCCACTCCCTTGACGACCGCCTCGAGGATATCGAGGGCATCCTTCACGAGCGAATCGGCGCGTTGCGGTGCGGCTCGAGAGTCGAGACTGGCGGCGTGAGCCTGGCGTGCCCAGTGGATCAACTCGGCAGCCCTGTGATAGGTCATTCGAGCCGACTCCCCGACCCTGTTGCCGACGCCGTGCAGGTGTGCCTGGGCGGCACCCAATGCCGAGCTGGGCCGCGGCAGAGGACCGGCCTCCTCGGGCGCTCGCCCGAGGCTCGCCAACTGCTCGTCAGTCAGCTGATCCTTGCCGGTGAGGAACAGAACGATCCACCCGATCAGGGTCTCCAGGATGGCGCCGAGGCCCGGCAGCAGCCCGCCGTCGCCCGGCACCTCGTCGTTGGAGGGCCAGGTGAGCGGCCAGTAGCTCCAGTGCCCGGTGGCATCGCAGACGCCGATCGGCGTGAAGTCCTGGCTCTTCACCGCGTCCCGCCAGGTGGGCAGGGCCCAGTGTCCGGGCGGCCGGGTGTCGTAGAGCTCGCGGAACAGACTGAAGGTATTCTCGTACATGCCAAACCAGACATGCAGACCGTGCTCGAGGTTGCGGCCCTGCTCATCGCGGCCGCTCGCCCCCTTGCCGCCCAGGCGCCAGCCGAGCTGATACACGGTGACCTCGTTCTGATCCCTCAGCTCGGGCGTCCGGGTCAGGTGGTATGCGGCGCTAAGTCCGGCCATACCGCCGCCCAGAATGACGATTTTGCGCTTGCGCATGGCTCCTCCCGCCGATCGTTCGAGCGTTATGACGTCTTCACCTGAGGCGGAAATCCACTGATGCCGCGCGAGGCGAGCATCGCAGATTCGACGGCACTCTCGAAGCATCCGCCGCTGAACCGCGTCTTGGTCCAATCACCCACGACGTACAGGTTCTGAAGGGCCGCCGGCACGGCCGGATTGAACCGGCTCGCCACGTTCTCACCGGCCGGTGTCGCGACATAGCGCTCCGAAAGATCGAAGTTGGCGCGAAAGTAGTCGCTCAGGATGCCAAAGTCAGCGCCCGGGTTCGGCCCGATGCGCGGCCACAGGATGTCGAGGTTGCCCGTCATCCAAGCCTCCGCGGTGGCTTTCGCCAGCGCATGCATCTCAGGAGGGTCGCTCCAGTGCATTTGAAGCTGCAGTCGCCCGCAGAAGTACCCGATCGACTGCGGCACGGTGCCCTGCCACTGCTCTCTGGGAATGAGATCGGACATGTCGCCCCAGGAATCGAAGGGCTCGGCAAACGCGGTCATGATCGTGCTGCCGTAGTCCCACCCGAGACCTTTCAGGTCACGGCTCATCCACAACTGCATGGCCAGTGTCTCGACCGAGGCGCTCTCCCTCAGGGCCTTGTTCCATTCGGGACTCGCCTCGATGAGCGCCGCGGCCATCGGGCGCAACGCATCCGGAGGCATGGCCGCGATGGCCAGATCGAAATCCCGTCCGGCCTGGAGTGTTTTCGGCGGCCCGACCGAAACGGTACAGAAGCTCGATTCGAAATCCACTCCCGCTGCTTTCAGCTCCTTTTCGATCTGCGAGCCGTTTTTCAGCTGCGCCCAGTCGGGCTGATCGGGCCAGCAATCGAGGTCCTTCACCCGTCTGAACGGCCTGTACGGGCGGCCGTCGCGGGTGACCGCCTGCACGGAAATGTCGATCTCGCCCAGCTGACCGGTCGTCGAAGGGCGCAGGGCAGTAATGCGGCTGAAGAACTCGATACTGACGCCGCGCGCCGTAAGCACATCGTAGAAGGGTGTGAATACGGTGTCGCCCGTCCCCGCGGCCATCCGCCACAGCGGTGCATCCCGATACCCGATCACCATTTCCAATTGTGCCCGCAGCGCCGATCCGGCGGCGATCGATCCGGTCCAGTTCTCCTCGGTGCCGCGCGCCGCAAACGCCAAGTCGTAAAGAGACCTGATCGGGGCTGCGGCGAGAGCCCATGAGGTCGCATGGTGACTCCCGAGCCAGGCTCTGAAGTCCTGGGCGTCGAGCGTCTCGTAGGCGCCCGGCCGTCCAAAGATGTCAGACAGGTAGCCGAGTGCGACCGCCAGCGCCAGGTTGGCGAGGATCGCGAATTTGAGCCACTCCGAGGATTGCGCGTCAATCGCTTGTCCGGTTCCGGAGGCAGACGCCGGCGGCGCGGGGCGGGTCGTGGTTGCGAGGGCGCTGGCATCCGAAGTCGTGACCAGGTACTGGCCTACGCTCTGCTGCGCTTGCACGAGGAGGCCCTGGGCGTGAAGGGTGTCCTGCGCCGGCCCCCGCAGGGCTTCGCGGAGCGCACTCAGCGCGGAATGAACGCTCGCTGCGAACGGCGCGTCGGCGGGCGTGTGCGCGTCGAGCCAATCCGCCATTCTGCGGATGAGCGCGGCATCGCCGGCGGCGGGCCTGGCGGGCTCGGCGCTGTCTGGATCACCCGGCTCTCCCGGGAGGTGTGGAAAATTGAAATTCCAAGGCTGCCAGGCATTCGGCGTGCCCGGGACGCGCTCCATCAGCGAGATGAAGCGCTGCGGCAGAAACGCATCCGTCCAAGTCTGGAACGGACTCGACGGATCGGGCTTCAGGCGGCGCCAGTCCTCGTAGCAGGCGCGGAGCGTGGTGAACGCGTTCTCGTAGCACCCCATCAACAAGTGCAGCCCATGTTCCTGGATCCGCTCGCCCTGGTCGGCGTTGCGCCCGGTGGCGCATTTCCCCCCGAGGCGCCAGCCCTGCGTGTAGAGCGTGACCTGATATCGTCCCTGCTGCTCAGGCCGGCTCAGCCAGTAGGCCGCCGCCACCCCGGCCGGCCCGCCGCCGAGGATCACGACCCGCTGCGGAGGTTCCTGCCCACCGTACTCGCTTCGCATGTGCAGCCTCGCTCGATGCCGGAAATTGATCTGCGCTGATGAATCTACGAATGATGGCCGAACTCCCACGTCACCGTCGCGCCAAACATGCGCGGCTCGTTGTATTGCGTAGCCACTATGTCAAGCGGGGCGCCCTCTTCGACGGCATTGATCGGCACCCGCTCGTCGCCCAGGTTCTTCACCCACAGCGCGAGCTCGAGACCGTAGCGCTCGAGTGCCAGTGTTGCCCGGGCGTTGACGAACCCCACCGCAGGGGAAGTCGATGCTGCGATCAGGGCGGCATTGTTCGGGTCCGTCGGGTCGTTGTACGGCTGCAGCGGCATCCTGCTGTGCCACGAATAGTCCACGTGCAGCTCCAGTCTCGCGGTGCGCAGCAGGTGCGCATAATCCAGTGCCGCCACCTCCGTCCATCGCGGCACCCCCTCAAAGCGCGAGCCGGCCAAGTTCGCTCCCGTGACCGGATCGATGAACCGGGTGTATTTCGGGTCCGTGTACGCCGTGTCGAGGTTGAGCAATGCCATGTCGCGCGCAGCGGCCAGAGCCCGCACGGTGATTTGCGCCTCCATCCCGGAGACCTCCTCCCTGCCGGCGTTGACGACGAAGGTGTCGGGAGTCTGGTCGGTCACGACGATGAGGGTTCTCTGGATGTCGCTGTCCCAGTCGTGGTAGACGTCGAGGTTCGCGCGAATGCGATTCTCCCAGAACTGGGACTTCAGCCCGAGCTCGACATCGCGCACCATCTCCGGAGCGAAGGGTGCGATGGTCGGATACGGACGGCCGCCGATGGTGAAGAAGCCGCCGCGGATGTTCTCGCCCCCGGAACGGAATCCCTTGTCGGTTTTGAGATAGGCCATCACGAGGTCCGTGAGGCGATAATCCACTCCGAGGGTGTATGAGAGCGCGGAGAAGGTCTGAGCCTCGGGCAGCGAGCACGGGGAGCCCGCCGCACCGAAGGCGGCCGGGCCGATGGGAAGCACGTTGCAGAGCTGCGTCGCCTGCGGAAACAACGGGCCGAATGTTCCTGCCGCCGCCGTGGTGCGGTTGTGCGAGGTGAGTCCCTTGCGTTCATTGGAAAATCGCACCCCTGCGGTCAGATGCAGGGCCCGGGCAATGCGATAGGTGCCCTGTCCGTAGATCCCGACGTTGTGGTCACGGATGTCCCCATCGTAGACCGTGATGGTCGGGATCAGGGCTGGCAACGATTGCGAATAGGACAGATCGATTCCGTGCTCGGCGAAGTACAACAGGCCCGCCGCGAAGGCGAGCCTGCGCTCGAGCGCCCGGCCGGTCACTTGCAGCTCCCCCGACCACTGCGACAGATTGCGGTGAAAGGTCGCCCCGATTCCCCTGAAGGGCGAGCCGTCGAGGTCGATACCGGTATTTTCCGCGACATTGCGGTAGGCCCCGATGAACCGCAGCTTACCCCAGCCCAGGTCGTCGGTCGTGGTGTCCGAGAAGGTGCGCGTGTCGACGGAATCCGGCCAGTCGCTGTTCATCGCCACCGTGTCGCCCTGGGCGCCGGCGATGTACTGTTGGATCAGCTGACTTGCGGCGAGGACGTTGGGGGCCGTGCCGAAGAACAGGCCGTTGTCCAGAGCGGCCTCCACGTTCAGCAGCGAGCCGATCATCGGATGGGCCGTCGAGAGCGAGGCGAGGTTCGGCTGGGCGGCGTACGAGAGTTGGAAGGGGTTGGCGTTCTCTCCCATGTGGAAGAGCTCGGCGGAGAACAGCGTCGTCAGGCCCTCACGAATCCTGTCGAGAATCTTGATGCGGCCCGTCCATCGCCTGCGGTTCCCCAGGTGGTTGCCGTCGAGTGAGTTCAGGATGTACCCGTCCCGATGGTCGAACTCGAAAGCGGCGCGCGCGGCCAGCGTGACGCCAATGAGCGGGGCATTCACAACGAGCGTGCCGTCGCGCTCGTCGTAATTGCCGGCGCCCAAGGAGGCCGATCCGGAGAAGTCGTCGAGCTTAGGATCGCGCGTCCGCACCACGATGGCCCCGGCCGTGGTGTTGAGGCCGAACAGCGTCCCTTGCGGGCCATAGAGGACCTGTACATCCTTGACGTCGAGGAGGTCGGCGTTCAGCCCGTATGCGCGTGCCCAATAAACACCATCGACGTACGTTCCGATCGATGGGTCCTCCGTGGCGACCGTGTCGTTCTGCAATTGGCCCCGCAGCTGCATTTGCAGCGCGGAGGCGGATGTCGGAGCCTCTCGCAGTGTGAGGCCGGGAGAGAGGGACTCGAGATCGCCGATGCGGGAAATTCCCGCGCGGATCAGATCCCTGCCGGTCAAGGCGATGGCCGATATCGGTACGAGCTGCGCGTTCTCGGCCACCTTCCTTGCCGTGATCGTCACCTGGGAGAGAGCGCGTCCTGCGGAGCGGTCAACGTCTACTCCCGGGGTGCCGGCCCGTCCAAGGGTGGGCAAGCTCAACGTAACCGACATGAGCAGTGCCGAGGCCGCCGGACCCGCGAGAACGCTTCTGCTCCGCATCATGAATTCCAACCCTGTGCCCCGTCGTGCAGTGCCGCAACGTACGGCCTGCCGCGTCGCAAGTCTGGGGCGTTTATTCTCCAATCAGTATACATAATGTTTGTTCAGGGCCGCAGTTTGCTTTGGCTCTATGGATATAGCGGTTCGATCTTTGGCGCGGACGTGGCAATGGTGACCGGCATCGGCTTGTGCGCCATCGAGGCTGGGCCATAGACAGATGCACCTCGTGATGCGCGCACACGACCGCGCCTCGATCCTGCTCATGACATCGCTTATCTCGCTCACCGTTGCGCTCGCAACCGATGCTCGCGCCACGAGACCGGCATGCGGACGCGAATGCCGCCATGGCGAAGATGCCCGGACCGCACCCACTGTCGCTTTCCCGGGCGGGCCTGCGGATGCTGTCGCGAGTGCCGGGCGCCACGGTGATGGGCTACAGGATCGGACTTCCATGCCGAGCCCCGCCAACATGACCTTCCTCAGGGCTCATCGGGCCGAGATCAACCCCTACGTGCGGTTGGATGCGAAGGCCGGAAGCGCCGCAGTCCCGCATGCATGGCCGGCACGCTCTCACGGTCGGCGCGCTAGATTGCCTTACGCGGGACGTTCGCTTGGGGCGCACCGCAAGGCAGGCCGCGTCGGTCCTTCCATGCGCGGGAGGCGCGGTGCGCGCTCGTCGCGGTCAGGACCGCGGCGGAGCGAGGTGCCCGGTCAACGCCTGCAGGACCGGCGCGGTGAGCGGCCGCACGCCCCGCCAGAGCCGGAATGATTCGGCGGCCTGCTCGACCAGCATGCCCCAGCCCGGCAGCGCGTGCGCGCAGCCGAGCCCGCGCACCCAGCGAACGAAGGCGGTATCGCCCTTGCCGTAGGCCATGTCATAACAGAGCGTGTCCGGCCCGAAGATGGTCTGCGGCACATCGGGCAGCTCGCCGGTGAGACTTGCGGAGGTGGCGTTGATCACCAGGTCGAATGCGCCCCGCCCGATCTGGCCGAAGCCGGCCCCGCGGATGTTGCCGAGCGCCGAGAACGCCGATGCCAGCGCCTCGGCGCGTTCCGCGGTGCGGTTGGCGATCACGATGACTTCCGGGCGCAGCGCGAGCAGCGGCGCGATCACGCCGCGGGCCGCGCCGCCCGCCCCGAGCAGCAGGATGCCGCGCCCTTCGATCGGCCACGAGAGGTTCTGAGTCAGGTCCTGCACCAGGCCCGCGCCGTCGGTGTTGTCCCCGAGCACACTCCCGTCCGGGCGCGCTGCCAGGGTGTTGACCGCACCGGCCTGCTTCGCCCGGTCGGTGAGCTCGTTGGCGAGCGGCATCGCGCGGGCCTTGTGCGGCAGGGTGATGTTGAGTCCCCGGCCACCCTCGGCGAAGAATGCGGCGACGCGCCGGGTGAGATCCTCGGGCGGGACATCCATGAGGTGGTAGCGCATGGATTGGCCGGTCTGGCGCGCGAACAGCGAATGGATGAAAGGCGAGAGGCTGTGGGCGACAGGATGGCCCACCACGGCGTACTGATCCACTGCCCCTTCCATGGCGTCGATTCTGCCCGCGGGAACCCGTCCTGTCACCTGTTTGCGACAGGCGCTGTCAGGCGCCTGATCGTGGTGCCTCCGCCGTGTCCGGCATCGAGGTGCCGGTGCAGCTCCGCGAGCCATGCCGCCATCGCCTCCTCCAGCTGGTAGGGCGGATTCACGATCAGCAGGCCGGAGCCGTTGAGGGCCACCCGCGAGTCGCGCGGGTAGAGCCACAGTTCCGCGACCAGCAACTCTCGGGTCGCTTCACGGGCGAGGGCGCTGTGCCATGCGGCGGTGGCGCGCTCGTCCTTGATGGGATACCAGACCGCGAGCACTCCGCTCGGAAAGCGGCGCAGCGTCTCGCTCACGGCCACCCGCGAGCGCTCGAAGTCGTCCCATGTGTCTTCGTAGGGCGGATCGATCAGCGTGAGGCCGCGCCGCTCGATGGGTGGCAGCGCGGCGCGCAGCCGGGCGTAGCCATCGCCTGTGTCGACGTGGATGCGAGGGTGACCCGGAATCGTCGCGAGCGAGCGTTCCAACGCCCGCGCCTCCGCGGGCAGCCATTCGGTGAACACCGCGCGGTCCTGAGTCCTCAGCTCGCTCGCGGCGAGCCAGGGGGATCCGGGATAGAGCCGCGAGCCGCCGTGCCGGCGCAGCTCCGCGATACGAGCCAGATAGTGGCGCAGCTCCGGAGCGAGGCACTCGGCGGCCGTGAGGCGGGAGATGCCGGCGCAGGACTCCGCGGCGGAATCCGATAGATCGTACGTCCCGCGCCCGGAGTGCGTCTCGAGGTAGAGAAATCCCTTGTCCTTGCGCTTGAGCGCCGCGAGCAACGCAAGCAGTGTCACGTGTTTGTGAACGTCCGCGAAGTTGCCGGCGTGATGGGCATGACGGTATTTCATCCGCGCAGACAGTATCACCGAAGGGCGTGCATTTCTGGAGGTTTGCGGCGCAATTGCGGGGGACCCTTCCCGCCCCCGCCGGCCTAAGCTCCCCGGCCATGGCCACTGCCTCTTTGTGCCATCGGCTGGCACGTGCCCCCGGACTCACCGCAGAGCACGTGCGCGCGCTCGCCGCCGAAGCGGGCGGCGACACTGACAGGCTGTGCGAGCCCTCGGTGCTCGCCCGCATCGAGTTGCCACCGGCCACGCGGCGCTCTCTCGCCGCCCCGGATCGCGCGGCGCTGCGCGCCGACCTCGAATGGTGCGAGGCGAGCGGCGTGCAAACCCTCCTGTGCATCGAGGCGGGATATCCGGCTCAGCTCGCGGCGATACGAGGGGCGCCACCGGTCCTTTACGTGCTGGGGCGCCGGGAGGCGCTCTGCGCCGCGCAACTCGCCATGGTGGGCTCTCGCGCTCCCACACCCGCCGGCCGCGCCATCGCGAGGGAATTCGCCGCCGCGCTGGCCGGCCGCGGTCTTACGATCACCAGCGGACTGGCCGCCGGCATCGATGCCGCCAGCCATCAGGGAGCGATCGAAGCCGGAGGCGTGACCGTGGCGGTCCTCGGCACAGGGCTCGATCGGGTCTACCCCGCCGAGAACGCGGCTCTTGCACGGCGCATCCGGGACGCGGGCGCGCTGGTCTCGGAGTTCCCGCCGCGCACCGGGCCACGGCGGCAGAACTTTCCGCGCCGCAACCGCATCATCAGCGGCCTGACTCTGGGCACATTGGTCGTCGAGGCCACGGCCGAGAGCGGCTCTCTGATCACCGCCCGGTGCGCCGGCGAGCAGGGCCGGGAGGTATTCGCCATCCCCGGGTCCATCCACAGTCCCCTGTCCCGTGGCTGCCACAAGCTGATCCGCGACGGGGCGCACCTCGTCGAGGCGCCGGACGAGGTCCTGTCGGAGATCCAGTTTTCACCTATGAATCAATTACTTGGCGACATCCGGCCCGGCCCTGCGGCAGCCCCCGGATTGGACAAGGAATATGAAATGCTGTTAGATGCGCTCGGCTTTGAACCGGTGACGCTCGATACCCTCGTGGCGCGCTCAGGCTTGTCGGGCGAGTCGATCGCCTCAATGCTGCTGATCCTGGAGCTCCGCGGATGCGTCGCACCGTATCCCGGCGGCCGCTATGGCCGACTCGCGATGACCACGAAATAGACCATTAAATGACAACCGGCTGCGTTCTCGACGTCCTGATCTACGTCTACGACCACTACATGATGTCGGACCCGGCGGACATTCCCGGCCGGGCCCAGATGTTCTCCGAGCTCGCGCGGGAGGGCTTCACCATGGGGCAGGTGGTTCAGGCGATGGAGTGGCTGTCGGTCCTGGCCGCCGGCTCCGAGCGCTCGCCCTCGGTCGAGGGAGAGCCTCCCCCGCGCGCCTTGCGCGTCTATTCCGAAGGCGAGCTCGGACGACTTTCTCCGGAGTGCCGATCCTTCCTCGCCCGCCTCGATCGCGACGGCGTGCTCACCCCCGAGCAGCGCGAGCTGGTCATCGACCGCGCCCTCGCGCTGGATGTAGAGGAGCCGACCTTCGAGCAATTGCGCTGGGTCGTGCTGCTCGTGCTGTCCATTCAACCCAAGCAGGAAGCCGCTTTCGCGCGTTTCGAGGCCCTGATGGCCGGCGAGCGCTCGTCCTTGCGGCATTGACAGGATCCGAAGCGAGACATGGCCGACAACCTGGTCATCGTGGAGTCGCCCGCCAAGGCGAAAACCATCAAGAAGTATCTGGGCAAGGACTTCGAGGTGCTGGCCTCCTACGGCCATGTCCGCGATCTCGTTCCCAAGGAAGGCGCCGTGGACCCCGACCGCGGCTACAGCATGCAGTACCGGGTGCTCGAGAAGAACGAGCGCCACATCGAGAGCATTTCCCGGGGATTGAGGAAGTCGAAGGCCCTCTACCTCGCCACCGACCCGGATCGCGAGGGCGAGGCCATCGCCTGGCACCTGCGGGAGGTGCTCAAGGCCCGTGGCGATCTGGACGGCAAGACCGTGCACCGCGTGGCCTTCTACGAAATCACCCGCAACGCGATCCGCCAGGCGGTGGAGCAGCCACGCGACCTGTCGCTCGATCTGGTCAACGCGCAGCAGGCCCGCCGGGCACTCGATTACCTGGTGGGCTTCAATCTCTCGCCGCTGTTGTGGAAGAAGGTCCGGCGCGGCCTGTCCGCGGGCCGGGTGCAAAGTCCGGCGCTGCGCATGATCTGCGAGCGCGAGGCCGAGATCGAAGCGTTCGTCGCGCAGGAATACTGGACGCTGGAAGGTCAGGGGTCGCTCGAGGGCGCTGCGCCCTTCCCGCTGAGACTGCTCGAATACCGCGGCAGGAAGGTGGAGCAGTTCTCCTTCACCAACGAGACCGAGGCCCGTGAGGTCGAGCGCGCGATCCACGGCGCCGCCCTCGAGGCGGCCGGCGGGCGCGAGCCGGGCCGGCTGCGGGTGCTCGCGGTCGAGCGCAAGCAGCGCCGCCGCACGCCCGCCCCGCCGTTCACCACCTCCACGCTCCAACAGGAGGCTGCTCGCAAGCTCGGCTTCAACGCCCGGCGCACCATGCGCCTGGCCCAGCAGCTCTACGAAGGCGTGGACCTCGGCGAGGGCAACATTGGCCTGATCACGTACATGCGTACCGACTCGGTCAACCTGGCCGCGGAGGCGGTACGCGAGATCCGCGAGGTCGCCGCGCGCCTGTACGGGCAGGACGAGGTGGCGGATGAGCCTCGCGTCTACAAGACGAAGTCGAAGAACGCCCAGGAAGCGCACGAGGCCATCCGACCGACTTCCGCGTCGATCATTCCCGCGGACGTGGAAGGCAAGATCGACCACGATCTCTATCGTCTGTATTCGCTCGTCTGGAAGCGCGCCGTTGCTTCGCAGATGGCCGTGGCGGTCTACGACACCGTGGCGGCCGACATGCTCGCGGGCCCCGATACCGCAGAGCGCCACGTGCTGCGCGCCACCGGATCGACGCTCGTCAAGCCAGGGTATATCTCGGTCTACCAGGAAGGCAGCGACGACGCGAAGACGGACGATGACGATCACGCGCTGCCGCCGATGAAGGAAGGCGATATCGTGGGCCTGCTGGCGCTGCACGCGGACCAGCACTTCACCGAGCCACCGCCGCGCTATAGCGAGGCGTCTCTAGTCAAGGCGCTCGAGGAGCATGGCATCGGCCGCCCCTCGACCTACGCCACCATCATCTCGACCCTTCAGGATCGGGAGTACGTCGAAATGGACAACCGGCGCTTCATCCCGACCGACATCGGCAAGATCGTCAACCGCTTCCTGACCGAGCATTTCCACCGCTACGTGGAGTACGGCTTCACCGCCGCGATGGAGGACGAGCTCGATGCGGTCTCGCGCGGCGAGGAGGTCTGGACCGCCCCGCTCGAGAAGTTCTGGAAACCCTTCATCCACCAGGTCGAGCAGACCGAGAAGAATGTCACCCGTGAACAGGTGGCGCAGGCGCGCGAGCTGGGCACGGACCCGGCGAGCGGCAAGCCGATCAGCGTGCGCATGGGGCGCTTCGGGCCGTTCGTGCAGATCGGCACCAAGGACGATGCCGAGAAGCCGAAATTCGCGGGTCTTCGGCCCGGCCAGAAAATGGACTCGATCCGGCTCGAGGAGGCCCTCGAGCTGTTCAAGCTGCCGCGTACCCTCGGAGAGAACGCGGACGGGGAGTCCATCATCGCCAACATCGGCCGCTTCGGGCCCTACCTGAAGTACGGCAGCAAGTACGTGTCGCTCAAGGAGGACGATCCGTATACGGTGAGCCTGGAGCGCGCGCTCGAGGTCATCCGCCTGAAGCAGGAGGCGGACGCCAACCGCATCATCATCGACTTCGGTGTCGATAACATCCAGGTGTTGAACGGCCGCTACGGCCCCTACATCACGGACAAGGTCAAGAACGCCAAGATTCCGAAGGACCGCGACCCGAAGTCCCTGACGCTGGAGGAATGCCGCGAGCTGCTCCTGCAGGCCCCCGCGCGACGCGGCCGGTTCGTCCGCGGCAAGCGCACCGCTGCGGCAAAGGCCACGGCGCCCGCCACCGAGGCGCCGGCGCCGTCCTCATCGGCCGGCGCGAAGAAAAAGGCCGCGGGTGCCCGCGCCGCGGGGCGTGCCAAGACGTCCGCCCGGCAGGCTGGAGATGGCGCAGCGAAGCGCAGGCCACGGGCGGCCGCGGCGCCGAAAAAGCCGCCCGCGACCGCAAAGCGCGCGGCGCGCAAAACCCCCGGACGTGCCCGCACCGGCCGGTAGACTGGCGCCGCGGCATCGAATCGGCTGCGCGATCATGAAGCCATGAGCGATTTCGACCTGATTGTCATCGGCGGCGGCAGCGGCGGACTGGCGGCGGCGCAGCGCGCCGCCGAATATGGCGCCCGCGTTGCGGTAGTGGAGTCGCACCGCCTCGGCGGCACCTGCGTCAACGTCGGCTGCGTGCCGAAGAAGGTCATGTGGTATGCCGCGGACCTCGCCGAGGCTCTGGGCGATGCGTCAGGCTATGGATTCGGCGTGTCGGCCCACGGACATGACTGGAAGCTGCTGAAGGAGCGGCGCGACGCCTACATCCTGCGGCTCAACGGCATCTACGAAGCCAACCTCGCCAGGCGCGGCGTCACGCTCGTGCGCGGACGGGCCGGCTTCATCGACCGCCAGACCGTCGCAGTGGGCGACGACCGCCTCACTGCGCCCCACATCATCATCGCCACCGGCGGCCGTCCGATCGTGCCGAGCATTCCGGGCGCGGAGCTCGGCATCACCTCCGATGGCTTCTTCGAGCTCGCGGAGCGGCCACGGCGTGTGGCGGTGGTGGGCAGTGGCTACATCGCCGTCGAGCTCGCGGGTGTCTTCGCCGCCCTCGGCTGCGCCGTCGACCTCGTGCTGCGCACCGGCACCGCGTTGCGCCAGTTCGATGCCATGCTCGGGGAATCGATGCTGAAGATCCTCGGCGAAACGGGCGTGACGATCCAGACCCAGGCCATCCCCGAGGCATTGCGGGGCGATGTGCATGGGCTGCAGCTCGCGGTCCGGGACGGGCGGCAACTGGGTCCGTACGACTGCGTGTTATGGGCGATCGGGCGCGCCAGCGCGGTGGCCGACCTCGCTCTGGCGAACGCCGGGGTCGAATGCGATGCCGAAGGCTTCATCGCCACAGACAAGTACCAGCTCTCGAGCACCGCCGGAATCTATGCCATCGGCGATGTGACCGGCCGGGCGCAATTGACGCCGGTGGCCATCGCCGCGGGCCGGCGCCTCAGCGACCGGCTGTTCGGTGGCAAGGCCGACCGGCATCTCGACTATCACAATATTCCGACCGTCGTGTTCGGCCATCCGCCTCTTGGCACGGTGGGACTGACGGAAAAGGAGGCGCGCGAGCGCTACGGTGACCACAACGTCGCCGTGTTCAAGTCGAGTTTCCTGCCCATGTACCATCAGCTCACCTCCCGCAAGCCGCGCTGCGACATGAAGCTCGTCACCGTGGGGCCGGAGAAGCGCGTGGTGGGCGTGCACGTGATCGGCCTCGGGGCGGACGAGATGATGCAGGGCTTCGCCGTGGCGGTGCGCATGGGGGCGACCAAGGCCGATTTCGATGACACGGTGGCCATCCACCCGACGAGCGCCGAAGAGCTGGTCACGATGCGCTGATCCCGCGCCGCGGCCCGCGACTGCCGGCGCGGCAGGATATACGCGGCCCCTGCCGCTCGGGCAGAATAGCCCTCCATGAGCAATCCCCTGCTGGCCGACGAGCCGCTGCCCCCCTTTCCCCGCATCCGGGCCGACGATGTCGAACCCGGTGTCAAGGCGCTGCTCGAGGAGGCGCGCGCGCGCATCGATGACATCGCCTCCCACGAGCCGCCAAGCTTCGCCACGGTGATCGAGCCGCTGGAGGAGCTGCAGCACCGGGTCGCGCGCCACTGGTCGCCGGTGAGTCACCTTAATGCGGTGCTCAACTCCGAGGCGCTGCGCGTCGCCTACAACGCCTGCCTGCCGCTGCTGTCCGCCTACCAGACCGACCTGGCGCAGAACGAGCCGCTGTACCGGGCCTATCAGGCGATCGAAGCGCATGAGGGCGGCACGCTCGATCCGGTGCGCCGCCGCGTAATCGATCACGCGCTGCAGGATTTCAGGCTGGCGGGGGTGGGCCTGCCGGATGAGGACAAGCAACGCTTCAAGGCGGTGATGCTCGAGCTGACGCAGCTGCAGGCGAAGTTCGAGGAAAACGTCCTGGATGCGACCAACGCGTGGAGCCATCACGTCACCGACCGCTCGCAACTGCGCGGTCTCAACGAGGTGCTCGTCGATCAGGCCCGGCGGCGCGCCCATGAGCAGCGCCTGGAGGGCTGGATACTGACACTGGACCAGCCAACGTACGTCGCCGTAGTGACCGACGCGGAGTCCACGGAGCTGCGGCGCACGTTTTACGAGGCCTGGACGACGCGCGCCTCCGACCAGGGTCCGCAGGCCGGACGTTGGGACAATGCGCCGGTGATGGAGCAGATACTGCGCAAGCGGCACGAGGCGGCGCGGATCCTCGGCTTCGGCAACTTCGCCGACTACGCCCTCGCCAAGCGCATGGCGCACAGCTGCGAGGAGGTCATGAAGTTCCTCGAGGATCTGGTGCGCGCCGCGCGGCCCGCGGCGCTGCGGGAATTCGAGGAATTGCGCGCCTTTGCCGGCCGGGAACTCGAGGCCTGGGACGTTTCCTTCTTCGCCGAGCGTCTGCAGCACGAGCGCCACGCCATCTCGCAGGAGGAGCTGCGGCCCTACTTTCCGCTGCCGCGCGTGCTCACGGGTCTGTTCGAAGTGGCCGAGCGGCTGTTCGGCGTGCGCATCCGGGAACGCGCCGGCGCCCCGGTCTGGCACCCCGATGTGCGCTACTTCGAAATCGAGAGCGCAGCGGGGCGGCCCGTGGGCAGCTTCTACCTCGACGCCTACGCGCGCCTCCACAAGCGCAGCGGGGCGTGGATGGATGAGTGCGTCGGACGCAAGCATCTGCGCTCGGGCGATGCGTTGCCCGTCGCATACCTGGTCCTCAACGTATTGCCGCCCGGCGAGGACCGCCCCTCGCTCCTCACCCACGACGATGTCCTCACCCTGTTCCACGAGTTCGGTCATGGCCTGCATCACCTGCTCACCCGGGTGGATTACCCGAGCGTCGCCGGCATCAACGGAGTGGCCTGGGATGCCGTGGAGCTGCCCAGCCAGTTCATGGAGAACTACGCCTGGCACCCGGAGGTCCTCGGTCGCATTTCGGGCCACTTCAAGACCGGGGCGCCGCTCCCGGCCGACGTCCAGCAGCGCTTGCGCGCGACGCGAAGCTTCCATGCGGGCCTGCAGATGATGCGCCAGCTGGAGTTCGCGCTGTTCGACTTCCGGCTGCATGCGCAGTACGACCCGGCCAGGGGGGGGCGCATCCTCGAGCTGCTCCGCGAAGTGCGCCAGCAGGTCTCCGTGGTGCCGACACCGCCCTGGAATCGCTTTCCCATGAGCTTCGGTCACGTGTTCGCCGGCGGTTATGCGGCGGGCTACTACAGCTACAAATGGGCGGAAGTCCTCGCCGCGGACGCCTTCTCGGCATTCGAGGAGCATGGGATCTTCGATCGGAGCACCGCGCAGCGCTACCTCGACGCCATCCTCTCGCGCGGCGGCAGCCGGGATGCTCTGGAGGCGTTCGTCGAGTTCCGGGGCCGGCCTCCGCGGGTCGAGGCGCTGCTCGCGCAGCACGGCATCCACTCCCCCGGCGACCTGGCGACTTAAGTTACCTCCCCGCCCTTTAGGCGCCCGGCGCCGCTCGATTTGCGGGGTTCGCGCGGAGCGTCGTCGCAACCCCCATGCGCGGCACATGAAACTGGGTGCTGGCTCTCGGAATTGCGGCAGGCATTGACCCCAGAATGACCGAAATCACTCTGGGAGAGCGGGCTGCCCCCGCCGCGCAGATCCGCCAAAAAACAGAATGCTCAATGCCCGGCGCAGTGATTACGACGTCACCGATACCGTCCAGGTGAGCTCACCGGTCGCGGTGCGCGAGGCGGTCGAAGCGCTCGTTCAGCCTACCTGGCCCGACATCTCGCTTGCGCCCCTGCAACGCTCGTTCGAACATTTCGAGTTGCTGTTCGCGGGGCAGATCCCCGGCTACCACGGCGTGGACACGGTCTACCACGACCGGCAGCACACCCTGGACATCACACTGGCCCTGGCGCGGCTGCTCGTGGGCTACGAGCGCCAGGCCGAACCGCGCGACCGGCTGGGCGCGGAGCGTGCGGTCGTCGGCCTCATCACGGGCCTTTTCCATGATGTGGGCTACCTGCGCCGTACCGATGAGCGCGAATCGCGCAACGGCGCCGAATTCAC
Organism: Gammaproteobacteria bacterium; assembly: GCA_027452045.1. Taxonomy (GTDB): domain Bacteria; phylum Pseudomonadota; class Gammaproteobacteria; order Steroidobacterales; family Steroidobacteraceae; genus 13-2-20CM-66-19. The sequence continues at coordinate 21,926 of DAIDHH010000192.1, forward strand.
CCTCGTGCACGTCTCCCGGGGCGCGCGATTCCTCGAGGAGTTCCTGCCGCGGGTGGGCCTGGGGCGCTGGGTGGCCGTGGCTCGAGAGATCATCCATTTCACCGGCTACGAAGTGCCGGGCGCTCAGATCGAGGCCCGCCTGAGCGATCCGCGCGACATCCTCGTCGGACATCTGCTCGGCACTGCGGACATGATCGCCCAGATGGCCGATCGCTGTTACCTGGAGAAGTGCCGCGACCGGCTGTACGCGGAGTTCGTGCTGGGCGGCGTCGCGATGCCCATATCGGCCACCGGCGACCGTCAGGTCCGCTACGCCTCGGGTCTCGATCTGCTGCGCCAGACCCCTGAATTCGCTACCGAGACCCGCAGGAAACGCCTCGACGGGGAGTTCCGCTCGGCATACCGCTACCTCGAGGTCCTCTACGGCGGCCACAATCCCTACATAGAGGCCATCGAGCGCAACATCGATTTCCTGCGCCGGGTGCTGCGCAGCGAGAACTGGCGGCTGCTCAGGCGCCGCCCGCCGGTCTTCGCCGCCACCACCGACCCCATGTCCACCATGCGGGGCCTGATGATCAACTACCTCAAGCGGGTCTGGTCCGGCTGAACGGCCGACGCCTGATTTGACGGGGGCCGGCTGGCGGTTAATATCCCCCTACCGACCTCGCCCTCCCCCGCCCGTGGCCCAGAACAGCAAATTCAGATACGCGCTCGGCACCTTCGCGGTCACGCTGCTGGTGGCCGCTGCGACCGGCGCGACGTTCGCATTTCGGCATGGGCCCGCACCCCTCACATGGGCCCTGGCCGGCGCGGTGGCGGTGACCGGCAGCCTCGTGGCCGCCGCCCGCACCTGGCTGAGGACGCGCGGCGTCGGCGTCTCGGCCGCGGCACTGGTGCGCGGCGCCAATCGCATCGGGCACGGCGACTATACCCGTCCGATCGAGGCGCACCCGCGCGGCGCGCTCGGTGATCTCGAGCAGGCGATGGAGCACATGCGCTCACGCCTGCGCCAGTCGACCATCCACAAGGATTACCTGCGCAGCGTCCTCGACAGCATGACGGACGCCGTGTTCATCACT
>DAIDHH010000193.1 GCA_027452045.1 Gammaproteobacteria bacterium
ATCTCCGTCAAAGAACCGGTCGACGAAAATCTCGTACATCACGCCGTTTTTCATCCAGTTCGGCGTCCTGAACCCCGGTATGACGAAGAAGTCCCCGGCCGTCGGCTCCGTCGTGCTCGCGCCGTCGGCGTTGTACCAGACGGTCTGGTTGCCGTTGTCGACCTCGAAGCGATAGTACTTTTCGGATGCGCTCGCCGGGATCGTCCCCTGCCAGTAGTCGTACCGGCCGGTCGGATCCTGCGACACGATGCGCATGGAAACGTAATGGAACGAGCCGTCGGCGGTGTCGTAATACTTGATGTTTGCGCTGCTGACGTTGGCATGTGCCGTGCGCAGCGTGACAGTGACCGGGTCGGTCGCACCCGGCTCGGTGTCGCTGTCGTACATCGAGCCCTGGTCGGAAAACACGGCGGCCGTGTCGATCGGCGCAGCCGCGCCAGGTGTTGCGGTCGAGGCCGGATTCTGCGCCGACGCGAGGGGCCCAGCGGCCCCGCCGCACGCCACAAGCATGCTGGCAAGCCCCGCAACTACGAGTTCGGCGGCGTGGCGCCGCCAGCCTCGACTTGGTTCGATCATGATTTCTGCCACCTTTCGTGCGCATTTGATTCGACAGTCATTGCGCGGAACCTGGCCGGAATCTCAGCGGATCGCACGCCCAGCAAGGCGGCAGCGCGATCGCTGCGCGGGCGCGTACCGCAGGATCGCGCCACAGCCCAATGAGCCGCGGGCCGCGGATCGACGCCGAACGTCGCTCCGCGAGCGCGGCCAGTGCAACGCAGATGGCTGCTTTCGGCTCTCGCGCGCGACCGGGCGTCCTGGGCTCTGTTGCGAATCGCTTCTCGAGCACGCGCCACGGTGCCCGGCACCATGCCCGATTACCTCGCGAGTCGGATCGATTATGCATCGACATTCCCCCTTGAGGTTGGCCATCTATTGGCTTCCCCTCACCCGCAATCATGGGGGGCACGCACCGCCCTGGGTCAGCTCTGCCCCGCGCGATGTCAACGGACCCCAGCACGCGAGCCCCGCCATGGGTTGCCGGCCGAGCGTGCAGCACCTCATTCTCAGGCGTTGCCCTAGGCTCCCAGTTCTAATCCTGGACACTGACCCGGTAGGGCTTGCCGGCGGGCAGGTCGATCAAGGTGAGCTCCGCCTCCTTTGTCTTTACGCGCATCCAGCACACCGTGCTGCAACGATTCAGCGCCGATCGATTCGCCGCCGGCTGCAGCGCCGCAGAGTCGACCCGTACGGCCCTTGCTTTGACCCGGTGCAGGACGAACAGATAGCGGCGCAGCGCGGGCTCGTAGCTGCCCCGCACGGCACCGAGGCTCAGGCGAACGATCGTGGGGCGTCGCTGGGTGCCGATGCGCTGTAGGAAATACTGCCCGTGCTCGTATGCGTACGTTTCGCCGTTATCGTCGTAGTAATCGAAGTACGTGGCGCGCCTGGCGGGATACACATCGACGGTGAGGGTTGTCACCGGGTGCTGCCCGACATACTGCATGAGAGGCTGCGTCGGCACGATCGCCCCCTGGCGGACGAACAGCGGAATGTCCGTCCAGGTCTTCGCATCGATTTGCAGGGTGACAGTGGAGCCGCCGCGATACACCTGTCCGGTGAAAAAATTTGTCCAGGTGCCCGGCGGTAGATACAAGTGCTTGACGCGCTGGTGGCGATGGACGACCGGGGATACCAGCAGCCACTGCCCGAACAGCCACGCCTGAACATCGTTGCGCAGATGCGGATCGCGCGGCCAGGCGAAGAACAGCGGTCGGACCAGTCCGACCCCCGAGACGTGATCGCGCCACGCGTACGAATAGATATAGGGCATCAGCCGGTAGCGCAGATCGAGCGCCCGGATAGCCGCACGGGCCGCGGTCTGCCCATAGATCCACGGCTGGCGGCGTTGCAGGTAGCCACCATGCACGCGGCAGATGGGCGAGAAAGCGTCGAATTCGATCCAGCGGGCGTAGTTCTCGGAGGAAGGATGCAGGTGAAACCCACCCCCGTCCATACCCCACCACATTTCCCCGACGTCGATCGCGCTCAGCATGCGCTGGCGCTGCGCGGCCATGCTGGCGAACCCGCTCTGGATGTCCCCGGACCAAAGTCCGTAGGCGTAGCGTTGCGCGCCGAGCCAGAAGTTGCGGTTCAGCGACCAGACCCGCTGCTTGAAGTACTGGCGCTGCCCGTCGTAGAGGGCACGCTCCATGTTGAAGAACTGGGTGTCATCGCCGGTCTCGTCGGCCTCGTCGTTCCACCAGCCGACGATGCCGGTCTCGAAGCTCTGGCGCAGCGCCGGGTTGAAGAACCACTTGCGCGTCGCAGCCTTGTCGAAATCGAGCGTTTTCACTGGCTTGTGCGAGAAATAATCCAGGCTCATCTTCTCGCCCGGCAGCCACAGGTGATGCGCGGTCGCGTATTTCCCCTCGACCGTGTCCACGTGGATGCGCGGTTTCATAATGCCGATCAGGTGCACCCCGAGGGCGGTGAGTTCCCGGTCCAGCGTGCCGCTCGGGGCGTCGGGGAAATTACCGGTGTTCCAGCGGAACTCTCCATAGTTGTTCTGCCCCCAGGCCTTCCAGTCGAAATCCAGCGAGAACGCATCGAGCGGAATATGCAGTACCCGGTAGCGGCGCACGATGCGCAACAGTTCACCCTCGTCGATGCCCCACTGGCTGTTGATGAAGCCGAACGACCACTTCGGGAACAGCGGGGCGTGACCGGTCAGATCGTCGATCGCAGCGAAGATTTGCTTTGGTGCGCCGAGGATGAGGTAATAATCGAGATCCGGACGTGTCTGACGCAACACCTGAATGCGCCCTGGCGCGAGATTGAACAGCGTCTTCTGGCTGTCCACTAGAACGGCGAAGCCTGCCGTGCTCCAGACGAGCGGCGCGCCGGCATCGCCCTGCTCGCCCGCGGTGGCGAGCTGTTGGCCGGTGCGCACCATTCCCGAACGCGCGGCCTGGAACGCATCGAAGCCGTGGATGCCGTAGAGCGGAGCGTCGGCCGGCGCGAAACCAAGCGCCAGCGTGCGACGCTCCAGGCGACCGAGGCGGACCTGGGTGAGGATTGGGGCGCTGGAGTGCGCGCGAAACACCAGCAGCGTATGGGTGGCGAGATCAAACACCACGCGCATCGAGTCGCTTTGCAGCTCCAGACGGTGACCCGTATCGTGCACTGAGACCGAACCGTCGGCAGCCCGGGGCGCTGTGGCAGACATCACCAGAGCGGGGGCCGTACCATGACCGCCCGGCAGGTAATGAACGCGCAGCACGTTGCTGCGAACCAGCGTCAATCGTAGCGACCCGCCGGCCATGGCGATCGAAGCGCCCGCGGGCAGAGACATGACCGTGGCAACGGCTGCCGGCGCAACCTGGCAGGCCGAAGCGGCAAGGGTGGCCACTGCCATCCAGGCAGCCCGTCGATTTCCCGATTTCATCGTCGAATTCCCCCGCCCCGCTCTGTGCTGGCATCATCTGCCTGTTGAGTTTTCGGCCCCGATCGATTTTCGCCAGCATCCGCGGCGTACGGGCACCGTTCAGGTCGGTCGGCACAGGAATCGCCGCCCGGACTGTGCGGTTCCGCATGATCACAAGCCGGCGCGCCACGCGCATCCGAGTCGAACCGGGCGGCCGGCGCCACGATTGACCACGCCCTGTCTGTACGCGCCCGGCCTGTACAGGCTCGGCAAAGCCCGAACCGGCCACGCGGGGATGACGCGCTTAACGGTCTGGGCAGGATGCTTCTGTGAGAGGGGATTTGGCAACGCTTCGCATACGTATTCATGAAGGGAGCCGGCTGACATCGATTAGAACATCCCATGTTGGCCGCGCTCGCCGGGCGTACCCCAGGAAGCATCGGCGGCCCGACGCATCTTCTCGGGGCCGATCGTTGCGTATGAGAAGATCGGGACGGATCGAGTCTGCCGTTGCAGGGGAAAATGGCTGCTGCCACAGGGTGCACGAATGGTTGAGGCCGATCCGCGGCGCTTGCGCCGCATCGTGATCGTCGGCGGGGGTTCCGCGGGCTGGATGACTGCCGCTGCGCTCGTTCACGCGACGCGCGGACAGATACCCATCGAGTTGATCGAATCTGAGGCGATCGGCACGGTTGGGGTCGGGGAAGCCACGATCCCGCCCATCCGGTATTTCAACGAACTGCTCGGGATCGACGAGAACGAATTCGTGTCAGCGACCGGCGGCACGTTCAAGCTCGGCATCGAGTTTGTCGACTGGACGCGCCGAAACCACCGCTACTTCCATCCGTTCGGCCGTTTCGGTGCCGACTTCGACACCCTGCCGCTCTATCAGTACTGGCTGCGCGAGCGTGCCCGCGGCAGCCAAGTGCCACTGCAAGACTATGCGATGGCGTGGGTCGCCGCGCGCGCCGGGCGCTTCGATCGCCCGCAGCGCGATCCGCGCCTCGTGTTATCGACGTTCGACTACGCCTACCACTTCGATGCGGCGCGCTATGCACGTTATCTGCGCGCCCGCGCCGAGCGGCACGGAACGAGCAGGTCCGAGGGGCGTGTAGTAGACGTGCGGCTGCGCCCCGCGGACGGGTTCATCGAATCGCTCGTGCTCGAGGACGGCCGGCAGATCGACGGCGACCTGTTCATCGACTGCTCGGGGTTTCGCGGCGTGCTCATCGAGAAAGCGCTCGCGAGCGGGTACGAGAACTGGCAGCATTGGTTGCCCTGTGACCGCGCGGTCACGGTCTCGAGCGCTGCCGCCGCGGACCTGACGCCCTACACGCGCTCAACCGCGCGCACGGCGGGATGGCAGTGGCGCATCCCACTGCAGCACCGTACCGGCAACGGTCACGTCTATTGCAGCCGCTACGAAGGTGACGACGAGGCGGTCGCGACGCTGCTTGCGAATCTCGACGGGGCGCCGCTCGGCGAGCCGCGCCTCATCCGTTTCGTCACCGGCGCGCGCCGCTCGTTCTGGACGCGCAACTGCGTCGCGATCGGACTCGCGGCCGGGTTCCTCGAGCCGCTTGAGTCGACCGCGCTGCACCTGGTGCAGACCGCGGTGACGCGGCTGCTCGCTCTCTTCCCGGACCGGCATTTTGATCCGCTGCTCGCGCAAGAGTACAACCGCATCACCCGCCTCGAGTACGAGCGGGTGCGCGACTTCCTCATTCTGCACTACCACGCAATTCAGCGGGACGATGCGCCGCTCTGGCGCCACACCCGCTCCATGGCCGTCCCAGAGGAGCTCAAGTACAAGATCGAGCATTTCCGCCGCCATGGCCGGCTCGTCGCTGAGCCCCTGGAGCTCTTTCAGAATCACAACTGGCTCGCGGTGCTCGTGGGCCAGGAAGTCTGGCCCGAGCATCACCACCCGCTCATTGACCTACGCACGGATGTGGATGCGGCCGCCCGGCTCGCCGGCGTGCGCGGCGCGCTCGAGCGCGCCGCCTCGGCTCTGCCGACCCACCGCGAGTATATTGAGCAGCACTGCCGAGCGCAGCTGTAGGACGGCGGCTTGCGCGACGTGACCAGCCCTGATTGCGTGCGAGATTCTCGCGCCAGCCGAGCGCCGCGAGCAGACCGAGCGTCAGCATCTGCGCCGCAGCGGGCAGCAGCACGTCGCGCCGCAGGCTCGGCCGGGCAAAATGAAATGCGCAGGCGTAGGTCACCGCCAGGGCGGGATGCCACTGCCGGTCGAGCCAGCCGGCGCCAGCGCTGGCATACACCAGCACCACCGCGGCCGCACAGAGGGCGAACGCGTGATCACGCTTCGCCAGCAGTCGCCAGGCGACAGTGAAGAACATGATGCCGGCGAGCCCCCACAGCGCGAGCTGCCACAGGGGCGTCGCGTTAAGAAGCGGAATGAATCGCCGATAGTCGTCACCGGGCAGCCGGCCTCCCAGCAGCCGAACGAGGGACAACCAATGCAGACGCCAGGCCACGGTCAACAGCGGCGCGAACACCATCGACAGCGCCTGCGCGAGGGCTAGCAACGCGAGCGCGATGCCGACGGACCGCGTACCCAGGAAAGCCCCCGTGCGAGCGGCGACCGCCGTCCGCAGCGCACCGAGCGCCCAGGCGAACGCCGCGCCGTCACTCGCGATATGGTCGACCTCGCGCCCCATGGCCTCGCCCCACACCGACTGCGCGCGCGGCAGGAGCCGCATCGCCCAGCCGACGAGTGTCTGTGCGCAGCGGCGCCGCAACGTTTTCACCGGCACCGCCTTTGAGCGCTGACGGCCATAGACGAGCGTCCCGGTACGCTCGCGCGCCAGAGCAAGACCGGCACCAGTCAGGCGGTACAGGTGCCTCGGGGGGCGTACCCCAAGCGTCGGCTGCCACTGCGCTTCGAGCAGCCCCTGGGCCTGGAGGCGCATGAGCAGCGGGTACAGTGTTCCGGACTTCAGCCCCGTCGCCGCGGCGAGCGCGTAGCCGTGCCGCCACGCCCGGGGCTGCCCGGCGAGGGCGTGAAGCAGCGCGCGCGTCTGCCGGGAGGTGTTTGGAAGTCGCGCCATGCCGAAACTCTACATATGTAGAGTAACTGTCGTCACGCGTCGGAGCTTACGCGCGGAATTCTTCGGCCGCGCAATGCTCGGCAATGAAACGCTCGTGGGACGGCATCCGCTCCAGCGCACCCTGAATCAGCTTGCGGATGCTGCCGAGGAAATCCGCGAGATCTTTCGCGGACAGCTCATCGGCGACGGGGTGATAGCGAGACGGCAGGATGCCCTGCCCCACCATTACCTGCAGCCAGGACTGTTCGGTGAACAGCTCCTCGTTCTCGCGGAAGACTTGGCCGGTCGCATCGAACATCGCGAGCTTGTGAGTGAGCGCCTCGGGCGCCGGGAGCGACGCGCAATGACGCCAGAACGGCGTGTCGCGCCGCTCGGTTGCCCGATAGTGCAGCACCAGGAAGTCGCGCACCTGGGTGTACTCCTCGCGCACCTTTCGGTTGTAGCTCTCGATCACGGCGTCATCGAAGTCGCGATCCGGAAAGAGCGACAGCAGCCGGCTGACGCCAGACTGCACGAGGTGAATCGCCGTCGACTCGAGCGGCTCGAGAAACCCGGCCGCCAGCCCGATGGCGACGCAATTACGCACCCACGGACGGCGGCGCACGCCGGCGGCGAAACGCAGCAGCCGCGGCTCGGCGAGCGCCTTGCCCTCGAGCGTGCCGAGCAGGATCGAGGTCGCCTCGTCCTCGCTCATGAACTCGCTCGCGTAGACGTGGCCGTTGCCGGTGCGGTGCTGCAGCGGGATGCGCCACTGCCAGCCCGCCGGCCGGGCATTCGACTGCGTATAGGGGCGCATCGGACGCGTCGATTCGCTCGGCACGGCGAGCGCCCGGTCGCACGGCAGCCACGCGCGCCAATCCTCAAGCTCGCTGCCGAGCGCGCCGATCAGCAGGCCCTGGAAGCCCGAGCAGTCGACGAAGAAATCACCCTCGATGCGCTCACCGCCCTCGAGTCTGACGGCCTCGATGAAGCCGTCCTCGGCCCGCAGCACCACATCCGTGATCCGTCCCTCGATGCGCTTCACCCCCCGCTGCTCGGCATAGCCGCGGAGCATCCGCCCGAAGCAGGCCGCGTCGAAATGAAACGCATACTTGAGGCCCGCCATCGGGCTCGTGCCGATGCGCTCCATGCGCGTCATGCGGCGCGCCCGCGCAGCCGCAGTGTTGAGGGAATACGCGGCGAGCGGCGGCGTGCCCGCCACCTCGCGGCTGCGAAGCCAGTAGTGCTGAAACGGCAAAGGCCCGAGCGGCAGGCCCACTTCGCCGAAGGCGTGCAGATAGGAATGTCCGGGCCGCAGCCAGTCGTTGAACTCGATCCCGAGCTTGAAAGTGCCCTGGGTAGCCCGAAGCATCGCATCCTCGTCGATCCCGAGGAAGGTGTTGATGTTGCGGATCTGCGGGATGGTCGCCTCGCCCACGCCGACGACGCCGATGGATTCGGACTCGACCAGTCGGATCTCGAGCAGCGTCGGCAGAGCGCGCGCGAGTACCGCCGCAGTGAGCCATCCTGCCGTGCCGCCGCCCACCACCACCACGCGACGGATACGCGTGCCCTGCGAGATCGTCGTCTGCGCCATGATGCCCGCCATCCTATCACCCCTCGTCGCGGCCGCTCGATGCCGAGGCGGCCCCAGCAAAGGAACAACCCGCCGGCTCACGCCGGCGGGGGTTCGATGGCATCAATTCAGCGTCGATCAGTCCAGATTGTAGGAGAAGCCGACCTGGAAGGTTCTGCCGTACTGGTCCCACCGGATGACTTGGCGCGGATCGCCGTTCTGATAGGTCTCCTGAATCTCGTTGTTGAGGTTGGTGCCTGAGCCGATCAGCGTCAGACCCTTGAGCCGACCGTGGTAGAACTCGTAGCTCACCTGGGCGTCCAGATAGTGCTGGCCTTTTATCATGTCTTCCTGACGGGTCTCGCTCAGACCAAAGATGCGACCGAGGAAGCGCGTGCGGGAATCAAACCCGACGTCGGCCTCCAACCCGCCGTATCCGTAGTACAGGCTGTAGTGCTCCACCCACTTCGACAGACCGTCGATTGCCACCGGCGAGCTATTGCCCGGATAGTAGATCGCGCTCTTGGTCAGGTTGGCACTCGCCTGTATTCCGAAGCCGTTCAGCCAGTGCGTGATGTCCCCGAGCGGGATGTTGGTCGCGAGCTGCGCGCCGTAGAGCTTGCCGTTGCCCTGGTTCGCCGGCACTGTCGCCGTTCCAAGCGGGGTCCCAAGCAGTGCCTGTTGCGCCGCGTTGAGATACGAGCTCACGAACGGCGTGAAGTTCTGTTCCGTCGCCGCCGCATCGTTGATGTAGTCCGAGAGGCTCAGGTAGTACAGCGACAACTGCACGTATCCCGTCCCGCCTCCCTGGCAGAGCGGCCCCTGATTCTCCGTGCACTGATACCCCGAGGCGTTACCGGTGAAGTAGCGCTCAAAGCTCAAGTTGTAGTTGGTCGCCATTGTCGGCAGCAGTGCCGGATTGCCGCCAGAGCTACTGAAATACGACTGGTTGGGGTTCGTGCTCGTCAGATATTGCGGGCTGGTGCTGATGTTGGCGCCCGCGCTCATCTCGCTCATGCGCGGTCGCGCCATGGTGCGCGCAATGCCGAGGCGTGCGTCATAGTTGTCCGGAAGTGAGAACACCAGATTCAAGCTCGGCAGTACCCGCGTAAAGCTGGTGCCTCCGACCAGCGGCAGCAACGTGACCTTCGACGACCCGCCAGCAGCGCTTCCGGGGGCGACGTACGAGCCCTGCGAACTCTGCGAGGTATGGGCGACCTGCACGCCGAAATTGCCCCGCAGACCGATTTTCTCTGTGAGCGAGGTGCGGATGTTGAACTGCAGGAAGCCGTAGGTGTCGTTCTCCTTCACCGTCCATTGGGGTGGGCCCAGCGGGCCGGTGTTCGACCCGGTTGTCGGGAAGAACACGTCTGCGCCGCTCGCGAGCAAGGCATTCGGGTCGTAGGTAACCATGGGGCCGAGACCCATAAATCCAAGCGCATCGGTCGTCGGGCCGAGCGCGCTCGAGGGAATCGGAGCGCTCTGGGTTGGGGTGCAGGTCGAGGTGATGACATCCCCGCAAGCGGCGCCGGGCAGCACCACGAAAGCCTGGAAGATGTTGAAGTCCTTGTGGTGTCGCGCGCCATCCGCGCCGAACTCCACGCTTGAAATCGGACCGCTGTCGAAGTAGTGCTCAGCCGCGAGCTTCAGATGCTCAATGTACTCCTCGTTGTGCAGCTGATTGAGGAACCCCTGCTGTACGAGGCCGGCACCCGCTCCCCAGCCCTGTGGATCGGTGAGCACGATGTTTGAGGTCAAATTTGTCGGCGTGTTCAACAGCAACTGTCCGTCAGCGGCGTAACTGAAATTGACGGTCGCCGGAGTGCCGGTCTTGTTGTAGCCGAAGCCGGAATAGGATTCGAGCTTGCCGTATTCGCGCTTGGCATCGCTCAGGCTCGCGTCGAGCGAGCCGGTCCAGGTGCGTGAGAGCTTGATTTCGTTCTTCCACACCGCGTTGTACACACGATCCTTGTGGTGGTTGTAATCGTTGCGGAATACCGGATACACCCCGGTATAGGTGCCGCTCGGGACGAAACCGTTGACCGCCGGCGCTTCCGAGGCAAGCGTTGCGCTCGACCAGAACAGCGGAAACTCGATGCCCTTGCGCTGAGTAGTCTTGTTGTAGTCCTCGTATGTCAGATCGAGGGTCGTGGTATAGATGCTCGAGGGCTGATACTCGAACGTCGCGAAATACGACTCACGCTTGCGCAGGCTTGAATAGTTGTAGTTCTTCGATCCGCCGATCACGAGGTTGTTATTGGCGTCAGTCGGGTAGCCCCAGGGCGCCTCGTGCAGGTCCTTGGTCGGCAGCGCGTCGAAGTCCACACCTAGCGAGACCCCCAGACGGTGGTCGTCGAACTGGTCGATGTAGATGCCATTTAGGTTGTAGCCCTTGTCGCTGACGCCGGGTCCCGGCATTACATTCCCCGGGGTGACCCAACGGTAGCTCGCATTGACTGAGGCGACTCGGTGTCGCATCTCGAGCGGGCGCCAGGTCTGCATGTCGACCGTGCCCGCCAGTCCCTGACCGATCAGGTCAGCCTGCGGATTGAGGTAAACCTTAATGGTCTTGAACATGCCGGGCGGATACTGACTCCAGTGAATACCGCGGTCTTCGGAGGTGGTCGCCTGTTCGGCTCCGTCGAGAAGCCCGGTGCTGAAGTCCTCGCCGAGACCGTGAATGGCCACTTCCTGTGGGCGTCCGGAGACCATCTGCATGGCCAGGCCCGGGAGGCGCCCGAGGGCGCTCGCGATGCTGGTGCCGGGGAGCTTGCCGATGTCCTCGGCTGAGACCGCCTCGACGATCGAATTGGCGTTCTTCTGGATTGCTATCGCGTTCTGGATGCTGCTGATGAAGCCGTTAACCACGACTTGGTGCAGCAGATTTTCGTTCGCGACTTTCTTGGGTTTCTTGCCCGTCGGTGCCACCTGCGTATGCTGCGTGGCGGTGGCGGCTGCCTGGGCGTGTGCCGCAGGCAGACTCACGGCCGCGTAGGCGCCGAAAATCGCGGTCGCGACCGCTGTTTCCAGGATGTTGCGCTTGCGTCTGGTAATCACGAGACCCCCCCGAGGGCAATGTGTAATGGCTGCAACGGTCCGTTGGCGGACCGCTCTTCGCGGCGGCTGCCTGGCACGCACGAGTGACGCACGCTGCCGACGCGACAAAACTCCCCCGGATGATTCGCAAGCAACACCGGGAACGCAAGCGACCACATACGTATTCATGAGCAGATGCAGGCGCACAACGGTTGCCCGGGGTGTAGCCGCGTCATGAATACGTATGCGAGACTACGGGTGAATACGTATGCGGCGGCGGCGCGGGAGGGTCGAAGCGGCATCGAGCTGTGTCACAGTAGGACGACGGACACGCAGAACACGAACATGAGTGACAATCGATGGTGGCGGGGGGCAGTGATCTATCAGATCTACCCGCGCAGTTTTCAGGACAGCAATGGCGATGGGGTCGGCGATCTGCCGGGCATAGTCGAGCGGCTCGACTATGTCGCGGGGCTGGGCGTGGACGCCATATGGGTCTCGCCGTTCTTCAAATCACCCATGGCGGATTTCGGTTATGACGTGTCGGACTTCCGCGCGGTCGACCCGATGTTCGGCACGCTCGCGGACTTCGACCGGCTGGTGAGCGAGGCGCACCGGCGCGGGCTGAAAGTGATGATCGATCAGGTGCTGAGTCACACCTCCTCGCAGCACCCGTGGTTCCTGCAGAGCCGCGAGAGCCGCGACAACCCGAAGGCCGACTGGTACGTGTGGGCCGATCCGCGTGCCGACGGCTCGCCGCCGAACAACTGGCAGTCGATCTTTGGCGGCCCGGCGTGGCGCTGGGAGC
>DAIDHH010000194.1 GCA_027452045.1 Gammaproteobacteria bacterium
TAGCAGCCGGCGCTCCCCCTCCTCGGGGTCCAGGGGTGAGCGCCGCAAGGCGCGTCCCCTGGCGCACGGAGAAAAGTTGGAGGCCGAAGGCCGAAAACTTTTCGTAAGTGCGCCCTTGCGTTCGCTGCGGGGTAAGATTACGCTTCGCTCAACGCCTGCGCAAGCGTCCGAGCGCTGCTCTTCGCGCGCCGTCGGCGATCGCGGGAGGTTGTGCGAGAAGGAGCCGGTGACGCCGAAGCTCACGCTCTTCACGCGAGCAGCGAGGTCAGCCTGTGTCCCGAGACGCTAGCGACGAGGCCTACGTGATCGATCTCTGCGATGACCTCCTCGGCTGCGAGGCACATCGTCAGGCGAGGTTCGACTTCCTGCGCGGAGACCCCGGGCCCTCGGGGCGTCGGGTCCGTCTCCCCGTCGATGCCTATTGGCAGGAGCTACGCCTCGTCGTCGAGTATCGAGAGCACCAGCATTACGAATCGGTCCCGATCATGGACCGGCGGCGCACGATCAGCGGGGTCCCGCGCGGCGCGCAACGCCGAAAGTACGATGACCTCCGAGAAACTCTCTTGCCCAAAAACGGCTTGAACCTGGTCATCCTGCGGGCCGATGAGTTCGAGCTCACGCCCCGCAAGCGCCTTTGTCGCCATCTCGAATCCGACCGCCAAGTCGTCCGCGCAGCACTCGCGAGGTTCGTGAAAGGTTGACGGGAGAAACACCGATGGCCGACACGTCCAAGCTTGAGCAGCGGATCGAATCCCTGCAGACACGCCTCGAGCAGCTCAAAGTCCGTCAGGCGCGCGCCGAGGCAAGAAAGCGCGCGCTACTCTCGCGTCGAGCTCGCAAGGACGACACCCGTCGCAAGATACTCGCTGGCGCCATCGTGCTCGCGAAGGTTGAGGCCGGTGAGTTCGACCCGAAGCGGTTCCGTCAGTGGCTCGACGAGGCGCTGACCCGCGCCGACGATCGGGCGCTCTTTGAATTGCCGCCACGTACCTGAAAACCTAAGGGTGCGAAGCACGTCCTTGACCGCCCCGCGGCAAACCCGCTTACCATCGCGGCACACCGAGTCGCACGAGCGTCATACAACACTTCGGAGACTCTCTCGATGCCCCGCATACGCTCACTGCCGCTGCTAATCCTGTGCCTGTGCGCTCTACCGCTCGCCGCACCCGCCGCGCAGCCCGATGCATTGAGCGCCGGTCGCGCCGCCTACAAGGCCGGTGACTACGCCACGGCGCTCGTCGATTTCAGGATCGCCGCACGGCAGGGCAACGTCACCGCGCAAACCAGCCTCGGGGTGATGCACGCACTGGGCCAAGGCGTCCCGCAGGACTACGGCAAAGCCTTGAAGTGGTTCCACCTCGCCGCAGTTCAGAACGACGCCGCGGCGCAGTCCTTTCTCGGCTCGATGTACGAACATGGCACAGGCGCCCCGCGGGACTACATCAAAGCCCTGAAGTGGTTCCACCTCGCCGCGCTGCAGGGCGATGCCGATGCGCAAAACGGTCTCGGAGTCCTATTTGAGCAAGGCCGAGGCGCGCCACAGGACTATGCGAAGGCCCTGAAGTGGTACCACCTCGCCGCACAGCAAGGCGACGCTGACGCACAGTTCAACCTCGGCGACCTATACGATCACGGCCAAGGCGTCCCGCAGGACTATGCGAAGGCCTTGAAGTGGTACCGCCTCGCTGCGCAGCAGGGCGCCGCTGCCGCGCAATTCACCCTCGGCAGCATGTACGAGCAAGGCGAAGGCGCCCCGCAAGACTACGGCAAAGCTCTGAAGTGGATTCGCCTCGCCGCGCAGCAGCGCAACACCGCGGCGCAAGGCAGTCTCGGCTGGATGTACGAGCATGGGCACGGCGTCGCACAGGACTACGTCCAGGCATACAAATGGATCGATCTAGCACAGGCCGGCTCGCAACCAAACTCAGCTGTCTACAGAGATGCCGTGACCACCATGGCATCGCTGGCCCCGATGATGACACGAGCGCAAATTGCTCAGGCGCAGCAAGAGGCCTCGGCCTGGTCGGTTGCTCACCGTCCGGGCGCGACGAAGCAAACCGTCCCTTGAGGCGCGCAAGCTTCTCGCCCATCGACTGGCGTTCCTGAGCGAGGGTCCGTCTCCGGCGTCGCGATTTGCACACTCGACGAGTCGATTTTCGCTTGGGAGAGCTCCGCTCCCGCAGCCCGCTGCGCCTCGGCAACCGCCGCCGTCTGTCGGGAGTGCATCAACACCCAGGTGACGAGCGCGCCGGCAACCGCAGCGCCGATCGCCACCAGTCCCACCACATCGCTTCCGTTCATATCACTCGCAATCGCGATCGCTCGGCAACCCCGAAGCGGCTCAGCGTATCCCCGAACCGCGACGGGATCCGTCTCGGTCGCACTCCCCGGGGGCGTTACTTGACGGGATACGCCCGATGGCCGCCGCGCGTCGGCGGATCGAGGCACACCGACCTCGCCTACCCGCCCGCTCCAGAACTCGGCTTGTGCAAATTGAAACTGATAGGCAAGGTCGCGTGTTGCTCGATGGCCCGACCGTCTCGCTCCGCCGGTAAATACCGCGTCCGCACAGCGTACGCGACCGCGGCTCGATCGAGCAGCGCAAAGCCCGAGGACTCGAGCACGAACGCCGAGCGGACACACCCGTGGGGAGAGACGACGATCCCCACCATTACCGAGCCGCTCTGCCATCGGGCCTCGGCACGGGGTGGAAAGACCGGCGCTGGCGCGGGATACCGTGGGTCGAGCGCGACGTCCTTCGTGCCCGAGGTCGTACGCGCCGCCGGGACGCACGGCGTCGTCACGCGCAGCTCATACAGCCCCCTGAACCCCGGCGCCTTCGCTCTCTTCGCCACATCGGCGCGATCCTCGGCGAGCGCGGCGGCGCGCAGCCGCTGCAGCTGCGGCCAAGTACCCATCATCGCCTTCACGTACTGCCCGTGCCTCTCCTCAGCGTTGAGCTGAGCCGTGAGTGCGCCCAGTTTCGCCGCTGAATGCACCCTGAGGTGATTCGCGATCAACATCTCCCAGTAAGGCCCCCAGTCGGGTGCTGAGACCACCAGACGCCAATAGAGTCCAACCGCGTTGCATCGCTTGCCGGTGGCTGCAACGTGTTGAGCGAATGCCCGCGCGTCGACGCCCGCGGAGGCAAGATCACCGCGGCCGATCGCCGCTACGAGACGGGCGCGCTCGGCCACGAGCCCCTGTTGCTCCGCCGGCGGCATGCAATGGTGCTGCAGATCGAATGCAAGCGTGCGCCCGAACGGATCGAGCACGTGCGCTCCACTGACGACCGGATAGTTATCGCGCACCGTGGTGAATTCGTGCACATAGGCATCGCTGATCGCAAGTTCGGCCAGCACTTGCGCTTTGCTCGGGACCACGGCGTACCCGGCCTCCGGCGAACCGGCCCCGTTTCGGGACGGCGCGCTCCATTTCCCAGCAGGAATAGATTCAACCGCGGTGCCGCGCGCTGCGCGCCCCGCGACGCCGACGTGCGTACTGGTGCAGCCGCTGCCGCCCATCAGAACCGCGGCAACCAGTACCCCGTCCAGCCCCCACCGACGGATCGTCCGAGCGTTTCGATGCATGACGTCCCCTCCCTGTTATCTTGCTTCGATCGCCGCGCGACCATCCACCCCGCGCCCGGCGCGCCTCAGCGATACGCGTCCTTGCGGTGAGCGATCGTCACGACCAGCACGATGAGCCGGTCGTCCTGGATCTCGCACAGCAGCCGATAGTCACCGACCCGATAACGCCACAAGGATTCGAAGGTCGGTCCCTGCAACGCCTTGCCCTGGCTGCGCGGATCGACGAGCGGCGCAACGCGCTCATCCATGAAATCGACCACTCGCCGCGCGACCGTCCGGTCGAGCTTGCGCAGCTGTTTGAGCGCTGTTTCGGTGTAGCTAATCGTCCAGGCCAAGCTCGGACCTCACCTGCTCGGCCGAGAACACTTTCTCCCGTCCCGCGCGCACCCGCTCGAGCGTCGCCGCCGCGAGATATGCGTCCTCCAACTCATCGAGGCCGCTCGTGATAAGTTCTCGCAGGTAATACGCCTTGGTCCGACCCGTGCGTTCGGCGAGGCGCGCGAGGCGCCGTTCGGTTTTATCATCCAGTCGAATCGACGTGGCCATCGCGAGGCTCCGCGTGATACATGTATTCAGTCTATCACGACCAGTCGAGTCGATGGGCTTGCATCGGCGCTCCCCCAGCTATTCCCGCTGGCCTCCCATGATCGGGGTGTCGGGTGTTCGCCAACGGGATATTTTTCCAACCGCATTCCGGTCCCCTGCTTCATTGCCCACCATCGGCCCGCGGCCGTCTCTTACCCTGTTCAAGAACCTTCCGGATAAATCCTCTCTTCGTCATGCGGCGGTGCAGGTCTCGGCCCGTGTCGTCGCGCGCAGCCACTGCGGCGGCATCCGGTTCGGTCGGCGCCACAGGCCTTCACGGATTTTCTTGAGTGCGATGTTGACCGCGAGCGGCGTCTCGAACCGGCGCAACGCGCCCTCCTCGACCGACCACAGCACCTCCCGAAACAGCGCCACCGCGGCGTCGGTCCCGACGAGCTGAGCGATCTGCCGGCGCAGTCGCGCTGCCTCGAGCGCGGATACCCGGCGCGGCTTGGTGAGATCCACCGCCAACGCCACCGGCCGACTCGCCGCCCTTGCCGCCTCGGGCCGCGCGGTCGAGATCCGCGCGAGGATCTCTAGCACCCAGCCGCGCTCCTCGGGACTCAAGGCCGTCGGTTCGTCGAACGTCATCGCGGAGCGACGATCGCGCGAGGCCAGGAAGAACTCCGAACGCTCCCGATCGGAGAGCTTGCGCAGCAGCGCGGCCGACCGGGCCCGGTCGAGCCGCACTTCCGGCCCTGGATCCGCCGCTCGCGGCGCAATAGCCGTGCTCGCCTCCGTCCCTTGTTCCGGTGCCACCACGGCCGCTGGCCGCTCAGAGGCGCTCTGAGGGCGTCCTGGATCGCGTCGCGGCCGATCGGGAGCGCGCCCGAGTTCGACCAGGAGCGCCCGCGGGAGCCTCACCTCGGTGATCGCGATCGCTTGCTGGAACGGGTTGTTCGGGTCACGGCCCGGATCCTCGCGGCGGATCAGGCCGAGATTCTTCAGCACCTGATACGCCCGCGTCACCGTCGAGGGATCGATGCAGCACTCACGCGCGACCTCGCGCAGCGAGAGCTCGCTGCACCAGTCGCCGCGCTTCATCCCCTCCTCCCAGTGCAGCCAGAACACCCGCTCGGCCGCCTGCGGTAAACCCTGTTGCCAGAGCCAGCGCTCGAGCGGCCGCGGATGCAAGCTGAAGTACTTCTCCCGCACCAGCGCTCGGCGCGGATCGTGTGAGCTTTCGATCGACATGACTTCTCCCTCGCCTACGATGACGATTTGCAAAACAGCGGGGATGGGTCGCTTATCGCTTGACCCGGGGGAATCTCGGTCCTAACCTTCGAAGTGTCTGGTTTCGGTGGTTAGGGGCCTAGATCCCCGAAATCCCCAGAAATCAAAAGGGCCCCGGTAACGGGGCCTTTTTCATGGGTGCGTCGGTGGCATTCCGCCCTCCTCCACGTGCCCGCTCAAAATCCCGGAACGCGCGATTTTTAGCGCGCTAAAAAATGCGAAACCCCGGCAAGCCGGGGTTTCAGGGTTCAACTTTGGTTGGCGTCGTGGCCGTCTCATGGTTTGCCCTTCAGGCGTTGACTCAATCGCCGCTCGACGAGCTCCTTGATCTCCTCGGTGAGCTCCCGCTGCGCGCCGCGATCGACCTGCTTGCCGAATTTCAGCGACAGTCGCCCGTCGCGGCGCGCGATCCGAAACGCCACCTTCCCCGCGATCTTCACCGCCTCCTCGCGCGACGGGTTGGGCCGCCGCTCGCCCTCGACGAGCAGCCGCAGCACCGCCTCCGGCGCCGGCCGCGGCGTCATTGCCCCGACCCGCTCCGCCGCCGCGAGCACCGCCGTTCGGTCCTCCTTCAAGGCCTTGGCGAGCGACTGCATCCAGCGCATCGCGATCGAGCGCGGATCACCGAACGCGGCGAGCACCGCCGCCGGCAGATCCGCGATCGCGAGGTACTGCGAGACCGCGCCATCGGAGAGCGCCACGGCCTGGGCGAGCGCCCCTTGCTTCGCGAACACCTTCGCCTCGAGCCAGGACCGGAACATCCGCCCGTACTCGAACGGCGAGAGGTCCTCGCGCTCCGCGTTCTCGCGGTACATCTTGAGCACCAAATCGCGCGAATCCCCGGCGGCGCCATCGGTCTCCACCGCAAGGCCCGTCACCACTGCGTGACGGGCTTTTTCGTGAGCGATTACCTGCGATCTGGCCGCCTCACACCGGGCT
>DAIDHH010000195.1 GCA_027452045.1 Gammaproteobacteria bacterium
ACTCAACAGTCTAGGAGTTGTTTTGTCATGCCTAAGTTGAAAACCAACCGGGCCGCGGCCAAGCGCTTTCGCAAGACGGCCAAAGGCTTCAAGAAATACGCTTCCAAGCGCCGCCACAACCTCGGTCACAAGGACCGCAAGGTGAAGCGCCATGCTCGCTCTGGCGGAACGAGCCTCGTGCACGAGACGGATGTCGGTCGTCTCGTCCAGCTCCTTCCCCACCACAAATAATTTCGGGCGAGATATCACATGGCAAGAGTCAAGCGTGGCGTGACGGCCGGGCGCCGTCACAAGAAAGTTCTGGGCAAGGCGAAGGGCTACTACAACGCCCGGCGCAAGGTCTATCGCACCGCCAAGCAGGCGGTCATCAAGGCCGGACAGTACGCCTATCGCGACCGGCGGCAGAAGAAGCGTGAGTTCCGCGCACTGTGGATCGCACGCATCAACGCCGCGGCCCGCGTGTACGGCCTGTCCTACAGCCGCATGATCAACGGCCTCTTGAAGGCCGGTGTCGAGGTCGACCGCAAGGTGCTTGCGGACCTCGCCGTGCATGACGTCACGGCGTTCGGCGCGATCGCGCAGCAGGCGAAAGCCGCACTCGGCATCGTTTGACCGGGCTTAGGGCCTTGCGGCATGCAGGACCTTGAGTCCCTGGCGAACCAGGCGCTCGGCGAGGTGGCCGCTTGCGGCGGCCTCGCCGAGCTCGATGAGGCCCGTGTGCGTTGGCTCGGCAAGAAGGGCACGCTCACCGAGCAGCTGAAATCGCTCGGTGGCCTGCCTGCCGCCGAGCGGCCCGCGGCCGGACAGCGCATCAACGAGGCCAAGGAACGGCTGCAGATCGCCATCGATGCCCGCCGTCAGGAGCTCACCCGCGCGCAGGTCGAGCGCGAGCTCGCCGCCGGGCGGATCGATGTGACGCTCCCGGGGCGCGGGGAGCGCCGGGGCGGGCTGCATCCGGTCACAAGGGCACGGCTGCGCATCGAGACGCTGTTTCGCCGCGCCGGCTTCGATGTGGCCACGGGCCCGGAAATCGAAGACGACTTCCACAACTTCGAGGCGCTCAATTTCCCGCCGAATCACCCCGCGCGGGCGATGCACGACACGTTCTATTTCCCGGACGGGAGGCTGCTGCGTACGCACACCTCGCCCGTGCAGGTGCGCGCCATGCTGCAGCGGGGCGCCCCGCTCGCCATCGTCGCCCCGGGTCGGGTGTATCGGTGCGACTCGGACATGACCCATTCCCCGATGTTCCATCAGCTCGAGGGACTGAAGGTCGATGAGAACGTGAGCTTCGCCAACATGAAGGCGGTGCTGCACGGGTTCCTGCAGGCGTTCTTCGAGAAGGATCTCGCCATGCGACTGCGGCCCTCGTATTTCCCCTTCACCGAGCCCTCCGCGGAAGTCGACATGTCATGCGTCTTCTGCGAGGGCAAGGGTTGTCGCACCTGCAAGCACACCGGCTGGCTCGAGATCGCCGGCTGCGGCATGGTGCATCCCAATGTCCTCATGGCGAGCGGGATCGATGCCGAGCGCTACACCGGCTACGCCTTCGGCATGGGGATCGATCGGCTCACGATGCTGCGCTACGGAGTCAATGACCTGCGCCTCTTCTTCGAGAACGATCTGCGCTTCCTCGAGCAGTTCCGGACGCTGTAACCCATGAAGGTTCCCTATTCCTGGCTGACAGAGTGGGTGCGGGTGCCCTGGGCGGCCGCCGAGCTCGGCGAGCGGCTCACCATGGCGGGCCTCGAGCTCGAGTCCATCGAGCCCGCCGCACCAGCGTTCTGCGGCGTGGTGGTGGCGCAGATCCTCTCGGCCGAGAAGCATCCCCAGGCGGACAAGCTTCAAGTCTGCCGTGTCTCGATGGGGCAGGGCGAGCCGGTGCAGATCGTCTGCGGAGCGTCGAACGCCCGCCCGGGCCTAAAGACCGCGCTTGCCGTCGTAGGCGCCGAGCTTCCCGGCAATCTCACCATCAAGCAAGCGAGGCTCCGCGGCGTCGAGTCCCACGGCATGCTCTGCTCGGCGAAGGAACTCGGGCTTGCCGACACCTCGAGCGGCATCGTGGAGCTGCCCGCCGATGCCCCGGTGGGCCGTCCGGTGCGCGAGTACCTGCGCCTCGATGACATGGTGCTTGATCTCAACATAACGCCGAACCGCGGCGATGCGATGTCAGTGCTCGGGATCGCCCGCGAAGTGGCGGCGCTTTCAGGGGAAGCGGTGACCGGTCCTGAGCGCAGGCCGGTGGCCGCCGCGCTGCACGATACCTTCGCGGTGCACCTCGATGCCCCGGCGGGCTGCCCGAAGTTCGCCGGCTGCGTGCTTCGCGGTGTGGACAACAGAGCGCCGACGCCAGCCTGGATGCGCGAGCGGCTGCGCCGCGCGGGACTGCGGTCCATCAGTCCGCTCGTCGACGTCACCAATTACGTGATGCTGGAGCTCGGCCAGCCCATGCACGCCTACGATCTCGCCCGCCTGGATGGGCAGATCCACGTCCGCCAGGGCCGCGCCGGCGAGACGATCACGCTGCTCGATGGAAGATCCGTCGAGGTCCAGCCGGATGTGCTGCTGATCACCGATCGGTCCGGGCCCGTGGGCATCGCGGGCATCATGGGCGGCGAGCGCACCGCCGTCAGCGCCGACACCACCGATGTGTTCCTGGAGGTGGCGTACTTCTCTCCGGATGCCGTCATTGGCCGCGCGATGCGTTGGGGCCTTACGACCGATGCCAGCCAGCGCTTCGAGCGGGGCGTGGATCCCTCACAGCAGGAACGCGCCATGGAGCGCGCGGTGGAGTTGATCCAGGCGATAGCAGGAGGCGAGGCGGGACCCCTCGAGGTGAGCCGTGTGGATGCTCAGATGCCGGTGCGCCCGGCAGTATCCTTGCGCCGCAAACAGTTGACGAGGCTCCTAGGCGCCCGCTTCGAGGAGGCGCGCGTGCAGGCCGCTCTCGAGGGGCTTCAGATGCGCGTGGAGCCCAGCTCCGAGGGCTGGTCCGTGACCGCGCCTGCGCATCGGTTCGACATCTCGATCGAGGCGGACCTCATCGAGGAGGTCGCGCGGATCATCGGTTACGGGGCGATCGCCGAGGGCGATGCCCTCGCGAGCGAGCATTTCCGGGCGCTGCCGGAGTCGATCCCCGAGGAGCGGGGACTGCTCGAGACGCTCGCCGTGCGCGGTTACCAGGAGGCGGTGACCTACGCCTTCGTCGATCCGCAGCTGCAGTCGCGACTGTTCCCGGATCGCGGCGGCCTCGCGCTCGCCAATCCCATCGCGAGCGACCTGTCGGTCATGAGGGTGTCGCTGTGGCCAGGACTCGTCAAAGCCGTCCTCGACAACCAACGCCGGCAGCAGGAGCGGATCCGCATGATCGAGCACGGAGCGAGATTCGAGAGCACTGACGGCGCGACGCGCGAGGTCGATACCCTGGCGGGCATCGCCTGTGGCCCGCGCATGCCCGAGCAGTGGGCCCTGCCGCGCGAGATGCGCGAGGCGACCGATTTCTTCGATGTGAAGGGGGACCTGGAGGCGCTGTTTGCCGCCCTCGGCGCTCAGAGCGCCTTCACCTTCGAGACCGCGATGCTCCCTTGTCTGCACCCGGGCCGGTGTGCGCGGGTGCTGCGCTATGGCCGCCCCATTGGCTGGCTGGGGGAGCTGCATCCCTCGCTGGTGAAGGAATTGGATTCGGTCCACGCGCCGGTGTTGTTCGAGCTCGACGTGGAGGCGCTCACGATCACCCGGCCCGCCTACCGGGAGATCTCCCGCCTGCCGCAGGTGAGACGGGACCTCGCGGTGGTGGTGGATGAATCCGTGCCTTTAAGTCGCCTCGCCGAGCGAGTAACCTTGGTGGCTTCCAGCCTTTTGCGTGATCTTCGCGTTTTCGACGTGTACCGAGGCCCGGGCATCGAAGCAGGTCGAAAAAGTATTGCTTTGGGCTTGATTTTTCAGGATATTTCTCGCACCCTTACCGATGAGGACGTCGGTCGCCTCGTTTCCGACGTGGTGACGGATTTGCGGACCAGCTTGAACGCGAGCATCAGAGAATAAGCAAATGGCGTTGACTAAAGCCGAAATGGCCGAAGCGCTGTTCAACCAGCTCGGGTTGAACAAACGGGAGGCGCGGGAGCTGGTGGACCTGTTCTTCGAGGAAGTGCGCACGGCGCTCTCGAGCGGTGAGCAGGTCAAGCTCTCGGGGTTCGGCAATTTCGACCTGAGGGACAAGAACTCGCGCCCGGGCAGAAACCCCAAGACGGGCGAGGAAATCCCCATCACCGCGCGGCGGGTGGTAACGTTCCGGCCGGGGCAGAAACTCAAGGCGCGGGTCGAAGCGTATGTTGGAGCCCAAGAATAACTCCGAGCTGCCGGTCATCCCCGGCAAGCGCTACTTCACGATCGGCGAGGTGAGCGAGCTGTGCGGAGTGAAGCCGCACGTGCTGCGCTACTGGGAGCAGGAATTCCCGCAGCTGAAGCCGGTGAAACGCCGCGGCAACCGCCGTTATTACCAGCGCCAGGACGTGATCGTCATCCGCCAGATCAGGAGCCTCCTCTACGAGCAGGGCTTCACCATCGGCGGCGCCCGCAATCACCTGACGGGCGAGGAGGCGCGCACGGATGTGTTCCAGAGCCAGCAGGTCGCCAAGCAGATCCGCATCGAGCTCGAGGAGCTGCTGAAGATCCTGCGGCGCTGAAGATCGCGAAGAACTCCCGCAGGCGAGGGGAATCAGGGTAGAATGGACCTTCGCGCGAGACTTCCCCACTCGCGTCAGTCAGTCAATCGGCCGAAAGGCTCAGGGTCGGGGCGTGGCGCAGCCTGGTAGCGCACTTGCATGGGGTGCAAGGGGTCCCGAGTTCAAATCTCGGCGCTCCGACCAAATTCAATAACTTACAGCGGTTAATCTAACACGCTGTCTACTATTCGCCCTTCCTGTCTACTATTTTCAGCGGTTGCGCAACCCGGGGGAGTCTCCGATAGACCCGGCGTGTGAGCGCTGCATCGCGGTGGCCAAGCCTGTCAGCGGCCTCCTGGTCGCTCGCTGAATCGCTTGCCGACTTGGCCCGCAGGTCGTGGAAGTGGAACCGCTCGGCGAGCCCGCGCTTTAGCGCCCGTGCCATTGTGTCCTGCCAGATCGCCCCGAAGCCGCGCGGTGTGTACGACCGGCCGTGCCGGTTGCAGATGAGCGCCTGGCGCAGTTGCGGCCGCTCGCGCAGGATGTCGCGGACGATCTCCCGCAGCTCGTCCGTCCATTCGATCCGCTGGAACTCGCCGGTCTTGCCACGGGTGAACTCGATCCCGGCATCGGTGATGTTTCGGCGCTCGAGGCGCAGGATGGTGGAGCGATCCATCCCGCAGGCGAGCGCCAGATTCATCGCATGTGCGATCATCGGGGGCGCGACGGAGCGGACCAGCAGGAATTCCTCGTCGGTCACGTAGCGAGTGCGCGCGCCGCGGCCCGGGAGCTTCAACCCAAAGCACGGGTTGGGTCCGTTGAGCGCGCCGATACGGCGCCCGTAGGTGAGTGCGCGCGAGAGGGCCGCGATCTCATGGCGCGCCATCGAAGTCTCCCCGCGCTCGCGCCAGTAATTCCAGACGTGATGAGGCTGCAGAGCGCCCGGCGACATTGCTCCGAAGGCCGTGAGCGGCCGCTTGAATACGGCACGTGCGTGCGCGGCCGCCTCTTTGCCTCGGCGCACAACCTCGTCGGCTTGGTAGCGGGCAATGAGCTGTGCCATAGTGCCGGCGATGGATTCCGCGCTCGCGAGGCGCCCGAGTTCGGCGAGAGCGCCAGCGTAATCGGCCCCGAGCCTGCGCCAGACCTTGCGGCCACCCTCGTACCGCACGAGGTAATAGGCCCCATGCTTGCGGTACACGCCCCGCGGCAAATGCCTATCTCGCGCTCTCTTGCGGCCCACGGCCATGGACTTTACCTCATGCTCCGAAGCGCCTGCCAGTCCGGTTCTTGGGTGCCCTGGGACGCCGCATGCGGCTCGAGGTTGGTGCGCAGCACCACCGGGCGCCCGCTCCGATGCACGAAATAGCGGATCCCGTGCTCTTGCAGCCATCGGACCTGGCAGCTTGAGCGCCGGTAGCCGGTGAGCTCGCGCACCTGTTCTGGCGTGAGGAATATGGCGTCCACGCTCACCCCTCGACCCTCCTGCCGCCGGTGACGGTCATCTTCGCGAGACTCTCGACCTCGGCGGCGTTGATGCGCGTCATCTGCGCGCACCGCCGCAAGCCGGCCGGCCACGCGAGCGGGAATGCCTCAATTGCGGTGCGCATTTTGACTTATGTCAGCCGCATGCCCGTCAGGCGATTAGCCGCGTCACATGCGGTGCCAGTGCGGCGAGCAAGGCACCGATCGGCAGGATCGCGCCCCAGGCGAAGGGAATGTCATCATCGAAATCGACCCCTGCCGGGGGCACCCCTCCTGCGCCCTGGGCGGCCCGGTTCGGTGGCGCACCTTGGGTCCGGGAATCTCCGCCCAGTGCCGCAGTACCCGAAGGGGTGCGCGCGGCACTCTCCAAACGGTTCTCCGATCTGCGGTCCGAAGGACCGCCGAGCATCTGCAGGTCGTTCACGATGACTTCGGTGGTGTAACGCTCGATGCCGTTCGAGTCCTGCCACCTGCGGGTGCGCAGGCGTCCCTCCACGTAAACCTGCGCCCCTTTGCGCAGATACTGCCCGGCGATCTCGGCGAGCCGGCCGAAGAGGGCGAGGCGGTGCCACTCCGTGCGCTCCTGCTGCTCGCCGGTGTTCTTATCCCGCCACTGCTCATTGGTGGCAAGACTCAGGTTCGCGACGCTCGAGCTCGAAGGCATCGCGCGCACCTCGGGGTCTTGCCCGAGGTGGCCGACGAGGATCACTTTGTTGACGCCGCGCATAGTTAGCCTCCGTCAGGGAGTGGTGGTTTCGTCGCCAGAAACCAAAGATTCTCCGCCGCCTGGGCCCGAGCTGGGTGCCGCCACAATATGGGCACGGCCAGGGGTGCGCGCGAGGTAACGGTCGATGAGGCGACGTAGGTGGCTCTCATCCGTTTCGGCGATCCGCACCCCGAGGTGGGGGTCCACGATCTGCGTCGCCTCGCTCTTTTTGATTCCGAGCACGTCCATCATGGGCGGATCCGAGCCATCGTCCGTGACGAGCAGGAAGCATGTGACCGGGTTCGTCTGTCCCTCGCGATCGAGCCGCCACAGGATCTGCTGGTGGATGCTGGGCGACCAGTCGAGTTCTCCGAGAATCACGACGGAGGAGCGGTGCTGAAGCCCGTCGACGCCCGCGCCGGAGCGCAGCGACATGATGAGGATGTCGGTATCGCCGTCGAGGAATCGGCGCTTCTCGGCTTCCTTGCGCGCCGCGGACTCCGACCCGGTGTACATCGCGGGCTTCAAGTCGGCGAGGGATTCCAGCCAGATGCGATAGACCTCGCGGTGCCACCCGACGAGCAGGACCGGCTCGCCGGCCTCGACCATGAGTCGCGCGAACGTCGCCACGGCTTTGGCCTTGGCGATCCCTGTGGCCTGCCGCACCATGATATCGAGCTCGCGGGCCGCCTGGCCGCGCTCAACGAAGCTGCCGGTCGTGGCGCGAATGGCGAGCTGCTGCGCGAGCGCTTCGACCGATTCGACGGTCTTGGCGTCATAGTCGATGGTTTCGACGATGATGGAGGTCTTGGGCAGTTGCTGCCCCACGTCGCTCTTCAATCGGCGGATGAGTGCGTGCTGCTCGCGCAGGTACGTCCCGAGGGCCTTCGGGTCCTTGATGTGCCCGCCTCGACCCGGCGCGCGGTTCACCCATTCACGCTCGAAGTCCGTCCATCCGCCGAGGACCGCATCGTCGATGAACTGCATGACGTTCCACATCTCAACGCCGTAGTTATAGATGGGCGTGGCGGTCAGGCCGAGCCGGTACGTGACGCCTTGGGAGAGCAGGAATGCCGCCGCGCCTTTCTGTGTGCCCTTCCCGGTGCGCAGGCTCTGCGGCTCGTCGTACACGGCGGTCTTTAAGAAACTGCCGTGTGACTTGAAGAATTGGATCCACCCGCCGATCTGACTCACGCGAAAGATGTACACGTCGGCGGGCGGTAGGTTGTACGGGGAGCCCTTCTTGATCAGGTGGACCGAGAGATCCGTGAAGGCGGTGATCTTGTCCGCCCACTGCTGCTGCATGTGGGCATCACAGATGACGGCGGCGGGGAGTGTGCCCGGCGTACTCGCGAGGAATCCCGCCGCGGTGTACGTTTTGCCGAGTCCGCCTTCATCGCCGAGGAGGAGACTCTTGCGGCGGCGCAGCACCTCGATCGCCTGCGCCTGGTAGTCGCGGATCCGCTGTCCGGGCCTCACGCCGTCGATGGCGGGCGCGCGATAGTCGGGCAGCAGGATGCGCTCGAGTTCGGCCTGCTCGCGGTCCCACCCGCGCCGACCCGTCTCGAGCACGTGACGGTCCTCCGCCGTCATGGCGAGCGGATAGCGTGCGGTGAACCACTCGAGGTCCGCGGCGTGCATCAGGTCGTTCGGCAGATGGAACGGACCGGCCGATTCCTTCGGCACGCGGGGGAAGAGGTGCTTGAAGCGGATCGCGACATGCGGCTCCAAGTCGGCGATTTCCCATCGCCCCTGCGGAGCGCGCTCCTTTCCCTCCTCGATAAGCCGCAGCGTCCCGTAGGACCTCGCCGTGCGTGGCGGCCAGTGCCCTGGAGGCGGATCCGCCAGTGGCAAGGAAGTGCTGCACGCAGTGCGGGCGGCGCTCATACGATCCACCCCCTCGAGAGGGACGCCGCGTAGACGGGCTTGCCGTCGAGTTCGGCCGGCAGTCCCATGCTGAGGTTCGAGGCCAGGACGATGGCGGCGACGTCCGGGTGGCGCGCGTACCGCTCGAGTTGGCGATAGATGTCGATCTTGCGCGGCCCGCCGCCACGGCCCTTGAGTTTGCACTCGACCGCAACCCACTGGGTGAGTTCGCGGGGGCAGGGGATCAGGAAGTCGGGGATATCTTCGCTCGAGCGCCGTCCCCGCCGTTGGTGCAACCGGTATTCGCGCTCGAAGGGGATGCCGGCCGCTGTGAGAGCGGCGGCGATGTCAGACTGCATGGCCTTCTCGGAGGAGAGAGACACGCGTGTTCTCGAGAGCAGCCGCACGACGGACGCAGACAAATCGTCGGATCGGGTGGAAAAGTCAGCCACGGCCTTGCTCCCGCAGAGCCTTGACGATGGCGCGCACGAGGCGCTGCTCGCCACGGCGAGCCTCGGCGACTGAGACCAGCCCGTGCACTCTCATGATCGTGAGCGCGCGGGCGCAGAAGGAAACATCTCGTCAATCGGCGAGTCGTCTTGTACTTGGCATTGAGCCTCAGTGCCGTATATTCGTGTGCCTTCCTTTGCAATCTCGTCCCACCACCATTGTCTGAAATCGAACTCGAAATGCAGATGTAGATCGCCATCGTCGCTTTGCCAATCACTGAGGTGACTCATCGCAGTCTCCGTTCACGGAGTGTGCTTCAGATACCGCCGGTACGCCGCGATCCAGTTGGTCGCGATCGCGTGTTGTGCGGCGGCGAGGGAGAGCCGGCCGCGGCAAACCAGGTGGTTGAGCCGGTTCTCGAGACGATCCTTGGCGTGCGCTCCCCATCCGCCCGCTACGTCGTACGGTTCCGGCCAGAGATTTTCAGGCGAGGTCGGACTCCCCCCCGCTTCGAGGGGGACTTCGTGATCTTCCTCGTAGTCCCGCAGCCAGCGGTCCCGGTACCCATACTTGCGGATCTGAGCGCGTTTCAGCCGCTCGGTGTAATTCTCTGGCGGTCGGATCGCGCGCGAATAGCCGCGCACGCAGATCGTCTCGTGGATATTCGCCTGAGTGACGGCAGGATTGAGGGCACCTGGGGTCAGGGACGGGTTGGGAAGCGCATCCCGAAGCGGATGCCAAGGATCATGTGCGCGCGGCGAAAGCGCGCGGTATCGCCGATAAACGCCGCGATACCAGAAGGTCCCCGCCTCGGCGCGACCGTGATGCCATCCCTCGCTGCGCCAAAGAGCACCCACGAGGGGGTGCTGCCCGCAGGCCGACAGCACCAGGGGGGCGAGGAGGGCGGTGAAATGAACTGTGCGACAACTCGCTGGCATGTCACGACCGCTCAGGTGGGCTGAGTGTGCGCAGCGCGCGGATCGTGGCGGCGAGCCGCCCTGCGAATTCGCTCTCGCAGGACCAGGATTCCCATTTCCCGGGTCCGCGGTTCTCAGGCGGTAGAGACACGTGGCGGGCGAACATTTCCATGGCATCGAGGACTTCCTCGAGTTCCGCGTCGTCGAGGACGTCGGGGGTTGTCATGCTGGGTGCCTCTGGATGCACGGCGCGAGGGCCGTGTGCCTGTGTCGCCGGATTCGAGCTCTCTTGCGCCACGTTGGGATCGTGTACATGGCGTTCGGCTCGTCGTACAGGGGCACTGGAGCCGCGAGGCGCTCCTCGCGCCGCCAGCGCAGGAGGCCGAAAATGGAGGCGGCGAAGTAGTAAGCAAAGAGCGCGACCGTCCAGCGCTGCCGGGTGGCGGCGAAGTAGAGGACCGCGGCGATGTTTGCGGCGATCCAGAAATACCGACCGCGGGCATCGCGCCGGCGAATAAACTCAGTGCCGACGATTGCAAGCAAGACGAAGGCGATGTTGAGGATGAGCATGTGTTTCATCATTCTCAGGGGCCGGTCAAGAGATCATCGCGCATGGGGAGGTATCGTCGCCGTCTGTGGGTGGCGCCCCGGTGCCACGGGCAGTCGCGGTTGCTTTCGTCCCCGCAGGGGGTGACTCGCGACCAAGACCCCTGGCGGATGCACCGCCGTTCACGCATTCACTCTCCCGGGGCGCCTCGCCGCGGCCACAATCCTCCATCGCGCGCGCGTGCAGTCCCTCGTGTTCGGTGCCATGCGGTGGGCAGAGTTCGGCCCATTCCTCGCGGTCGAGGTAGTACGCGCAGCCACAGGGCAGAACCGCTGTGCGCTGGCGACTCATGGATTTCGTCTCGCGGCATGGGAGCGGAGCAGCGCGCGCGCGGCGGGAAGCCCGATGTCTGCGAGTTGCAGGCCCGCACAAGCGGCGCGGGGAAGTGCCTGGAGGGCACGCAGGCCGAAGCGTGCGATGAAACAGCGGCCGTGGTAGTGCTGGCCATCGAGCGGCACCGCGTGGCGGGAGTCTGTGGGGCTTCCGCACTGTGCGCACAGCACGAGGTACCGGACATCGTGAGCCCGGCGCAGCGAAGGCGGCGGAAGCGGCCCGAGGCTGCGCAGGTAGTGCTTTGCGCAGCCGGTGCTCATAGGTCAACCGTCGTAGCGGTCGCCGCAGATTGATTGCCATCGGCGCACGGTCGCCTGCGTTCGATGCGCAGACCGACGGGCCCGAGTGTTTCGGCGAGCTCGCGCGCTTCCTGCTCGCTCAAATCGAACGCCGTGCCGCAGATCCACAGGTTGGGAGGGATGCCGATGATGGTGAGATCGAGATAGACGTCCCCGGGCTTGCCGCTCGCCCACACCAGGCGGGTACGCCGGACCGATCGGTTACCGTTCCTCCTGGCGCCGGCGGCCGCGCGCGGCGCTGGTGCAAAGCCTTCGATGGCGACGGTATGCGAGCGCCACTCGATTGCGAGGTGCATGGGACGCACCGCGGTGGGCCGCAATTCGAAGCGAACGCGCAGAGGCGGGCATTCGTACCGCACGCGCATCTCGCCCTGCCGATCGCGGGGGTCAGGAAGCTCGGGCTTGCGGCAGGGTGGTTTAGCGACCATGCCGAAAGCCTATCACCGACTGGTGATATCAGTCAACACCAACTGGTGATACCCAGAGACCGGGCCGAGGAATACTCGATAGGGCTAACTTGCTTTCCGGCGCAGAGCCCCCTTGGCTCTGATCCGTCGGGCGGCCTCCAAGAGATGGTGGAGTTCCTCCTGCGTCATGTCGGCAACGGTCGCTTCGAGCTCGTCTTTAACGGGGCTTCGGCTTGAATTGTCAACGAGGAGGGGGCTGTCCGGGATATCCAATTGTCCGTGAATAAGGCGAGCAGCGGCCTCGATGCGGCGCGCGGCTTTCTCCCCGAAGCTCTTTTCTCCTCGTAATAAGTCGCTGAAATAGTTGGCCCGAGGGTTTTTCGGATTGTAAAGGCGCGCGAGGGAGGACTGGTTCCCGCCAAAATGCAGTTCAAGAAGCCTGCGCAGGTTGGCTCGGCGGATCAGGACGACATCAGTTTCTGAGGAATTTGGCACAGCGGCATCTTGTACGGATGCTCCCCATTTGGTGAAGTCACCAAATGGTGTTGCATTATCTATACCCGTATGGTGATATTGGAGCGTGGACCTCAAAGCCTTCCTGAAATCGATGACGCGCGCCGACCGCTCCAGCTTTGCGGAGCGTTGCTGCATCTCGGCGGGCCACCTGCACAACGTCGCGTACGGCACGCGGCCTTGCGGCACCGAACTGGTGATCGCGATTGATCGCGAATCTGGCGGACGGGTGTCCTGCGAAGAACTGCGGCCGGACGTGGACTGGGCATATTTGCGGGACCGGAAATCGTCATTGCTCACCACGAGGCGCAGGGGCGGGTGATGTTGACTCCCTTGGCCCCTCGATCCCCGTGCGTCAGGCTCACAGAATACCCGAAAGGGATCGTTCCTGCTGGAATCGTCTGCCGTCCCCACGCGGGGCTCAGTTGTCGACTTACTCACTGTGAATCCTCTCCGTCCGTCTTCTTACGGATATTGGTTGCAATCAGGACGCTCCGCGCCATCTGCGCGTGGATGGCACGTCGAGCTCCGCCGAGGCATCGAAGGTCGCGCACCTGTTCCAGCGGCTCGTTCAGAAGTCTGCGCCTGACGCCGCGCGGCGACAGCGGACCTGCATCACAGAATAGGTCGTCGCGGCGGCACACATGCCAGGTCGATAAGAGAACTCACTGCGGCTTCGGGCGCGCTCCGGGAACCCCTCCCGATCATGAGTACGGCCGGAGCGGAGCCGCGCAGGCCCTGCAATCGCCGTCTTGGGGAGTATGGATAGCGTGAACAGGCTGCAGTCCGATCTTTTCGGCCGCGAGCGCGCTGGTGCCTCCCAGAGTGGCGGCAAACGCGTCCCAATCTCCTCCGTGCGTCTCACCGTCGAACAAACGGCGATCGTCGACGCAGCCCGTGGCGGCGAAGCCCTCGCCGTGGAAGCCGGAGCGGGTTCGGGCAAGACCACGACGTGTGCGGCTGTCGCGCGAATGATGGGCCGACGCTGCGGCATTCTCGTGGTCTATAACGCCATGGCGGCCAAGACCACGAGCGGGAAACTCACGGGCACGGGGTGCGAGGCCCGCACGCTCCATTCCATCGCGTACCGTTCTGCGCTCGCCGAGCCCTTCAAGCGCGGCGGACGGCTCAACATGGCGCTGCCCGCGCGCGCGGCGGCGGAAGCCGCGGGACTCACCCGGTGGCTCGCGTTCGATGCGCGCGGGGAATGTCCGCTCTCGCCCACCGCGCAGGGGTATCTGCTGAAGGACTGGGTCGGCAATTTCTGTCACTCCGCGGATGAGGCGCTTGGACCCCGACATTTCCCCTGGGGCACGCTGCGCGATTATGCGACCGGGTGGCTCAATACGGCGACTGCACACTGCGCGCCCGATGAGCGGCCGGAAAAGCAACGCGAACTGCTGGCGAAGGCCGCTTCGGACTTCGGACGGCTCTTGGAGGGTGCCGCGCAGAGGCTGTGGGAGAAGATGAGCGGCCCCGGTGAGTTTCCGTCGAACCATGACATCTACCTGAAACTGTACGTGATGAGCCGACCCCGCGCGGCGTGGGATTACGTGCTGCTCGATGAGGCGCAGGACGCGAACCCATTGGCGCTCGAGTTCTTCAAGCTTGCGGGCGAGCAGGGGTGTCAGACCATTGCGGTAGGCGACTCTCACCAGCAGCTCTACGCGTGGCGCGGCGCGGTGGATGCGATGCGACAGATCGACTCGCATCGCCGGCTCGCGCTCACGCAGTCTTTTCGCTTCGGCCCGGCAGTGGCCGATGTTGCCAATCGCGTGCTCGCCCTCGGCGGCTCGGCGTTTCGGATCACCGGCGCCGGCGGACCCTCTACGGTGAGCGTTGCCGTCGATGCCCCCACCGCGGTGATCTGCCGGACGAACGGGGCGGCGATCGGCATCGCACTCGAGCTTGCCGAGGAAGGCCGCAGCCCCGCGCTCTGTCTCGAGCGCGCTGCCATGCTGAGCGAAATCGATGCGCTCGAGCGGTTCGAGTCCACTGGGCGCAGCGCGGCGCGCCGGTATTGCGCTTTCCGGTCCTTCAATGAGCTCCGCGAGTCCGTCGAGGCTGGCGATATGCCCGACGTGAAGATCCTGCTCAAACTCGCCGCCGAGCATGGGTATGACGGCACCCGGGCCATCATCAGCGAGATGGCGGTCGGCAAGAACCAGGCAGCCATCGACTCGAGCGGTCGCGACGTAGTGTGTCTCACCACGCACGCGGCCAAGGGCCTCGAGTTCCGCCGGGTGCTGCTCGCCGATGATTTCGGCCCGAAACCGAACGAGAAGAAGGGGGAGACCGAGGCGGCGTGGCGGGCGCGCCTGGCGGATGCCCAGGAGGACCTCAACGTGTTCTATGTTGCGGTCACGCGCGCGCAGGACGCCCTCGGCGTCGGGGAGAGCCCGTTGGCCCGTCTGGTGACGGGACGGCCGGTCCTGGATCGTCCTGAGCGCTCAGCCGCCCCGATCGATCTCGAGTCCGAGGGGGAGTGCGATCCCGCCGGCCTCGGGCGGGGAGGCTGAAATGGCGCGCTACCGCAAGTTCGACCTGCGGACCTGGAACGACCAGAAGTTCCGCGAGCTCTCGCCGCTGCCACCGAGCGGGCAATCCCTCTGGATTGTCTTCCTCCTCGGACCACAGACGACCAGCATCCCTGGCCTCTTCGAGGCGTCCGACGTGGCGCTCGCGCATCGGCTCCGATGGCCGTTGAAAGCCTTTCGGGAAGCCTTCCGGGAAGTCTCCCTGAAGGGTATGGCAAAGGCTGATTGGGCGGCGGGTTTGGTCTGGCTCCCGAATGCTCCGCGCTACAACAAGCCGGAATCTCCGAATGTCATCAGGTCATGGGCGTCGATCTTCGATGAGATCCCGGAATGTGACCTGAAACACCAAGCCTATCAGGTACTTAAAGGCTTGGCGGAAGGGTGGGGTAAAGGCTATGCGGAAGCCTTCCGGGACGCCATCCGAGAGCCTTCCTCGAAGGCTACGGCGAATCAGGAGCAGGAGCAGGAACAGGAACAGGAAACAAAACCCCATGTGCACTTGCGTGCACCGGGGGAGGGGGATGACGGGACCGATCCGCTCATTGGGGAGGCGGCGCAAGGGGAACTGTTGAGTGTCCGCTCCGAGGCCGGCGCGCCCCCGCACGCAGGGCGCCGTGTTGGCGATGCCGTCGAGCGCGTGTTCGCACACTGGCAGCGCCTGTACGGGCACCAAAAGGCGGTGCTCGATGCTAAGCGACGCAAGATCATCACGAATGCCCTTGCCGCGTACAGCGAAGCGGACCTATGCCGCGCCATCGAAGGGTATCAATCCTCGCCGCATCACATGGGGCAAAACGACAGGGCCACGATGTACGACGACATCGAACTGTTCCTGCGCGATGCGCGGCACATCGAGGCTGGGTTGAAATTCGCAACCGCGCCACCGCGCGCTGGGGTCAGTGCACTGACACGCAAGAATCTCGCGGCCGCCGAGGAGTTCATGCGGCGCGTGGAGGGACGCAAATGAAAGACGAAGACTGCAAGACATTCACGGAGATCGTGGTTGGATTCGCCGAGCTCAAAGGAAGAGAGCTCTCCGCCGCAACGATCGAGCTCTATTGGCGCACGATGCAGTCCTGGAGCATCGAGGAATTCCGTGCCGTGGCGCAAGTGCTCCTGCAGCGCTGCGCGTGGATGCCGACGCCGAAGGACTTCGAGGATCTGCGTCGCAGCGCCACGCAACGCGATGCCGTCGAGGCATGGGAAACCGCGCGCCGCACGGCACGCGACGCGATCTCGCTCGGTCGCGTTCGCCAGGACCTCAAGAGCGGCGATGCGCTGGTCGATCGCGCGGTGGCCGCAATCGGCGGATACGGCGCGATCGCGCTTTGCGACAGCGCGTGGCTGCACGCGCTCGAGCGACGATTTCTCGATGCTTACAGCGAGTCGCGCGACGTTGCTGAAGCCCGCGCGGCGCTCCCGCATCTGGCACCGCCGGCGCAGCGGTTGCTCCACGCAGTGGACCGTGCGGCCGGTAGCATTGGGACGGCGCCGTCGGTGCGCGCCACAGGACTCGAGACGCGCCACGCGCAAGCGCCGACTTCGGTGGAGGAACTTCTGCAGCGACGCTTTTCGGCATCGGGGCGGCCCGTGACGGAAACCGACAATGCCTGAACCGCTTGTCAAGATAGAGGCGCGCCGGCTGGAATCGATCCGCCGCCAGTTCCATCACCCGCACGTGCTGAGCGCGCTCAACGTCGAGGTCGACGAGGGAAGCGGTACCGCATCGGTCGTGTGGGCCGAGCGGCCCGGTGCGCGAGGTAATCAGACTGTCGCGATCACGGCGTTTCTCATCGAGCGTGCGAGATTCGATGTTGCACTCTTTGCGCGTTACCAACTCGATCAGGACAGACCCTCATGACTCGACGTCGTGTCGTCACAGACGAAATGCGCGAGCACGTGCTGCGGCTCGTGCGAATGGGATGGACATACACATTCGTTGCGCTTCTCGAGAAGGTAGGAGGGGTGACATGAGTACCACAGTGGGGAGTGAAGTCGCTGGCGTTCCTGCCGCCATCTTGCAGGGAAAGCAGCGCTGCGCGGCATGTGGGAGGCCCAAGAGCATCGGGGCGTTCGCGTGCACGTGCGCGACGTGCGTGCGCAAAGCGAGCGCGGAGCGATCGGTGAGATGGGGGGTGTCGACCGCCAGCGCGACCGCAGCGCCAGGCGTGCCGACGGCGACCGATGTCGCGCTTGAGGTGCGCATCGCCGGGATTGCCGCGGCGCTGCGCGAAGCGCAGCAGGCGCGAGGCACTCTTGCTCGAGATTGGAAAATCGGGCAGTTGCAGCTCGCGCTGGTTACCGCGGTGCGTATGCGCTCATCGGCGCAGATCGTGCGTCTCATGATGCGGACTGAGACGCTCGCGGTGGCGGTGGACTCCGGGGACCGGCCGTGAGTGTGTTCTGTTTTCTCATCACATCGGCCGCTGGCTCGTCACCACGGGCACCCGTCGCGCGCCTTGCCCTGTCCCGGCAGGAAGCCGAGCGGCATCCGCTGCGCATCTCGGAAGTCCGTGAGGTCGATATCAGCGTCGATCCGGGACTTCTCGAGTCTCACCGCATGGTGTGGAGTCCAGGTCACGCGGAGCCTCAGACGCAGGCCGTGCGCGCAGCGGCAGGGGATCAACACGAGGAGACACGAGCATGAGTGTGGAGAACGTTCAAGAATCGCAATTGGCGATGCCGCCTGTGCCTCCCTTCGGGGCGACCCAGCCGGTTGGCGGGGTCCTGGGCCGATCGGGCGATCTCGGCTTCGGTCCCGCCGAGTGGGAAGACACGCAACTTATCACGGTGCCCGTCGATCAGGTGCGGACGGATCCCGAGCAACCTCGCAAACACTTCGACGAGGAGAGCCTCGCTGAGCTCGGCTGGAGTCTGCGTGTGCTGCAGATTCAGCCGATCGTGGTCCGACGTGAAGGGAGCGGATGGGTGCTCGTCGACGGCGAGCGGCGCTGGCGCGCGGCGCGGCTCGAGGGATTGCCGACGCTCGTCGCGCGCGAGATCAATCTCACGCAGCGCGTGGAATTGGTCACGATGGTGATCCAGTTGGCGGCGAACACCCATCGTGACCAATTGACACTCGAGGAGCAGGCGACCGGCGTGCTCCGGCTTGCCGACGGGGGCCTTCCGGTATCGGCGATCGCTCGCGTGCTGGGTCACCACGAAGACCGCGTGGTGTCGCTCCTCGCCGTAGCGCGCTCAGGGGATGCCCGCGAGCTCATCACGGCAGGAAGGCTGGCGTCGGTGAGCGCGTGGGACGCGTACTGCGGGCTCGATCCACCGGCGCGAAGGCAAGTACTAGACAGCACCGATCCGGTGACGGTCGAGCGCTGCGAGCGCGTGCGACTCGAGCACGAACGTTTGGAGCGCGCCAAGCAACAGCGCCTCGTCATGCCCCGCCAGGCGCGGGCCGTAACCGGCGCGCCGCAGGCGCAACTTGGGGCTGAGCCCCGGACCCGCCCAGAACGGGGAAGGCTTGCGTCGAGCGGCGATGTCGCAATCCAATCCAGTGGCGGGCACGAGACGGACTCTGTTGGCGGCTCCGCGACGAATGGCGATCCGATTAGCGATGCCGAAGTAGAGGCCATCCTGGAGAGCGGCGAGTGCCGGGTAACGCAGATCGCGTCGGAAGGCTTGGGTCCGCAGCCGCCGCAGCCGCCGCAGCGGACCCACGTGGAGGCACTGGCGGCACTTCACGATACGGCTCACGACGAGCGCGCCGCGCTGGTGACAGGGCTCGATTGTCTACGCGAGCAACTCGATGCGGGCATCGCAGCGCTTGCCGGTCACGCGGACATCACGGAGGCGGCCTATATGGCTCTGCGTTCCGCTTTGGCCCCCGTGGAGGCGACGTTAAACCGGGCGCTCAGGCACATCGTCCGCCCGCCTGAGCTCGAACCCTGCTGCGCACAGGCATTCGCAGTGCGTCACTACCAGAAAGAAGGGGATGGGGAGACGGCGATCACCGGTGACGACGAAAAGAATGTCAGGACAGCGGAGCAGCGGTCGTGACCAGCAGGGGCGGTGCCGCGACCGGTGCAAGCGTTGCACAGGAGGCCGAGCGGCTGTTTGAGGTAATTCGGGAGGAGGCTATGAAGATCAGTCGTGCAACACGCTCGCCGCTCGAGGATGTCGAGCAGGAGATGCGAGTCATGTGCCTGGAAGTGGCGCTTGGGATTTCCCGCTACGATGGTCGCCGCGGCCCGCTGCGCCCCTGGCTCATCGTGCGCGCCTGGCGCACGGCGCGGCGGTGGGGATGGTCGACCGCGGGGGCGGAGGAATTCGACCTCGATAGCACCTTTGAGGCTCCGGCTGACAGGTCTTGCGCGAGCGGCACCGACGAGCTGCTCATTGACGAGGAAGAACGGCGCGCACGGGAGCAGTACCTCGAGCGCGCGCATAAGCCTGGCGTCCGCGTTGCCGATCCGCGCACCACGTTCGAAATCCTCGCGGTCGAGCACTGGTCTGAGCGCGATGCGGTGAAGTGGTGCGGCGGCAGCCGCAAGGTCGCGCGTCTCGCCAAGCGGCGGGCCGCCCGCCTCCAGGCGGCAGTGCTACCACATTCCGACGGTGATCACCATGCAACAGTCCGTTGAGTCTCAGGGAAGTTTGCCGCTCGGCTCGCCCCCAGTGGACCACTGGCGCGCACGGTACGACGACGGGACCTATCCGGTTGCGTTCTGGGAATGGCTCGCCGACAACATGAACGTTTTCGAGGAATTCGTCCGGCTTGCACTGCGGGTGCGGGGGAGGCGAGAGCACCATTCGGCGGATTGTCTCTGTCATGTATTGCGCTTCGAGAGCGATGTTCGAGGCCGGGGCGATGAGTTCAAGATCAACAACACCTACGTCTCGGGGTTGTCGCGACTCGCGATGGAAGTGAACCCTCGGCTCAAAGGATTCTTCCAGATCCGCCACCCTCCCTGTCAAAACCACAGGGGGTACGATCGTGCGTGAGTGGTTGGGAAGGACGCACGTCGGGGAGTGCCGCGAGCTCCTCCGGCACATGGCCGAGGACGGTGAGGTTTAACCATGGCTGAACAGAGTGCAATCTCCTGGTGCGACGCGACATTTAACCCGTGGATCGGCTGCACGAAGGTGTCGCCGGCCTGTGATCACTGCTACGCCGAGCGGTGGGCCGCGCGATTCGGCCGCGTTGCGTGGGGTAGACCTCCTGTGCGGACGTCGGCTGCAAACTGGCGGGAGCCGCTCGGCTGGAATGCGAAGGCGGTACAGATGGGTCGGGGCCTGCGCGTGTTTTGCGCGAGTCTCGGCGATGTCTTTGACAATGCGGTGCCCGACGCTTGGCGCGCAGACCTTTGGGCGCTGATCGAGGCGACGCCCGCGCTCACGTGGGTGCTGCTCACGAAGCGTATCGGGAATGCACAGCGCATGCTGCCGCCTGCTTGGCTCGAGCACCCATTGCCCAATGTATGGCTCGGCGCGACGGTCGTGAATCAGGAGGAGGCAGACCGGGACATTCCGAAGCTCATCGCAGTGCCTGCGGCAGTGCATTTCGTGTCCTGCGAGCCGCTACTCGGCCGCGTGGCTCTGGAAGAGGTACCCGTCGGTATGTTCGGACCGCTGCGCCCGTATGGCGGGAGTTCTGTGAGAAACCCAAGGATCAACTGGGTGATCGTCGGCGGGGAGAGCGGTCCGGATGCGCGGCCGGTCCACCCGGAGTGGGTCCGCTCGATCCGCGATCAGTGCGCCCTGGCGCACGTGCCCTTTCACTTCAAGCAATGGGGCGAGTGGGCGCCGAACTGCCTCTGCGACACCAAGGCCGCGCATCCGACCACGAAGCGGCCGGTGCCGGGGAAGATGGGCGTCATGTTTCGGTGCGGTACGCGCCGCGCAGGCCGGGAACTCGACGGGACGGTTTGGGCGGAGTTTCCGGTGCCATGAACCGACGAAGCGAGCCGGCTCGGCCGGTCCAAATCACCGCGAAGCTCTATGAGATGCGTGATGGGGCGAAGTTGCTCCTGGGCGACCGTTACCGCGAGGAGATGTGGCGCCTGCGCATGGTGATCGAAGCCGTGCAGAAGCGGCTCGATATCTCCTCGATCGCCGCAGCCACGAAAATCTGCGAGAGCGCGCCGACCGTGAGCGACGGATTCGAGGTGATTTGCATCATGGCCGCGGCGGTGGAGATGGTCGAGCCGAGCGCGGCTGAGCAGGAGAACCTGTATGCGTAACATGAGTTTTGCGCTCACGACCGCGCAGGTGCGTGCCGGCACGAAGACGGTGACGCGCCGGATGGGGTGGACGTTTTTGAAGCCGGGCGACCTCGTGCGCCCCGTCGTGAAGTCCCAGGGCTTGAAGCGCGGGGAGAAGGTGGAGGTGATCCGGGTTCCGCTACGCATCCTCAGCGTGCGCCGCGAGCCGCTCGAGCGGCTACTGCTCGAGTCGCGGTACGGTCTGATGGAGTGTGTGCGCGAGGGGTTCCGGGACGATCCGGTGTTGTGCTGGCCGCAGGATTTCGTCGAGTTCTTCTGCCGGACTCATGCCTCCCGGCCGGAAGACCTCGTAACACGGATCGAGTTCGAGTACACGTGAGGAATGGACAGGAGGACGGATGCACCTGATCGCGTGTGACATTCACGTCGTCCTGGGTTTCATCGGTGGCCTGCTCGTGAGCGCGCCCCTCGCTGTCCTCGTGATGGAAATGCCGTATTTGCGCCGAGCCGACCTCACGCTCGATCGTATTCCAGAGTCCATGATCCTGCGGCGCGCCGAGGAGATTGAGACGCGAAACGCGCGAAAGAAGTGGCGCTCGCGAACGGATGCGCGACGGCATAACCGCAAACCCAAGCGGAGGTAAACACATGTCAGCGCGAAGAGTCACGGTATCGCGCCTCGCGACGCTGATGCTCACAGTGGTTTCAATGGCGGCCGGTGCCATAGGCACCCGTGGTGCCACCGACCGCATTCCGGCCGCAGTCCCTGCGCGTGCCACAGACCCCAGGTCTGCCTCGAGTGTGCGCGCGTTGCTCGAGCGCTGCGCACCCCAAGTTTCCCCGGTGACCATGGCGGCGCTCGTCGCGCAGGAGTCCGGCGGGGACCCCTATGCGCTCGATGATGACAGTACGCATATCGTCTATCACCCGGTCTCCTATGCCGGTGCGGCGCGGCTCGCGGCCCAACTGATCGGCGCCGGCCACTCGGTCGATCTCGGACTCGCACAGGTGAACAGCGGCTGGCTCGCTCCATTGCGCCTCACGGCCGCGGAAGTCCTCGAGCCGTGCGAGAACCTGCGCGCGGGCAGTCTCATCCTGCTGCGCGCGTGGCGAGCTGCGGGAGCCGGTCCCGTGCCGGGGGCACCCCCGCGCGCCAAGCGTCTCGCGCGGGCGCTCGCGATCTACCACAGCGGCAATCCGCGCTCGCTCGCCGGCCGGGAGTATGCGGCCGAGACATACCGGCACGCCGGGGTGCAGGTCATCGTGCCTTCCATCCCGGGCGGGCACCTGGCGCGGTGGGGGCGCGATCCTCGCGCTCGGCACGGCGCGCTCGGGCAGCCCGCCCCCGTGCAAGCGCTCGCATTGCGCGGGCCCTCGCCGCAGACGAGCGCGCTGTGGCCGAACGACCACGGGTTCGTTCCGGCTTCGCTCCACGCGTTCGGGAATTGAGGTCGCGGGCACCGCCCGGCCGCCCGTCGGGAGTGAACGGACCCCACGGAGTGGAGCCGCGTTCCGCCAGAGTGCCGGCCGTAGGCACTGTGCTCCGGCAAGAGTGCTGCACGCAGTGCGGGCCCGCGCGGCGGAGAAGGTGGAGATCCACTTTTTCCGGAGCGGGGCATGCGACTGGTCATTGCGGAGAAGCCTTCCGTCGCGCGGGAGATCGCGGCAGTCGCAGGCGGCGGCGGGAAGCGGCGGGACGGCAGTGAGTTCTATCGGAAGAAACTCAAGGCCGCCGATGCCGCCCGGGTCGGATACATCGAGTGCGGCAGCGGGATTACGGTGAGCTGGTGCCTGGGGCATCTGCTCGAGCAACGCTCGCCGGAGAGCTACGTCGCGAGCGGAAAGCTCGGGGCCGCCGACCTGCCGGTCGTGCCCGAGGAGTGGAAGCTCGCGCCGCGGGACGAGGTCTCAGCCTGTCAGTTCGCGGTGCTCGCGGGGCTCTTGAAGCGGGCCACAGAGGTCGTGCACGCCGGGGATGCCGACCGCGAGGGACAGCTCCTGGTGGAAGAGGTGCTCGTGGACTGCGGGTGGCGGGGCAAGACGCAGCGGCTCTGGCTCTCCGCGCTCGATGACGAGAGCGTGAAGCTCGCCTGGGCGAAGGTGAAGTCGAACGAGCAGTACCTCAAACTCTATCTCGCTGGCCTTGGCCGGCAGAGAGCGGACTGGCTGATCTCGCTCCAAGGCAGCTACGCCATGACACAGCGCTTAGGCGCGCTCTGGCCGATCGGCCGCGTCCAGTCCGCCGCGCTCGCGCTCATCGTGAACCGCCAGCGCGAGATCGAAAACTTCACGCAGCGCGATCACTACACGGTGAACGCCACGCTCGGGGAGGACATCACCGCCGGCTGGCAGATTCCGCAGGACCTGCTCACCGATGGACTGCTCCTCGATCGCGGGCCCGCGGAGCGCTGCGCGCAGACCGTTGCGGGCAGAGATGCGCGTGTCGAGAAGTTCACCGCGAAGCGGGGCGAGCGCGCCGCGCCGCTGCCGTTTTCACTCTCGGCGCTGCAGAAGCTCGCGAGCCGGCGCTTGAAGATCCGGGTGGCTGCGGTGGACAAGGCCGCGCAGGCACTCTATGAGGCCAAGGTCACGACCTATCCGCGCACGGACTGTCAGTATCTGCCCGAGGAGCAACTGGGCGATGCCGAGCGGCTCTTGAAGGCGATCAACGGCGGGAGTTTGCCGAAGGGCACCGATCCGGCGCGCCGGCATCGCGCGTGGAACTCGAAGAAGGTCTCGGCGCACCACGCGATTATCCCGACCGGTCAGCCGCTACCGGCGGGCATCGATCCGGATGCCCGGCGTGTGTACGAGCTCATCTGCGAGTCCTACATCCGGCTTTTCATGGGCCCGGAGACGTTCGAGCAGCGCGAGGCAATCTTCGTCGCGCCCCACGGCGGGGCGCCGCACCCGGGCGAGCGCTTCAAGGCGAGCGCGAAGATCGTGGAGGAGAAGGGCTGGACGGCGCTCGGCACCGACGATGACGCCGCCGATGGCGACAAAGACGGTGCCGCCGCGCAGCGGGGGTGCACCCCGCAGGGGCTGCCGGTGCTCAAGGAAGGCCAGGTGTTGCGGTGTGCCAGCGCGGAGGTTGTGGCGAAGCGTACCGAGCCGCCGAAGCGGTATACGGATGGCACGCTGATCGAGGCGATGAAGGGCATCCACAAGTTTGTCACGGACCCGAAGTTGAAGGCGCGCCTGAAGGAGACCTCCGGCATCGGCACCGAGGCGACGCGCTCGAGCGTCATCAAGGGGCTCGAGCAGCGCGCGTACATCGAGCAGAAGAAGGGTGCGTTGTATGCGACCGAGCGCGGCTGCACGTTGGTGGATGGCCTGCGTGCCATGCGCGTGCCGCTCGTGGACCCCGGCTACACGGCGCTTCAGGAGGATGGGCTCGCCGAGGTCGAGAGTGGTCAGCGGACGTTCGAGGAGTTCTATGCGGAGGCGGTGACCGCCGCGCGGTCGGTCATCGCGACGATCTTGAACGCGCACGGCGAAACGATCCCCGGAGCGACCGCGATGACGGTGTGTCCGGCCTGCGGCGAGAAGCGGTGCGTGGCGCGTGTCAGCAAGAAGGGCTGGCCGCACCACAAATGCCTCGCCTGCGAGTCAATCTTCGTGGACGGGCACGGTACGCCGGGCCGGAAATTCGATCCGGATGCCGCGAAGGGGTCGGGTGCCGCGGCAACGCCCGGGACCAGGGCTGCGCCCGGCACGGGCCCCAAGTGTCCGAAGTGCAAGACCGCGACGCATCAAAAAAAGACGCGCAACGGGAACGACTACTACTTCTGCGGCGGCTGCAAGGGGGCCTGGTGGCCGGATCGGGAAGCGGCGGGCAAACTCGGTCCGAAGTGGGAGGCGCGCAAATAGGCGATCTGCGCTAAAGCGCAAACTGATATGAAATGCTTGGCACTCAGGCATAAAGTTCACAGAGGGCCGCCGCAGTCGGTGCCACGCCTGTCCAATTGCGGATGCGGTGAATAGAGTCCATGATCACCGCATGAATAGCGGCGAATATCGGTACGTCTGGCAGACTCCTGAGTGGCCCCAGTGGCACTATGACCTTGCGCAGCTCGCAGGCCCGCTCGCCGAGGTCTCCCGTGCCCAGGGCCTGCTGTTCGGCCGCATGGCCGATATCGGCTTTGAGCTCCGCGCCCGGGCGCACCTCGATGCGCTCACCGAAGACGTGCTCAAGTCGAGCGAGATCGAGGGGGAGAAGCTCAATACCGAGGCGGTGCGCTCATCGATCGCCCGCCGGCTCGGCGTCGACGTCGGCGCCGCCGCGCCGAAGGACCGGCACGTCGAGGGGGTGGTCGAAATGGTCCTCGATGCGACCACAAACTATACCGCCACGCTTACCCGCGAGCGCCTGTATGGCTGGCACGCGGCGCTCTTCCCAACCGGGTACTCGGGCCTCATCAAAATCACGG
This sequence comes from Gammaproteobacteria bacterium, assembly GCA_027452045.1. Classification (GTDB taxonomy): domain Bacteria; phylum Pseudomonadota; class Gammaproteobacteria; order Steroidobacterales; family Steroidobacteraceae; genus 13-2-20CM-66-19. Next base: position 25,391 of record DAIDHH010000195.1, read on the forward strand.
TCGGCCGCTGGCGGACCGATGCGGAAGGCCCAATGCAGGTCGTTTCCGGCCGCATCGATCGGCCGCGGGTTCATTATGAGGCCCCGCCGGCCAAAGGTCTGGCCGCCGAGATGCGCGCGTTCCTGCGCTGGGTGAACGAGCCCTCCCGGGATCCCGCGCTCATCAAGGCGGGGCTCGCACACCTCTGGTTCGTGTCCATTCACCCCTTCGATGACGGCAACGGCCGCGTCGGCCGCGCAATTGGCGACATGCTGCTCGCGCGGGCCGATGGCAGCGCGCAGCGCTTCTACAGCCTCTCGGGCGAGATCGAGCGCGACCGCAACGGCTACTACGATCACCTCGAGCGCGCACAGAGGGGAACCCTGGATGCCACCGAGTGGCTCGGGTGGTTCCTGCCCACTCTCAATCACGCTGTCGAGCAGGCCCACAAGACCTTGGATGCCGTGCTCGCCAAGGCGCGCTTCTGGCAACGCATGGACGGCGAGCCGGTCAACGAGCGCCAGAGGAAGCTCCTCAACCGTCTCCTCGATGGATTCCAGGGCAACTTCACGAACAAGAAGTGGGCGGCTGTCGCGAAATGCTCGGCGGATACCGCACTGCGCGACATCACGGATCTTCTCGAGCGCGGCATCCTGCGCAAGCTCGATGCCGGCGGGCGCAGTACGAGCTATGAGCTCGCGGAGGTTCGGGATCTCGACCTGAAACGCGCGGAACATTCCGGGGCGGAAATCGAGGACGAAGAGGATGAGCAGGACCTCGATCCCGGGCGGTAACGCACGCGCTGCCCGCAGGGCCCGGGCGGGGGAGGAGAGGGGAGAGGCACCCATTCTCTTCTGTGCCAGGAGATCGGTATGAGCGAAGCGAAGCGGCTACGGTTGGCGGATCTCAACGATGAGCAGTTCGCGTGTCTGCGCGATTACAAGCGTCGCGCCGAGGCGCACCGTATGCTCGATGACCTGCGCGATCGGGTGGGATACGACGTGGAGAGGCTCCGCGCGACGTTGCCGCCGCTGGGTACATTCCGGGAAATCGTCGAGTCCTATACGTTCATGACCGAGGTCGGGACCGGCGGGAATTGCACGGCGGTGCGCATCCCCTGTGACGATGGCACGTATCTTCTCATCACCGATCTCAGTGACCCGGTCGTGCCGGCGGATGACGCCGAAGTCGTTCTCGTCGGACGGAACACCGATGGCGATAACGAGCCGGTGGACATCACGGGCGATCTGCCCGCGAGCGAGCTCGGGCCGAGGGAGGTGCGCACGGGCGACTTGCAGCACGTGATCGATACCGCGCTCGGGTTCAGGCCCGATCAGTTGCGGACGGCCGAGCCGTCACGGCCGGACGTGAGCGGTGCCGCGCCGGCACCCGAACGGGTGCCCGGTCGGGCGGAGGTTGAGGCGGCACGGGGTCCATATCGCATCGAGCCGGATCAGGCATCCCATGGCTGTCAGCTCGCCATCGTGGGTGTCGATGGAGAGGTGCTCGCCCGCACGCCGGAATGCCCCGAGTTCGGGGCGCCCGAGCAGGCGCGGGACTGGCGCAATGCCGCCCAGCTCGCCGCAGGCTGGACGCTTCGTGAGGCGCTCGAGGAGATCGAGACCTTCGATCGTCAATTGGATGAAGGCCGCGTGATTCCGACCGCGACTCACTACAACGAAGTGGTCACCATGGCGATTGGGGCACTGACGCGCATGAGAGCTCTGGAAGCGGAGGTCCTCGCGCGCCATCACGAGGCGACGGCGAAGCGTGCGGAGCCGAGCAACGAGCAGGACGAGGAACAGGACGTCACGGACGCCTGTGATCAGGGGCGGTAGGGCGCGGTCGCGCTCGTCCGTGGCTATGAAGCTTGACGCTGCCGGAATGCTCGCTGACGCTCGGCAGTGGTCTTGGCCCGACCACTGCGGGGCCTGCCCGGTGGCGCGGCGGGACGCGCCCAGGGCGCGCCGCGGATACTCTCGCGCGCCACTCCGTCAAAGAGTCCATAAGCGAGCGCCGCGAGCGCCTGGCGCGCCGCCGGTTTCTCTTCCCCGGCCGGAACCGTCACGACGACATCACCACAGTACCCAGGCTGCGCGCAAATGTCGTATTCCCCTCCCGTCCGTACGAAGACCCGGCGACGGACCCAGTCTCCGGATGCGCGGCACGGCACGCCGGCCGCGGCACAGAGCTCGTGGAGCCGGTAGAGCCTCGCGCGCGCACGTCGGGGCGCGATTTCATAGCGTGGAGGCGGGAAAAAGATGGACGTAACCATAATTGGCGTTATACTAACGAATATTATGAATTCTGCCAAGAGGGGACTCCGATGAATACCGAGCGTTCGGACTTTCAGAGTCTACTGGCCACCTGTGGCGAGGTCGCGCGCGAATTCCCGGAGGGGGTGATCTTCATCGGTGGTATCGCGGTGTATCTGCATGCGATCAACACGGCTACCGCTGCCGCGTTCGCGGAGGCGACGCATGATGCCGATTTTCTGATTTCGCTCGCCGATATGGCCGATCTTCGAGATGTCGAGGAGGTCACGTCCAACCGACGTTTGAGCAAGCATCAGATGGTCAAGAATGAATTCGAGTTCGACATCTATACCGAACGCCAGTCGGCGCTCATCGTGCCATATGATGAGGCGGCGGCACACGCGCAGAAGTACGGTGAGATTCGTGTAGGCGGCATCGAGCACCTGACGATTTTGAAGCTCGAGGCGTTCGCGGATCGTCAGGGGAGCCGCAAGGGAGAGAAGGATGCTATGGACCTGCTGCGACTTGCGCAGGTGTCAGCCGCGAGACGTGGCGGCTTTCGTATTGATGTCGCGCTTCCATTTTTGCGCGACGCGCATATCGCGCTTCTCGACAAGGTCGCACGCGGTCCGTTTGCGACCGCGCTCGCGCGTGGCAACGCGCATCAAGCGAAGCAAATTCGAGGTCATTTCGAGCGAATTGCCATCGATCTGAAGACCGCCTATCGGAAACTCGGATCCCAAGACACCCATCCTCATGAGATGCAAGCGCCTGATGAGGAGCAGGATGACGGGAAGGACATGGGGCGGTAACCCGAATGGATACCAAGACGATTTCCGCTCAGTGAATACCACAGAACTCGACATCCTGACCTGGATGGCCGCAGAGCACCGGCCGCTATCGAACCTGATTGCCATGGACCCAGTCGCCGCTACTGAGTGGATACGGGCGCACGGCGGCACCGTCCGGCACATCGATATGTACTGCCGCCTGGTAAACACCCTGCGTTACAGGCTGTTTGATTACCTGCCGGCCATGCCGGACAACGTCGCGCGGTTGGATGACTCGAGGCGGCTTCCCCGACCTCGATGAGGTGCTGACCGGCTGCGCCGGGTTTGCCGCCGGTGCTGCACGCAGTGCGGGCTGCGCCCTGCAAAGGGGGCCCCCGCAGGGGCCCGGGCGGGGGAGGAGAGTGGAGAGGCACCCATTCTCTTCTGTGCCGGGAGACCCCTATGAGCCACGTCGACAACATTCAAGCGCGCTCCGAGGACGGGCGCATCGAAGTTGGGCTGTTCGAGGGCGAGGAGTGCCGCGAGGTCATTCCGCTTCGCGCGCCCGAGGCATTTGAGCTTCGTGATTCGTTGAACGATGCGCTGCGCGAGGCGGGGCTGCTCAATCGCAAGACCGCAGCCAGCGAGCAGCATGCCGTGGAGCTTCTCGAGGTCGCGCGCGATGTGGTGTGTGCGCGGCTCGAGACCGTGGACCCGGTTCGCTTCTACGACCGCATGAATGCCGTCGCGGACCGCGCTCATCGGGCCGTGGAGACGGTCGATCGCGCGAGGGGTTTGCGCCTGCCCGCGAAGGAGCGTGCCGCGCTCGATGCGCGGCCGTGGCTGGATCGACCACAAGAGACTGGCGCGGCGGCGGGCAAGACCGAGTCTTCTATCGCGCGCTCTGCGCGCGAATTGGTCACGGCGCTCGAGAGTCTCGGTTTCGGTTGCGACGACGTGGAGATTCGAGGAGCCGACGTCGTGAATGTGGTCAACGAGCACTTGCCGGCGTTGTGGAAAGCGCTCGATAACGATGAGGGAAGCGAATCGGCGCAGTCCCTCGCGCCGACCCCGCTTGGGGATGTACCGGGCGAGCGGGACGCTTACTTGGCGGGCGACGAGGAGGACCTCGGGCGATGAGCAAGAAACTGACGTACGCCGAACTCGATGCCGAGCGGGCGCGGCTCGCGAAGTCCGAAGGACTTCTCGGCATCGCCCTCAATTTGACGCTGCACGGCAAGCCGGATGCGACTGAGCAGTGTAGCCACGAAGGTGATCGGTGGAGGTTGCAGCTCTACGGCGCGCGCCGCGCCGATGGTGGGATCGTGATCGAGACGTTCTACCACCCGGGGCAGTCTCCGCACTCCGCAGCGCATTATCTCGAGGACCTCACGCGGATTCCGGCGCGCTTGTCCGAAGGCGGGATGAAGTATACGGAAGCGCTATCCAGGCTGCGCGCAACGCGTGATCACATCGTGTTTGAATCCGAGCGGCCGGGCCAGGCGCGGCAGGCGGCACGCGAGTCGCCTGCGCAGAAGGCCGAGCGGCGGTACTCAATCCGCCACGAAGATGGGTCCGTGCTCGCGCAGGGACTCAACATCGACCAGGTTGAGCAGTGGTGGAAGGAGAGCGATGCGAGCGGACAGACGAACCAGGATCGGTATGAGGGACTGCGTACGGAAGGCAACGTCGTGCTCGTGACGACGGCCCGCGAATGGGCGGCGGGGCGGGATGCGGACGACGATGAACAGATTCCTGGTGAGGACTTGGGGAGGTAGTGCCATGGTAGGCAATCGACGGCACGCGGGCGGGATGAAATCGACGATGGTGAATCTCAAGAAAATCGACGCTAGGATTGTCGCCAAACGCACTGCGCGGGCATCCGCTCCGGTGCCGCAACGGCTGGGGAAAGAGGCGGCGCTCAGGAAGTACGAGCGCTTCAAGGACCGCTACCTTGAAATCTATGCGGCCAGGACTAAACGCTTACTGAGCACCACGGCGGCCAGTCAGTAGAGTAATCGTCCTGCTTGCGTCGCTTCGCTCCGATGGTGTCCGTCATGGCCGGAAGGCGCACCCGCGCGGATCGGCTACCGCCACTGCACCCTGCCCCAGCCCGATTTTTCTGGGAACGTCGGCCTCAGAACGAAGAACCCTGCGCGCGGT
>DAIDHH010000196.1 GCA_027452045.1 Gammaproteobacteria bacterium
CCGTCACCGTCATGCCCGAAACACCGATCTCGGACAGCGCGGCGCGCACGTCATCGAGCTTGAACGGTTTGATGATCGCGGTGACCAATTTCATGTGCGGGCTCTCCGGATAGGGGCGTTGTCTTCTAGATTAGCGTGCCATAGCGCCGAGCGCTGCATGCGCTCAGACGGTCTGGGAGCCTGTCCGGCTCCCGGGCAGAGCCATTTTTGCAGTTTTCGTGCCATCTCGGAAATCCGGATAAATCGCTGAGTTGGCACGCCCAGGCGCTTCGCGCGCGATACTTTTGCACCATTATGGCGCAGCCTCGGCCCGGATGCGCGCTCCCATGGTGCGGGACTCGGGAGTGCTCCGGTAAGCTTCCCCTGCATGCTCGAGAACATCGTCATCGTGGGCGCCGGCCAGGCCGCCGTCCAGGCCATCGATACGCTGCGCCGCAAGGGCTTCGGCGGAAAGATCACGCTGGTGGGCGAGGAGCCCTGGCTGCCCTACCAGCGCCCCCCGCTTTCGAAGAAATACCTGGCCGGGGCGCTCGAGCGCGAGCGGCTGCTGTTGCGCCCGCAACGCTTCTACGAGGAGCACTCGATCGAGACCAGGCTCGGTCGGCGGGTCGTGGAGCTTGCCCGGCGCGAGCAGCGTCTGCGGCTCGACGACGGCTCGGAGCTGGCGTACGACGCGCTGCTGCTTGCCACGGGCGCCCGCTCGCGGCCCCTAGGTGTGCCCGGCGCTGATCTCGAGGGTGTCCATACCCTGCGCACCATAGCGGACGTCGACAGGATCCGCGCGGGCCTCTCCACTGGGGCGCGCCTGGTCATCGTGGGGGGAGGCTATATCGGACTCGAGGTGGCGGCGACCGCGCGCGAGCAGGGCCTCTCGGTCACGGTGCTGGAGACGGCCGCCCGAGTCATGAGCCGGGTCACCTGCACGGAGGTCTCGGCGTTCTATGCGGCCGAGCATGCGCGCCACGGCGTGAGCATCCTCTGCAACTCGAATGTCCAGGCGTTCCTCGCGCAGCCCGCAGGCCGGCGCGTGCGAGCGGTCCTGACCGGCGACGGGCGGGAGCATCCGGCGGACCAGGTCCTCGTCGGCGTGGGTGCGATACCCAACGTGGAGCTGGCCCTCGCGGCCGGACTCGCCTGCGACAACGGCGTGGTGGTGGATGAGTATTGCCGCACGGCCGATCCCGCCATTTACGCCGCCGGGGACTGTTGCAGCCATCCGAGCCCGCACTATGGCCGGCGGCTGCGCCTGGAATCGGTGGACAATGCGTTCGAGCAAGGCGCGAGCGCTGCGCTCAATCTCCTCGGCCTGGACACGGTGCACGACAAGGTGCCTTGGTTCTGGTCCGACCAGTATGACCTGAAGCTCGTCATCGTCGGCATTGCGCAGGGTTACGACTCGGTGGTGCTGCGCGGCGATCCCGCCGCGCGCGCCTTCAGCGCCTGCTATCTGCGCGGCGGTGAGCTGATCGCCCTCGACAGCATCAATACCGCGAAGGACCAGATGGCCGCGCGCAGGCTGATCGCGCTTCGCGCGCGGCCAGACCCGGGCCGGCTGGCCGATCCGGGCGTCCCGCTGAAGGAGATCGGTTGAGCATGAGCCCCGCGGCCCTTGCCGCGGCAGTCCTTTCGCCCCCGTCCTGCAATCATCGTCCTCACCCATGAAATCTTTCTTTCTCGGCGGCGCCCGCAGCGGCAAGAGCACACTGGCCGCCCGCCAGGCGGCGCAATGCTCGAGCGATGTCTGCTGCATCGTCACCGCCACTGTGGCCGATCCGGAGATGGCCGCGCGCGTCGAGGCACATCAACGCGAGCGTCCCGGCCATTGGCGAGTGCGCGAAGCGCCCATCGAGCTTGCGGCGGCGTTGCGCGAGGAGAGCGGCGCCGCAGGCGTGCTGCTGATCGACTGCCTGACGCTCTGGCTGACCAACTGCCTGTGGCCCCCGCCGGAGGGATCGGGTGCTCCGGTGAAGGAGATGGCGGTGGATCTCGCGGGCTGGCGGCGCGAACGGGATGCCTTCATCGAAGCGCTCTCGAGCGTCCAATGCCCGGTGGTCCTCGTCAGTAACGAAGTGGGCGGCGGCATCGTGCCCGCGAGCCCCGTTGCCCGGCTGTTCCGCGATGAGCAGGGCTGGCTCAACCAGGCCGTGGCGGGGGTCTGCGATGAGGTCTACTTCGTGGCGGCAGGATTGCCCCTGCGGCTCAGGTGAGCAAGCCTCTGCGCACGGGCGCTGCGATGAACGGTCAGGTGCCGGCGAGCGCCAGTGCGACCAAGAGCACGGTCTCGCAGACCTCGATCCCGGCGCCGAGGCAGTCGCCCGTCATGCCGCCGAGGCGCCTCTTCAGCCAGTAACCCCACCCGGCGATCACGAGTGGCGCGACGCACAGTACCGGCGCCAGCAGCACGCTGGCCCCGAGCAGCAGCATCATCCACGCCACGAGCCAGCCCGCATGCGGCGGTGACTGCGCGAAGCGCTCGCCCTGGCCGGGTTTGAGAGGCTCGAGCCAGCGCCCCCAGAGGAGAGGGCCCAGGCGGGCCCAGGCCGGGATGAGGGCGACGGCGTACAGCGTGAAGCCGGAAATTGAGCCGAGCGCGGCCGTCTTGACCAATAGCACCAGCACCACGCTCACCACACCAAAAGTGCCGACGTGCGGGTCCGAGAGCACGGTGAGGAAGCGGTCGGGATCGCGATGCGAGGCGGCGAGGGCGTCGGTGAGATCCGCGAGGCCATCGAGATGCAGCGCCCCGGTCAGCCATGCCCACAGCAGCACCCCGAGCGCGGCGGCGAGCAGCGGCCGCTCGCCCACGAAGGCGGCGGGCAACAGCGCGACGGCGCCGATACCCAGGCCGATGAGCGGGAACCAAAGCGCCGAGCGGGACAGCTCGCGCGCCGAGAAATCCTCGATCCGCCGCACGGGCAGACGGGTGAGGAACTGGGTCGCCAGTCTCAGGCTTCGCATCGGCTCGCCCGCCTCGGTCTCAGGGGGATTTTCCCGAGACGCCTGCTTCGGCGAACGTGGCCATGTTGCGGTGCAGCGCGAGTGCCGCGCGCACGATGGGCAGCGCAAGTGCCGCGCCCGTTCCCTCCCCGAGACGCATGTCGAGATCCAACAGGGGCACCAGACCCAGTGCCTCGAGCGCGGCGCGGTGGCCCGGCTCCGCGGAGCGATGACCGGCCTGCATCCACTCGCGGCTCGCCGGCTCGAGGCGGACGGCCGTCAGCGCCGCGGAGGTGGAAATGTAGCCATCGACCAGCACTGGCGCGCCGAGTCGCGCCGCCTCCAGGTAAAACCCGGCGATGGCCGCGATCTCGAGCCCGCCGAGCTCGCTCAGCACCTCGATCGGCGCCGCATGGCCTGCATGGGCCTTCGCCACGCGCTCGAGCGCTCCTCGCACCACGTCGATCTTGTGTTTCAATCCCGGGTCGTCGACGCCCGTGCCACGGCCCACGATCCGGGCGGGGTCGCTGCCGGTGAAGGCGCAGATCAGGCAGGCCGCCGCGGTGGTGTTGGCGATGCCCATGTCGCCGGCGATCAGCAGCCGCGCGCCCCGGTCCACCGCCCGGCGGGCGCACTGCGCACCCACCTCGAGGGCCTTGCGGGTCTCCTCCGCCGTCATGGCCGCCGTCATCGACAGGTCGCGAGTCCCCGCACGCACGCGCTCGTTACGCACGCCGGCCGGCGGCGGTGCATCGGTTGCAACGCCGACGTCCACCACCTCGATGCGGCAGTCGTGCAGATTGGTCAGCACATTGATCGCGGCGCCGCCGGCGGCGAAGTTTGCGACCATCTGGCCCGTCACGGCCGGTGGAAAGGCCGAGACACCCTGGGCCGCGACGCCATGATCGCCCGCGAACACGACCACCTCGCAGCGCGGCATGTCAGGGATGGGCTGACGCAGGCGTCCGGCCAGCCAGCAGGCCAGGTCTTCGAGTCGCCCGAGCGAGCCAGGAGGCTTGGTGAGTTGGGACTGACGTGCGCGGGCGGCGCTTTCGGCCGCTGCGTCTGGTGCCGGAATGGGCCGGTAAGGGAGGTCGCTGTTCATTGCTGCCTGGCTTTGTGGTTCGGGACTCGGGACGGATCGCGCGCCGCGCTCGAGGCGCACTCCGACACGGTCGGTTCACGGGGGGCGTAAGAGTGGCAGCGCCGGCCTGTTCCGTCCAGCGGCCGCCGCCGCCGTGGCTGACCCTCGTCAGGTTCGCGCCGCTTTACGGCAAGGCTGGATAGATGTACAGTCAAAGCATGGCGGTCTCGAGCGGCAAGGCACAGCGCAAACCCCTGCCGGGGCACGGGGCGCTCTCGAACCCGGCCGGCCGCTTCGAGCGGCGCCAGATCGAGACGGTTGACGACGGGTGGTACCGGGAGGAGGTGCCCGAGACCGTGCCGCTGTCCCTCGAGCCTGATCACGCCCGCAGCGTGATCAGCACCAACGATTCCCCCGACATCCCCTTCGAGCAGTCGATCAATCCCTACCGCGGCTGCTCCCACGCCTGCAGCTACTGCTACAGCCGTCCGAGTCACAGTTATGTCGGCCTGTCTCCCGGGTTGGATTTCGAGGCGAAATTGTTCTACAAGCGGGACGCCGCCGCAGTTCTCGAGCGCGAGTTGGCGCATCCCGGATATGTCTGCAAGCCGATCAACATGGGGTCCAATACCGATCCCTATCAGCCGATCGAGCGACGCATGCGCGTCACGCGCGAGATCCTCCAGGTTCTCCTTCGCTGTCGCCATCCCCTCACGCTCGTCACCAAGGGTGCGCTCGTGCTGCGCGACCTCGACCTCATCGTGCAGCTCGCCCGCGACAACCTGATCGGCGTCGGCATCAGCATCACCACGCTCGATGCCGGCCTCAAGCGCGCGATGGAGCCGCAGGCGGCCTCGCCCCAGGCGCGACTCGGGATCGTGCGCACCCTGAGCCAGGCTGGGGTGCCGGTCGGGGTCCTGGTGGCGCCGGTGATCCCCGCGCTCACCGACCACGAGATGGAAAGCATTCTCGAGGCGGCCGCCGAGGCGGGGGCGCGGTGGGCCACCTACACCCTGTTGCGCCTGCCCCATGAGGTGAAGGATCTCTTCAAGGAGTGGCTGGCCGCCCACTATCCCGATCGGGCGGAGCATGTGATGTCGCTCGTGCGGCAGATGCGCGGGGGGCGGGACAACGATCCGCGCTTCGGCGCGCGCATGCGCGGGACGGGGTTGTTCGCAGAGCTTCTGCGCAGCCGCTTTCACATCGCCGCCCGGCGCCTCGGCCTCGACACGCAGCGCGCGGGCGGGCTCGAGGTCGGCCTGTTCAGGCCACCGCGCCCGCCGGCGCCGCAGCTGGCGCTCGATTTCTGATGCGGCCGTTTCGAGCGGCCAAGCGGAAAAAAACCTAAGCAAGCGGGCATTCCCTCTAGGGATTCGGGCGCCCCGGAGCGCCGCGATGCGCCAAGGACTCCAACGGGGGTAGGATCTGCCCACGGTACCGGGCTCAGACCCGGAGTTGGCGTGCAGTTCCGGGGGTCGATCCATGTCGCGGGAACCGAAAGAGCCGTGCGCGCGGCGCTGCGAGAGCCGAGCGCCTGCGGCCAGAGTGCGCGCAAGTCCCGGCCGGGCGGGCCGCACGGGCCTGCGCGCGCGCCTCACGTGCATTCTGCTGGCCCTCGCGCTCTGTCCTGCCGCCCGCGCGTGGAACGGGCCCGCCTGGCCCACCTGCCGGGGGGCGAGCGGCCCGTTCGGCCTGGGTGAAATTCAGTTTCCCAACTCGGGAGCGCCTGCGGCGCAGAAGGAATTTCTGCGCGGCGTACTCCTCCTCTACAGCTTCGAGTACGGCGCGGCGCGCAGCGCCTTTCGGGCCACGGAGCGCACCGATCCGAGCTTCGCCATGGCCTATTGGGGCGATGCGCTGACGTACGACGAGACGCTCTGGCAGGAGGAGGACGTGTCGGGTGCGCGAAAGGCGCTCGACAGGCTGGCGTCCACTGCCGCGGGGCGCGCGGCCAAGGCCGGGACGAACCGGGAGAGGATGTACCTGGCATCCGTCGAGGCGCTCTATGGCGCGGGGGACAAGACGCAACGGGACGCTCGCTACAGTGCTGCGCTGCACGCCTTGGTGCGAACATATCCGCACGATCTCAATGCCCGCACGTTCTATGCGCTGTCTCTCCTTGGTCTGAGCAACGGTGTGCGCAACATCCGCAACTACATGCGCGCCGCGGCACAGGCCGAAGAGGTGCTGCAAGTCGACCCCTGCCATCCGGGCGCATTGCACTACCTCATCCACGCCACCGATGATCCGGTGCACGCGGTCCTGGGGCTGCAGGCGGCACGCCGGCTCGCCGAGGTGGCGCCCGAAGCGGAGCATGCGGTGCACATGCCGTCGCACACTTACATGGCACTCGGCATGTGGGACGACGTAATCCGCGCGAACCTCGCGTCGATCAGGGTTGCCCGTGCCCATCACATGACCGGCTATCACCAGATGATGTTTCTGATCTACGCCTACCTGCAAAAGAATGAGCGTGGGCAGGCCGAGAAGTGGATACGGCGCATCGCCCATGATGCGGCCGTTCCCACAGGGGGAGCCCAGGCCAAGGGAGGCAACGTACCGGTCACGCTCTCGAATCTCGCCTCGGGCGCCGCCGAGGATGCCCGCATGAGGCTCGCGTACCTGCGCGCCATGTGGCTCATCGAGACCCGAGGCGCCCCCGGCGTCGAGGCTCGAACCCCTGTTGACAGTCACGGCCTGCGGTCCGTGTTGTATTTCGCCGCACAGGACTTCGCCCGCGGCATCACGGCGGGTAAGGACATTGCCGCGGCGCGGGCCGCACTGCGGCAACTCACAGCCCGCGTGGCCGCGGGGCGCACGGCACCCCATGGGGTGGCCACCGGCTGGCTCGACACGGTGACGCCTCTGCAGCTGAAGGACGCGACACTCATGGGCGATGCGCTCGAGGGTGTGATCCGCTACCGGGAAGGCCATCGGCGCGCCGGCATTGCGCAGGTCGCTCAAGCTGCGGCGACCGCGGACCGCTTGCCCTACCAGTACGGGCCGCCCTGGTCCGCCAAGCCGCTCGATGAATTGCTCGGGGAGCTGTTGCTCGCCGACGGACGAGGCGCCGCGGCGCGTGCAGCGTTCGAAAGGACCCTGGCGCAATACCCGGGGCGCCGTCTCGCTCTGCAGGGCCTCGCGGCCTCACGGCGGGCGCATTGAGGCCTTCACCCGGACACAGGCATCGGCAGGTACGCGCATGAAGATGACTCGGCGCACGCTGATCGCGGCAACCGCGGCCCTGTCGGGGCCGGGAGTGGGCCGTGCGGCCGGACCCTCGGGTATGCGGGCCCGGCTGCTCGGGGCCTGGCGACTGTTGGATGCAGTGACGGTGTACGCCTCGGGCGCGACCGGTCCCTGGTACGACCGGCCGGGTCCCTACCGGGGCGTGATCATCTACGACGCCTCGGGCGCGATGTCCGTCCAGATCGCGAGCGCGCGGCCTGCCGCCCGCAGTCCCCCGGCGTTCCCCGACATGACAGTGGCCGCGCAATTGGGCTACCTGGACTCCTATTACGCCTACTTCGGCCGATTCGAGGTGGATGCGGCGAGGTCCGAGGTCCGGCACTTCGTCGACACGTCGCTGGATCCAACGGAGGTGGGCGTCACTTACGTCCAGAAGCTCACGTTGGAGCGAGGACGATTGACCCTGACGACACAGCCCTGGCGGGTGGGCGAGCAGTGGCGGCACAGCCGGCTGACGTGGATGCGCGCATGAGGCCATGCGGCGATGGGGCCGGGCACACAACCTGGCCCCATGCGCCGGCGCTCGAGGCGGGACCGACTCCGGTGCGCACGGCGAGTGTGCATTCCGCTCCTGGGGCAGCGAGGTGAGCCGGCGCCTGCCCCCGCTCAATGCCATTCGCGCTTTCGAGGCTTGCGCCCGGCTCGGCAGCCTCGCGCTCGCCGCCGCCGAGCTTTGCGTGACCCCGGGCGCCGTGTCGCAGCAGATCCGCAAGCTCGAGGACTTCTACGGCCGGCAGCTGCTCATGCGCAAGGGCAACCAGCTGATCGCGACGGAGATCGGGCAATCCGTCTACGAGACCTGCGCGGAGCTCATGGGCGAGCTGGCCTCGATGACCCAGCACATCGTCGGCGGCCCGACGCGAACGCGCCTGGTCGTGAGCGCGCTGCCTTCGGTCGCGGCTCGCTGGCTCAATCGGCGGCTGCCCGAGTTTCTGAGTGTGCACCCGGACCTGCGAGTCGATCTGCGGATCGAGGATGATCCCGTCGATTTCTTCCGCGCCCGAATCGATGTGCGGCTCGCCTACGGTGCGCACTTCTACCCCGAGTTCATCGGCGTGCCGTTCGCACGCGATCGCGTGACGCCGATGTGCGCGCCGGCACTGATCGAGGCGGGACGAATCCAGCCCGGGAACGCCGCCACGCTCGCCGACGGGGACCTGGTGCACGTCCTGTGGCACACGGGGTTCTCGGCGTATCCGACCTGGGACGCCTGGTTTTCCGCGGCGGGAATCCCCCGGCGCGTGCGCACCGAGCTCGGCCACCAGACGGACATGTCGAGCGCCGCGATCGATCTGGCGCAGTCCGGTGTCGGCGTCGCGCTCGGCCAACGATTGCTGGCGGCAGATGCCCTGGCGGCCGGGTCACTGGTTGCGCCGTTCGAGCCGGCGATGACCCTGCCGTATCAATACTATGCGGTGCACACCCCCGGCGGCGCCCGGAACCCGACGGTCCGCGCCTTCATCGACTGGCTCGTGGCGAGCGCCGGACTTTAGTTCTTTTGTGGGGGTGCAGCGCTTTTCTGACGTTTCAATCCCCGCGCGCAATGCTAGTGTCGGCTCGACGAACCGGAGGCACAGGCGATGCGCGACATTCTCGACCTCGAGCGCTACCCGATCGACCAGCCGCAGCGCCTCGAGCCGCTCGTGCGGCGGTGCCGGGCGGAGCTCGCGCGCGAGGGCATGTACAACCTGGAGGGTCTGGTGCGGCCCGAGGCGATCGCGCGCGCGGCGGCGGAAGTCGGGCCGAGGGCGGCCACGACTTCGTACACGCACGCACGCCGGCACAATGTCTACTTCCGTGATCGCATCGAAGGTCTGGAGGAAGACCATCCGGCCCTGGCGCGATTCCAGACGATCAATCACACACTGTGCGCGGATCAGCTCGCCGGCACGATCGTCGGGCACATTTATGAATATCCGCCTCTCGCGGAGTTTATCGCCCGAACAATCGGGGTGCCGCGGCTGTATCTCATGGACGATCCGCTCGCCCGCGCCAATGTGATGGAGTATCGGCCGGGCGAGGCGCTCAACTGGCATTTCGATCGGGCGCGCTACACGACGACCCTTTTGATCCAGTCGGCGCAGGCCGGGGGCGAGTTCGAATACGCGACCGGACTGCGCACCGATGACGATGAGAACTACGACGGGGTCGGGCGATTCCTCGGTGGCGAGAGCGGCGCGCTGCGCATCAACCCGCTGACCCCCGGGACGTTGAACGTCTTTGCCGGGCGCAACACCCTGCATCGCGTCTCGACCGTTCAGGGGGACCGCTCCCGCCTGGTCGCGGTCTTTTCCTACTATGACCAGCCCGGCGTGCAGTTCAGCGACGCGGAGCGTCTGGGGTTCTACGGCCGCACCCGACCGCTCGCCTGATTCCCTCCATCTGCTGGGCGGCTTCTCCCGAATCTTCGCAAACCGACATCAGCCCTAGGGATTCGGGCGCCTTGCGGCGCGCGAACGCGAGAAGCCCGCCTGCCAGGGTAGGATGGTTCGCGCAAGCACCGATCTGCCGGGAAGCGAGCCGCCGCTCGGGCATCGAATGGGCGGCCCGGCGAACAACGACCATCACGACAGGCACGACAGGCATTTCAGGCGGGGTAAGCTTCATGCATTCGCGCACGAGAGTGGCGGCCGCGGTCGCGGCTGTTCTGAACGGTTCCGCGCTCTGTGGCATCGCTCACGCAGCCGAGGCCGACGTCGGTCACAGGGCGCAGCAGGCCATCCAGCTGCAGCAGATCGTGGTGACCGCGACCCGCACGCGCCAGAGCATCCAGAACGTGCCGATCACCATGCGCGCCCTCTCCGCCGCGCAATTGAGCGCGCTCAATTCGCCGACCCTGAATCAGTTCGTCGAGTACCTGCCGAACGTCACCGCCGCCAACGACGGGCCTGGGCAGACGAACGTCATCATCCGCGGCGTCTCAGTGGGGTCCGATGACATCCAGGGGACCGGCATCATCGGCTCGCTGCCGACGGTGGCGACCTACATCGATGACGAATCCGGGCAGGCTCCGGGACGCAACCTCGATGTCTACGCGGCCGACTTGAACCGCATCGAAGTGCTGGAGGGGCCGCAGGGGACGCTGTTCGGCGCCGGCGCCGAGGCGGGCGTAGTGCGCTACATCACCAACAAGCCGAAGCTCGGCGTCACCGAAGGCAGCTTCACCGCCGACTACGAGGTGACTGCGCACGGCGACCCCAGCACCGGCGCCACCGGGGTCATCAACCTGCCCCTGGTGCGGGATCGGCTCGCGGCCCGCCTGGTGATCTACGATGAGCATCAGGGCGGCTACATCAACAACATACCGGCGACTTTCGCGCGCTCGCCCACCGACCTGGTGTCGGTCAACTATTTCGGCGGCACGACGCCGCCGAACTCCGGTCCGATCAACAACTACGCGTTCGCAGGTCGGGCGATCAATCCCCTGAGCTACAGGGGCGCTCGCCTCGAGGCGCTCTACACGATTAACGACGACTGGCGGCTGCTGCTCACCCAGATGTATCAGAACATGGACGCCGAAGGAGTGTTCTGGCAGGAGGCGTACGATGGCCTCGGCAAGCCGCTGCCGCCGCTGTCGGTGGAGCTGTTCAATCCGGCCTACAACAAGGACAGGTTCGAGAACACCGCCTGGACGGTGCACGGGAAGGTCGGGCCGCTGCGGCTCCTCTACACGGGCTCGTATCTCGACCGCAACGTTCACCAGGAACAGGACTACACGAACTACTCGCGCGGCGAATACGCCGGGTATTATCAGTGCAACTACCCCGGCTACCCGTTCAATTCGAGCGGTCAGCCTACCGCGGGCTCATCGGGGTACTGCTACTCGCCGCGCACCTTCTGGAGCGACGTCGAGAACATGACGCACCAGCAGCAGGAGCTGCGCTTGAGCACCCCGCGTACCTGGCGGCTGCACGGGGTGCTCGGTCTCTTCTACGAGAACTATCACCTGAAGGAGAACACCGACTGGTTCTACGGCACCAGCCCGAACTTCAATCCCATCGGACCACCGACCATCGATCCGCAGACCGGGGGATACCTGCCGGCCACCTCGAATGTTCCGGGAGTGCGGCCGGCGGGTGACGCGTTCTTCGTGGACGCCCAGCGCGGCTACAGCCAGAAGGCGCTGTACACGTCCTGGGATTTCGACCTGATCCCTCACGCGCTCACGGTGACTGCCGGCACGCGCTATTACTATCTGGACACCTACGAGACCGGTTCGAGCGTGGGCAGCTTCGGGTGCGAGGTGGGAGGGCCGTATGACGGCGGCTCTCCGCCCAACCCCTGCGTGAGCACGCCGCAGACCGGCGTGCTGAGCAATCTCGCCAATCTCACCGCCCGGAATCTGCGCGCGATCTATCAGGGCTGGCGCTCGAGCGCGACGCTCACCTGGCATGTCACGCCGGACAAGATGATCTATGCGACGTGGTCGCAGGGCTACCGGCCGGGCGGCTTCAATCGCGGCCAAGGGGTGATCACCCCCAACTCGCCGCTCTACGGAATTTACACGGTGCCGCTCTCGTACTCGCCGGATTCGCTCACCAACAGCGAAATCGGCTGGAAGGCCGACTGGCTGCATCACCGGCTGCGCGTGAACGGCGCGCTCTACCAGGACTATTGGGACAACGTGCAGCTGTCGATCTTCGATCCGGGGGTGACGGGCAGTCAGGACTTCGTCGCCAACGGGCCAAACTACCGGATCCGGGGCGTGGAGCTGCAGGTCGATGCCATTCCGGTCCGTGGCCTGACACTGCGCGTGGCGGGTGCGTGGAACAGCAGCGCCCTCATCAAGACTCAGAGCCTGATCGATCCGGCCACCGGCCAGCCGATCTCCATCGTCAATCCATTCGGCACGCTCGGCACGCCGCTCGCGAACTCCCCGCCGTTCAAGCTCAGCGCCGTGGCGCGCTACGCGTTCCCCATCGCGGTGCATTATCAGGGCTTCGTGCAGGCGGCGGTGACTCACATCGCGCACTCGCTCGCCTCGACCGATCTGATCAAGAAGACGCTGCAGGGGCAGAGCGAGGCGTTCAACGACCCCGGTTACACGACCCTCGACGCGTCGGTGGGGGTCTCCCGCGACCGCTGGACGGTGACCCTCTACGGGGTCAATCTCACCAACAGGCTCGGCATCCAGTTCTCGAGCTACTCCCAGTGGGTCAAGGAGGAGGACGTCATCCGGCCGCGCACCATAGGCCTGAAGATCGGCTACAGCTTCCGCAACGCCGACTGAGCGTCGGCGCCGGCGGACTGCGCCGCGGCGAGCGGCCCGAGCGCCTCGCGCAACGCCGTGAGCCACGGTTCGTAGTGCCGCCATTGATCGAGGCCCTCGCGATACAGGGGTCTGCGCACCTGCTCGGAGCTCGCGGTGCGCACGCTTCGGGCCGTCGTATGGAACTCGAGACAGGCGGGCTCGAAGGGCAGCCCAAGGTGGTTGAGGATCCGGCGCACCTCACCGTCCAAGTCATCGACCAACTGCTCGTACTGCACGCGCAGCACCTTCCCGGGCAGTACGAGGTCCCAGTGGCGCATCAGCCGCTCGTACGTGCGGTAATAGCGGGCGATGTCCTCGAGGCTGTAGGTGAACTCCTGCCCTGAGGCGAACAGCTGCTTGAAGTTGCTGAAGCAGCAGGCCATCGGGTGGCGCCGCGCATCGATGATCTTCGCGTTCGGCAGGATCAGCTGCAGCAGTCCGACGTGGCGCCAGTTGTTCGGCATCTTGTCGATGAAGAATGGCCGCTCGCCGCGGTACACCCGCGTGTCGCGCAGGTACTGCTCGCCGAGGTCGTGGCATTCCTGGGGTGTCAGATCCGCGAGCGCGCGCGGGTAGCGCCCCGGGCAGCCCCGCAGCTCGCGCCCGTTCAGCCGATGCACGAGGCGCGGGATCTCCGCGAGCTCCATGGTGCCTTCCACACACGAGTGCGAGGCGAGGATCTGCTCGATCAGCGTCGAGCCGGCCCGTGGTAGCCCCACGATGAAGATCGGGTCCGGGCGCGGGCAACCCCAGCCTTGCCGCGCGGGGAAGAACCCGCCGCCCGTGAGCTCGATCTGACTCTCCACCCCGCGCTCGAGCGGCTCGATGTCGTAGCGCAGCTCGCTGCGTTTGAGCGCGTTGCCTGCGGCATAGTAGTGGAAAGACTCGCCGTACTCGGCATTCTCCTCGAGCGCCTTGCCGAGCGCGAAGCACAGGTGGTAGCGGTCCGCCGGCGCGAGCCTCGGGGAGGACTCCTCGGCGCGCATGCGGGCGATTTCGGCGTCCGGGAAGCGATAGGTCTTGAGATTGGCGAGACTCCAGTACGCATCTCCGAAGCTGGGCCGGGCCTGTGCGGCGCGTCGGTACGCCTCGATGGCCTGCTTCTGCTCACCCAGCGTCTTGAGCGCATGACCCACGGAGAGGTGCAGTTCCGCATTGTCCGGACTTGCAGCGAGCAGCTCGCGGTAGATGCGCAGCGCCTCCTCGTGCCGGCCGAGGCCGACGCAGCAGGTTGCATAGAGGGCGCGGTACGCCGCATGGCCCGGTTCGGCCTCAAGCAGCTTGCGCGCCTCTTCGAGCGCCTGCGCATGCCGCTGACGGCGGCTCAAGACCACGGCATAGTCGTAGTGCGCCAGCCGGTGTCCGGGTCTCGCCGCCAACACGTGCTCGAGCAGCGCCTCGGCGTCATCGAGCACCCCGAGTTGTATGCCGATCTGTGCCAGCAGCCGCATCGCCTCGGGATGGTCGCCTTCGCGCAGCAGGAACTCGCGCAGCAGTCGCTCCGCGCCCGGCAACTCGCCTTCGGCCAGCATGCCCCAGGCGGTGCGCACCGCGGGCGGCAGGCGCTCGAGCTCGGCGACCTGCCCGGCGGCGGCGGCCGCCTCCTGCGGCTCTCGAGCCGAACGATGGAGCACGCTCAGCGCTTTCCAGCTCGCCAGCAGCGCCGCATTGTGCGCAACGGCGCGCTGGAAGGCGCGCAGGGCGTCATGCGGCTCGCCCAGGGCCAGGTGGCAGTGACCCCGCTCCTGGTGCGCGCGGCCGAACTGCGGGTGGAGGCCTTCGAGCCGTGTCAGCACCTCGAGGGCCTGGCGTACACGGCCGAGATACCGCAGGGACACCGCGTTCAGATACAGCGCGTCGCGATTCTCGGGGAGCTGGAGTGTAAGGGTCTGCGCCGCATCGAGCGCCGCATCGAAACGGCGCGCTTCGATGAGCTGGCGGATGCGCCGCAGCTCGGTTTCGGCCCCGGACCCGGCGGGCGCCGGCACTGGTGCATCCATCGTCTTGCCCGTCAGGCGGGCGCGCCGAGGCGCGCAGGGTTCGTGCTCATCGAGGTCATCTTACGCCGGCGGGGCCGGTGATGCGCCCATGGACGAGCGCGATTACCCCGGCCCCTATGCGCGCATGCGCGAGCCCTCGGGATCGAACGGGGGCTCACTCAGCACCGTCGCCGCACGCCGCTCGCCCAGGATCTCGATCTCGAACGCGCGCTCGTGGGTCGCGCTCGCGAGCTCGACCGGGACGTACCCCTGTGCCAGGGAGCGATCGATGCGGTGCCCGTAGCCACCGGAGGTGACCCACCCGATGACCTTGCCGTCGTGCCAGATGGGCTCATCGCCGAGCACATCGGCATCGGTGGCCTCGACAGCAAAGCTCAGGCGCCGCAGCCTGCCGCCCGTCTCGCGCTCCTTCGCGGCGGCCGGGCGGCCGATGAACTCGGGCTTGCCGAGATCGACGAAACGCTCGAGCCCGGCCTCGAAGGGTCCATAGATCGGCCGCAGCTCGCGGTACCAGGTCGGATAGTTCTTCTCGAGCCGCATGCTGAGCAGCGCCCGCATGCCAAAGAGCACGAGCCCGAGATCCCGGCCCGCGGAGCGGATCTCCTGGTACAGCCGCCGCTGGTGCTCGGGGGTCACCCAGATCTCGTAGCCGAGCTCCCCGGTGTAGCTCACCCGGTTGATCATCGCCGGCACATTGGCCACCTCGAAGGAGCGGTGATCCATGAACCTGAACGCCTCGTTCGAGACGTCTTCATCGGTCAGCCGGGCGAGCAGCTCGCGCGAGCGCGGACCGGCGATCGCGAGCCCGATCAACCCCTGGTCGAAGCGGCGGATGCGCACCGAGCCATCGGCGGGCAGGTGGCGCTCGAACCAGCGCATGTGATGGATCTGCGCCTGGGAGGAGCCCCACATCATGAAGCGCTCGGCGGCGGCGCGCGCGATCGTGAAATCGCCGATGAGCTTGCCCGTCTCGTTCAGCATCGGGGTCAGGATCATGCGACCCGCGCGCGGCAGCCTGTTGGTCATGAGCAGGGCGAGGAAGCGCTCCGCGCCCGGGCCGGTGAACTCGTACTTGGCGAAGTTCGCGATCTCGGTCACGCCGACCGACTCGTGTACCCCGAGGCATTCGGCCTTGACGTGCGGGAAGTCGTTCGAGCGGTGGAACGAGATGACGTCGCGGGGCTCCACGCCCTTCGGTGCGAACCACAGCGGCGTCTCGAGGCCCCAGCTGTCGCCCATGACGGCCCCTTCCGCCCGCATCGCGTCGTAGAGGGGGGTGGTCTGTTGGGGGCGGGCCGCGGGCAGCTCCTCGTTCGGAAAGCGGATCGAAAAGCGCCGCGAGTAGTTCTCGCGCACCTTCTCGTTGGTGTAGCGACGCGTTGCCCACTCGCCGTAGCGGGCGACGTCCATCGCCCAGACATCGAAGCCCGGGTCGCCGTTGACCATCCACTGCGAGAGCGCAAGACCCACGCCGCCTCCCTGGCTGAATCCGGCCATGACGGCGCACGCGCACCAGAATCCGGGTTTGCCCTGAACCGGACCCACGAGCGGGTTGCCGTCGGGCGAGAAGGTGAATGGGCCGTTGATGATGCGCTTGATGCCCGCCTGGCGCATCGCCGGGAAATGCTCGAAGCCGAGCTCGAGGGAGGGCATGATGCGCTCGAGATCCGGCGGCAGCAGCTCGGCGCCGAAATCCCACGGCGTGGTGCGGGGCTGCCACGGCACGCAGGCCTTCTCGTAGGTGCCGAGGACGATGCCGTTGCGCTCCTGGCGCATGTAGATCTCGGCCTTGAAGTCGATCGCGTGCGGCATCTCGCGGCCGCGCGCGCGGTTGTACTCGATGACCTCGGGCATGTCGTCGGTCACGAGGTACATGTGCTCCATCGCGAGCACGGGCAGCTCGAGCCCGACCATGCGGCCCACCTCTCGCGCCCACAGTCCTCCGGCGTTGACGACGTGCTCGGTGTTGATCGTGCCGGCGGTCGTCTCGACGTCCCAGGTGCCATTCGATCGCGGCGTGAGCGCGGTGACTCGTGTGTGCTCGTAGATTTCCGCGCCGCCGATCCGGGCCGACTTCGCATAGGCGTGCGTGGTGCCGTAGGGGTCCAGATTGCCGTCGGCGGCATCGAGCATGGCGCCGACGAAATATTTGTCTTCGATCAGGGGCAGGAGGTCGCGGGCCTCGCGCGGACTGAGGAGCGCGGTCTCGAGGCCGAGATAGCGCGCGCGGCCGTGCGCCATCTTGAGCCATTCCATGCGCTCGGGCGTGTCGGCGAGCAACAGGCCCCCGGAGCGATGCAGCCCGCAGGCCTCACCGGAGATCCTCTCGAGCTCATCGTACAGGCCGATGGTGTAGCCCTGGAGCTTGGCGACGTTGGGGTCTCCGTTCAGCGTGTGAAAGCCGCCCGCCGCGTGCCACGTCGATCCCGATGTCAGTTGATCGCGCTCCACCAGCACGACGTCCTTCCATCCCGCCTTCGTCAGGTGATAGAGAACGCTGCAGCCAACCACCCCGCCGCCCACCACGACCGCTTGTGCGTGAGATCTCATGCCGACTCCTGCCAATGTGCAGCCGGATCATAAGCGGGCGGGCCCGGATCGGGCGGGCCGGACGGGAGTGTGCCGACCCAATTGTTAGGAATTCCGGCGATTTCGCAGCGACTTCCGGACGCCCGCCGGGACGCCTCCGGCGCCTCCCGCGACGGGGTGCGGCCCGGACTCGAAGCCCCCCGGGGCGCCGGGGATGGCACCGATGCCATTGCAAGCGGCCGCCCGAAATCCTAAATTCCAGGGCGCATGCCACCGCCACCCACCGCGACCCCCGAGTCCATCGGGCGGGACTTCAGCGACGAGCTGCCCGTGGCGCCCGTGGCGCCCGAGCAGGGTGGCCTTTTCCGCGCCTTTCTGGCAGGTCCCAGCGGCACTCTGGGCGATGCGTTCGCCAATCTCGAGCGCACGCCCGGCGTGCGGGTCATCGCCCGTCACCCGCGGCGCAGTCTCCTCGGCGCCCGCATCGACTTTCCCCCGCGCGAGGGCGATGGGTACTGGGAGCTCACGCGGATCGGTGAGGACGTCTACGTGGTGGTCGCGAACGTTTCCTACAAGAGCTCGCGCCGCGAGCTCGTGCCCGGCGACGGGATGATCCAGTTCTACTTCAAGCTCTCCGGCGATCTCACACTGGGGGTGAGCCAGACCGAGCCTTTGCGGCTCAATCGGCCGAGCCTGCTCGTGTACTTCCAACCCGTGGGATTCGACATGCACGAGTGGTCCGCGCCGCGGGTGCGCGAGCGCAGCGTCACCGTCAACGTGCGCACCGACTACCTCATCGAGAACTTCATGTCCTCCGCGGCGCAGCTGCCGCCGCAACTGAGCGCGCTCCTTCAGGACTCGCCGCGCGAGTTCAACTACTGTCAGCTGCCCCTCAATTCGCGCATGTTCGAGCTCGCGGCGAAGCTCGTCGACAGCGCGTATACGGGAGTGCTCGCGCTCGTGCACACCGAGGCGCTCATTCTCGAGCTGCTGTGCGCCGCCGTTGCGGAGTTCGGTGCAGTGGCCGCCGCGCCCATCGAGCAATTCAGCGAGCACGACCTGCGCTGCCTGCACGCCGCGCGCGGGCTGCTGCTCAAGCAGTTCGCCCCGGCGCCGACCATACGACAGGTGGCGAGGGCGGCGGGCATGAGCGAAACCTCGCTCAAGCGCGGCTTCAAGAGCCTCTTCGGCGAGACCATCTTCGATTTCTCCGTGCGCTGCCGCATGCAGCACGCGCTCACTCTGCTGCGCGAGCGGCACATGCCGGTCGCGCGGGTCGCGGAGGCGGTCGGGTACAGTCACCAGACCTCGTTCGCGACGGCCTTCCACCGGCACTTCGGCCTGCGTCCCAAGGATGCGCGGGGCCATCGGACCCGTTGAAGGCGCGTGCCCACCGCCACCGTCCCTGCGTGCGCGGGGCCTCGGGTGGGGCCGCCCGAAACCCAAGTTCCTAGCAAGCGCGCCTGAGCGCCAAGCATCGCGAATGGGCAACTGCGGTATGGTCGGCGGCACTTCTCGAGGCGGATCATGAAACCCAGTCGTCGCCACCCGGGGCAGGGCAGTCGGCCGAGCGCGCAGGCTCGCCCGAGCGCCTATCGGCAGCTGCGCAATCCGTTTGCGCCGCAGGGTGTCTTTTCCGAGGACGCGGTCGCGGCGATCCACGAGAAGGCTCTGCAGGTCAACGAGACGCTCGGCATCAAGGTGCTGCTGCCGGAGGCGCGCGCGCTCTACCGGCAGGCGGGCGCGCTGGTGGACGAAGAGACGCAGATCGTGCGCATCGGGCGCGAGATCATCGCCGAGGCCCTCAAGTGCTGCCCCCGCTCCTTCAATGGCCTCGGGGGCGACCCGCGGCGTACCGTCGACTTCACGCCGGGGTCGCTCGTCTTCCTCGGGGGCTCGAGCTGCCCGAACGTCAGCGACCTCGAGCGCGGCCGCCGGCCCGGCACACTCGCGGACTATGTCGAGCTGATCAAGATCTGCCAGCGCTTCGATGTGCTGCATCTCTCGGGCAACTACACCGAGGCACAGGATGTACCGGTGCACTTGCGCCATTACGCGGCGATGCGCGCACAGCTGACGTTGTCCGACAAGATGCCGTTCGTGCACTCGCGCGGCCGGGAGCAGGTGGAGGACGCCTTCGCCATGATCCGCCTGGCACGCGGGCTCGATGAGCGGCAGTTCCGCCAGGCGGTGTACGCTCACACCGTGATCAACAGCAACTCCCCGCGCGTGCTCGACAACTCCATGGCCCAGGGGCTGATCGATTTCGCCCGCAACGGGCAGGTGACGATCGTGACCCCGTTCTGCCTCGCCGGCGCCATGGCACCCATCACCATCGCGGGGGCCCTGACGCTGCAGCACGCCGAGGCGCTCGCGGGCATCACCCTCGCGCAGCTGGCTCATCCGGGCGCGCCGGTGCTCTACGGCAGCTTCCTGTCCAACGTGGACATGAAATCAGGCTCGCCCGCCTTCGGCACACCCACCCACCTGCAGGCGACCCTCGGGGCCGGGCAGCTCGCCCGCCTGGTGGGCCTGCCATGGCGGGCCGGCGCCGGCACCGCGGCCAACGTCGTCGATGCCCAGGCCGCCTGGGAGACACAATTCTCGCTGTGGGCGAGCGTGCTCGCCGGCGCTACCCTATGCATCCACGCGGCGGGCTGGATGGAAGGCGGATTGACGCATTCCTACGAAAAGCTGATCGCGGACATCGAGGTGCTGCAGATGTTCGCGGAGCTGTGCGTGGCGCCGCCGGCCGATGAGGACGCGATCGGATTCGAGGCCATCGCCGAAGTGCAGCCCGGAGGACATTTCTTCGCCGCGGCGCACACCATGGCACGCTACCGCACGGCGTTCTACGAGCCGCTGGTGGCGGATACGGCCAATTTCGGCACCTGGACGGAGCAGGGCGCGCGCACCGCGACGGTCCGGGCCCACGAGAAGTGGAAACAGGCGCTCTCGCAATACACGCCGCCGCCGGCCGCCGAGGCCTGCGCCGCGGCGCTCGATGCGTTCATCGAGCGCCGCACGAAAGAGGGCGGCGCGCCGCCGCTCTCCTGAGGCCGGGTCCGCGATGGCAAGCGCATTCCAGGCGGAACGTCACAGCATCGATTTCATTCCGCTCACCGAGCGCTACGGCACGCCCGCGAGGCTGTTCACGCTCTGGTTCAGCGTCAATCTGCACATTCTGGGTGTTGCGCTCGGCGCGCTGGGCGTCGCCGCGGGTCTCACGCTCGGGCAGGCGATCATCGCCTATGCGCTCGGCAACGCAGTCGGCACGTTCATCATGGCCGCGCACGCGGCGCAGGGCCCGCAGCTCGGCATCCCGCAGATGATCCAGAGTCGCGCGCAATTCGGAGTTCTCGGCGCGGCGCTCCCCCTGGTGGCGGTTGTCGTGATGTACGTGCTGTACACGGCCGCGGACCTGCTGATCATGCAGGGCACGATGCACTCGCTGTTCTCACTCGGGCGCAACGGGTCGCTCGTGGCGGTTGCGCTCGCAACGCTGGTCATCGCCTACATCGGCTATGAGCTCATTCATCGCATCGGCAAAGTGATGACGTTCCTGATGAGCGCGCTGTTCGCAGCAGCCACGGTGCTGCTCATCGTGCGCCATCCGGGCGCGGCCGCCGTGGTGCCGCGACCGGCGCAAATGGGCGCGGCGTTCTCACTCGCGCTCGCGCAGGCGGCGTCCTGGTCATTCAGCTACGGACCTTACGTCGCCGATTACTCCCGGTATCTGCCGGCGGACGTCTCGCCGGCAAGGACTTTCTGGAGCACTGCGCTCGGGTGCTTTCTCGGCTCGACGCTGATCATGGCATTCGGCGCGTACCTGGCCTCGAGCACGCCGGATCTGGGCGCGAATCCAGCCGCCGAGGTGACCGGACTGTTCGGACCGTTGCAGCCCCTGGCGCAGCTGCTGTTGCTCGTGGCGATCGTGTACGGCAACGTCATGAACCTGTACAGCGCCTACATGTCCAGCTCGACCATCTTCTCGGGCTTTCACCGAATGCGCAGCATGGGCAGCGCGGGCAAGCTCGCGGTGATGTCCGCCACCATGGTGGCGGCAATCACGGTGTCGATCGCCTCGGAGGGCAATTTCCAGGGCTACTTCGCCAACGTGCTGAGCGCGCTCATCTACATGCTCGTGCCCTGGAGCGCGATCAACCTCGCCGACTTCTATCTGGTGCGCAAGGGTCACTATGACATCGGCGCCATGTACGATCTCGAGGGCTGCTACGGTGCGTACCGCTGGCGTACGATCGCGGTGTTCCTGATCGGTATCGTTGCGCAGGAGCCGTTCATGAGCTTCACGTTCTATCACGGCTGGGTGGCCGCGCGCCTGGGCGCGGACATCGCCTGGGTGCCGGGCTTTTTGATCCCGGGCGCGCTCTATGTGTGGATCGAGCGTGGCCGGGCCCTGCAACCGAGCCTCGCGCCCCCGGATTCCGCTGCCTGACGCCCCCCGCCCGCGCTCATGCTCCGCTACTCCCTTTCCCGGCTCGTTCGCCATGCGCTCACGGACCGGCCCTGGTCGCGCGCCTGGCGGGAGGCGAAGCCGCGAAATCGATACGATGTCGTCATCATCGGCGGTGGCGGCCATGGATTGGCGACCGCCTACTATCTGGCCGCCAATCACGGCATCCGCCGGGTCGCGGTGCTCGAGCGCTCCTACCTTGGCGCCGGCAACGTCGGGCGCAACACGACGCTGGTGCGATCGAACTACATGATGAACGGCAGTACGCAGTTCTTCGAGTTCTCGCTGAAGCTGTGGGAAGGGCTGTCGCAGGAGCTCAATTTCAACGTGATGCTGTCACAGCGAGGGCAGATCGTGCTGGCACACTCCCCCGCGCAGATGGATGGGCTCGCCCGCCGGGGCAACACCATGCTGCTCAACGGCATCGAGGCCGAGCTCCTCGATCGGGGGCAGGTGCAGCACCTGCTGCCCTATCTGGATTACTCGCCGGCGGCGCGCTTCCCCATCGCGGGCGGCCTCCTGCAGCGGCGCGCCGGGACCGTCCGCCACGATGCGGTCGCGTGGGGCTATGCGCGCGCAGCCGACGCACTCGGGGTCGACATCATCGAAGGCTGCGAGGTCACCGCAATCATGCACGACTCGAGCGGCGCACATGGGGTCGAGACGAGCCGCGGCAGGATTCTGGCGGATCGAGTCGCGATCTCCGTCGCCGGGCACTCCTCCCAGGTTGCGGCCATGGCGGGTCTCGAGCTCCCGATCGAGAGCCACCTGCTGCAGGCCTTCGTGACCGAGCCCATCAAGCCCTTCGTCGACCACGTGATCTCCTTCGGCGCGGAGCTCTTTTACATCTCCCAGTCGGACAAGGGCGGTCTCGTGTTTGGCGGGCACATCGATGGCTTCAACAGCTTCACCCAGCGCGGCCAGTTCCCGAAGGTAGAGGGCGTGGCGCAGTGCGCCCTCGCCCTGATCCCCGGCATGTCGCGGCTGAAGCTGCTGCGGCATTGGGCGGGCATCCAGGACATGACCCCCGACGGCGCTCCGTTCATCTGCCGCACGCCAGTGCGAAACCTGTATTTCAACGGTGGCTGGTGCTACCAGGGGTTCAAGGCGACGCCCGCGGCCGGCTGGTGCCTCGCCGATACGATCGCGCGCGATGAAGAGCATCCTCTCGTGCGCTGCTATGGGCTCGGGCGCTTCGCGCAGGGGGGCGCGAGCCTCGATGAGTATGGTCATGGCCACTGGACCTACAGGCACTGAAGCATGCTGCGCATCGAGTGCCCACTTTGCGGCGAACGTCCCTACACCGAGTATCGTTATGGCGGCGATGCAGACAAGCGCCGGCCGATGCACGGCGCCGGGGGCATCGAGGCCTGGCACGACCATCTGTTCCTTTTCGACAACCCCAAGGGTCCGCACCGGGAGTTCTGGCAGCACGTCCAGGGGTGCCGCCAGTGGCTCCTCGTCGTGCGTGACACGGCGACCAACATCGTGGCGGAGGTGGCATTGGCGAGGGATGCGCGGGGAATGGACCGGCAAGGCCCGGGCGAACGATGAGCGCAGGATCGCACCGAGTGCGCTCGGGCGGGCGCATCGATCGCCGCGAGCCCCGGGCGTTTTCCCTCGATGGCCGGCGGTTGACCGGTTACCGGGGTGACACACTCGCCTCGGCGCTGCTCGCGGCGGGCGTGGCGGTGGTGGGCCGGAGCTTCAAGTACCATCGGCCTCGTGGTTTCGTCACGGCAGGCGTGGACGATCCGAATGGGCTGTTCACCCTGGGCACGGGTGGTCGCGCCGAGCCCAACGCGCAGGGCACCGTGGTGCAGCTTACGGACGGGCTGCGTGCCGCATCCCAGAATGCCTGGCCGTCGGTGCGCTTCGATGTCGGCGCGATCAACTCCTGGTTCGCGCCCGTGCTGCAGGCGGGCTTTTACTACAAGACGTTCATGGGACCGACCCGGCGCGCGTGGATGTTCTACGAGCGCTTCATCCGCCGGGCCGCTGGCCTCGGCGCGGCCCGTCATGACCCCGACCCGGATCGCTACGAAACGCGCCACCTCTTCACCGATGTGCTGGTCATTGGCGCCGGTCCGGCCGGGCTCAGCGCGGCGCTCGTCGCCGGGAGAGCCGGAGCGCGTGTGCTGCTCATCGAGCAGGACGGGCTGCTCGGCGGCACCCTGCTCAGCGATCCGGTGGACGGGCAGACCGAGTCATGGCGCGTACGGCTGGAGGCCGAGCTCGAGTCGCTCCCAGACGTGCGGATCCTGAGGCACACCACCGCCCTGGGCCTCTACGACGGCAACACCGTCATCCTGCTCACGCGGCGCGATCACTGCGCGCCGGATCCCGTGCAGGGCGAGGCGCTGCAGATCGTCACTACCGTGCGGGCGAAGACGGTGATTCAGAGCACGGGTGCGATCGAGAGGCCTCTCGTATTCCCGGACAACGACCGCCCCGGGGTCATGACGGCTTCCGCCGTACGGACCTATCTCAACCGCTATGCGGTGGCCTGCGGCCGGAACGCCGTGGTTCTCACCAACAACGACAGCGCGTACGCGGCGGCCTTCGATCTGGCGCCGCGGATCGATCGGGTGACCGTGATCGATGTGCGCCGCGCCATCCATCCGGCACTTGCGACGCAGGCGGCGTCATTGGGTGTCGAGGTACATGCGGCCACGGCGGTGACCGGCGTGCTCGGTCGCACACGGGTGCGGGGCGTCACCTTGACGCCCATCGACGGCGCGAGAGGTCGCTCGGCGGCGTGCGACCTCTTGTGCATGTCGGGAGGCTGGTCGCCGCTGGTTCACCTGAGCTCTCATGGCGGCATCAAGCCTCGCTATCAGGCGGACAGCGCCGCCTTCGTTCCAGGGGGCTACGCACCGGGACACTTTGGCGCGGGCGCGCTCACCGGGCGCTTCTCGCTCGGCGAAGCAGTGGCGACCGGGTGGCAGGCGGGAGTGCGGGCGGCGGCGGACTGCGGCTTCGAGCGCGCGGCGGGAGAGGCGCCGACGCTGCCGGAGGGTGCGCCGTGGGACACGGCGAATCATCGCATCGAGCCCGTCTGGACATTGGGCGGCGCACGCGCCGCCAAGGCGGCCTTCGTCGACTTTCAGAACGATGTGACGGTGCGCGACCTCGAGATCGCGCACCAGGAAGGCTACGAGTCAGTGGAGCACCTGAAGCGCTTCACGACGCTCGGCATGGGCACCGATCAGGGCAAGACGAGCAACATCAACGCGCTCGCGATCATGGCGGGCCTGCGGGGCATCGAGTTGGCCGAGGCCGGCACCACGACGTTTCGACCGCCATTCGTGCCCGCGCGGCTCGGCGCGTTGGCCGGCCGGCACGTCGGCCGGCATTTCCGCCCCGTCAGGCGCTCGCCCCTGCATGCATGGCACCTCGGCCATGGGGCCGAGATGATCGAGGCGGGCCCCTGGCTGCGGCCCTGGTATTACCGCTGGGCGGGGCAGACCGTGGAGCTCGCCTACCTGGAGGAAATGCGACGGGTCCGTGAGGCGGTCGGCCTGTCAGATGTCTCGACGCTCGGCAAGATCGATGTCCAGGGTCCCGATGCGGCCGAGTTTCTCGACCGCCTCTACGTGAACGGCTTTGCACGGCTGCCGGTGGGCAAGGCGCGCTATGGGGTGATGTTGAACGATGCCGGCACCATTTTTGATGACGGCACCACCACGCGTCTCGCCGAGACGCGCTATTTCATGACGACCACCACCGCCGGGGCCGCTGAAGTCATGTCCTGGCTGGAGTTCCTCGCGCAGACCGCCTGGCCCGAGCTGCGGGTGCACGTGTCGTCCGTGACGGATGAGTGGGCGGGGATCGCCGTGGCTGGACCGAAGGCGCGGGCGGTCCTCGAGCGGGCCCTGCCCGGGTGCGACGTGTCGAATGACGCCCTGCCTCACATGGGGTGCCTCGAGATCGAGTGGGATCGCGTGCCGGTGCGGCTCATCCGGCTTAGCTTCTCCGGCGAGCTGGCGTACGAGCTGTACGTTCCCGCCGACTACGGTACGGCCTTCTGGGAACATCTGCTCTCGAGCGGCGAGCCCTGCGGCATGCGGCCCTACGGGCTCGAAGCGCTGGCGTCGCTGCGCATCGAGAAGGGTCACATCGCCGGTGCGGAGCTCGATCCGCGCCTCACTTTGAATGACCTCGGTCTCGGGCGCATGGCGCGGCCCGAGAAGCCCTTCATAGGCCGCGAGCTCGCGGCGCGGCCGCTGTTGAATGTTCCCGAACGTCCGTCGCTGGTGGGGATCGAGTGCCTGGAGCCGGGGCCGCGGCTGCGCGGGGGCGCGATCCTGTTCGCCGCCTCGGATGAGATGAAGGGTCATGGGCGGGGCTATGTCACCTCCGTCACCTGGTCGCCGACGCTCGGCAAATTCATTGCCCTCGGCCTCTACGCCGGGGGCCTGCAGCACCTCGGCGAGGAGATCGTCTGCGCCTTTCCGCTGTACGGCGAGCGGGTGAGGGCACGGATCACCTCGCCGGTCTTCCTGGACCCGAAAGGAGAGCGTCTGCATGCTTGAGCGTCGCTCGGCCCTCGAGTCCTTGGCCCCGCCGACCGGCAAGGGTGAGGGACGACCGCTCGTCATCGGCGAGGTGCGCGGCTTCGCGCTGCTGCAGGCGGCGGCCTTCGTGGGCACCGTCGCAGCGCTCGAGCGCGCCGTGCGCTCCGCGTTGGGAGTCGATTTGCCGAAGCGCATCGATGCGCCGCGCCGGGCGAACGGGATTTGCGTGTTCAAGACCGGCCCCGAGCAGTTCCTGCTCGTGGGTCCGCAGGATGCGCAGGTGGCATCGACGGAGCACGCTGGCCTCGAGTCGAGCTCGCACCCGGCGCCGCTCCTCGCCGGGGACGCCCGGCTGCGCAGGGTCGGGCCGGAGCCGGTGAGGCCCGCGGGCGCGACGGAATTCTGGGCCGACACTCTTCGGGAGGTCGTGCCGTCCGCCATGGGATCCCTCACCTCGCTGTCCCATGGCCGCACGAGGCTGTTCCTCGAGGGAGCGGCCGCACGGGAGGTCCTGTCCACGGGCATTGCCGTGGATCTGCACCCCGAGGTGTTTCGGTGCGATGCGTACGCGCTCACCGGCCTCGAGGACACCCCGGTTCTGCTGCACCGGACCGACTCCCAAAGATACGAGCTGTACGTGCTCAGGACGTACGCGGGCTGGGTCTGGGAATGGCTGACCGACGCCGCGCTTCCGTTCGGATACGAGGTCGTCAAGAAATCCCACGCCTCTTTGATCGTTGGACCAAACGTGCGAGCCTGACGTATGAAGACGCACAGCGCACGTTATGTGTACTAGCGCGTCTTTGTGTCAGCGGTAATTTCCCACGCGTCCTTGGAAAGAGGGGTGGTCTCGCCTACAGTGCACTCTTGAAACGGAGCGTTGTTGGCCTGCAACGGCGTCCGGTAAATCGAGAGGCGGCGGGAAGTGGCGAACGTCCGCGACCGGATGGCCAGCGTCGAGGTGCTGGCGACCGGTTGGCCCCGCCTGTATCAGGAGCTGGCGGGCATCCTGGTGCGTCTGAAAATGGCCCCTGGAGCGGCTCAGGCGCGCTGGTGCCGGAACCGGGCGATGAGCCGATGTTGGTCGCACGGGTAGATCAGGCGCACGTGCGTGATGCGCTGCTCATCGAGCCAGGTATTGCGCTCGATGCTCAGGCAGGCCTTGTGCCGCGGGATCTCGAGACGGCGGGCAATGGCCGCATCGGCGTTGAGCGCGCAGATCTGATGCTCGGCGTCCGTCCAGGGAATGCGTTGCAGCAGCCAGCGGCCCGGCGAGGTCCGGGAGAATCGCTCGCGTCTCGCCTCGGGCACGGCCCGCAGGTTGATCAGCCGCTCCTCGAACGCATGCGGCCGCCCGTCGGCCCGGTGCAGACCGATGAGCGAGAGCACCGGGGTGCCCGCCGTGACGCCGAGTGCGCTGGCATCGTCGGCGTTCGCGGGCCTGACCTGCCGGTCTAGACATTCGTAGTCGTAGGTCGAGCCGGCGGCCACGAGCTCCGCCTCGATGTCGTGAATCTCCAGCACCGATTCCTGGGGCCGCGGTGCGCTCACCGTCGTGCCGGCCCGCCGTCGGCGGGTGATCAGACGCTGCTCGGCGAGTGCGCCGAGGGCCTTGCTGATGGTCATCCGGGCGCAGCCGAAGGTTCTCGCCAGCTCGTGTTCGGAGGGGAGCTTGTGGCCCGCGGGCCATGCGCCGGAGACGATCTTCTGCCGCAGGGCGTCGTAAATCTCGCGGTATCGCGGCAGGGCGCCTGAGTCGGTGGGCTTGAGTGGCTCGAGCGCAGTCATGTCAGGTGCTCTGCAGCAGCCGGGTCAGGGTGCGGCGGTAGGCCGCATCGATCCGGTCGCGCCCGATGTGGCGCCGGTTCTCGACGACGGTTCGCCCACCCGCGATGACATCGCGGATCAGAGAGCGGCCCGCGGCGAACACCCAGGTGTCGATGACGGCGTCTTCGCCGCGCCCGGCGAGGTCGGGGTGGTCGGCGTCCAGGATCAGAAGGTCAGCCCGATTGCCTGCCGCAAGGGCGCCCACCGGCAGTGCGAGCGCCTGCGCGCCGCCCGAAAGGGCGGCCTGGTACAGGCTCTCGCCGGTGGAGGGCCGTGCCGAATCCGCAAGGACATTGCGCGAGCGGCGCACGAGCCGCTGGCTGTATTCCAACTGGCGCAGCTCGCCGGCGGCATCGAGCAGGATGTGCGAGTCCGTGCCGACCGCCCAGTGTCCCCGGGCGTCCCGGTAGGCCGCAGCCGGGAATATCCCATCGCCGAGATTCGCCTCCGTCACCGGACAGAGTCCGGCCACGGCGCCGCTTGCGGCCAGCTGTGTCGTTTCCGTGGGCGTGAGGTGCGTGGCGTGCACCAGGCACCAGCGCGCCGTGACGCCGGCATGGCGCAGCAGCCACTCGACCGGCCGCTCGCCGCAGAAGGCGAGGCAATCCTCGACCTCCTTCACCTGTTCGGCCGCATGGATGTGCACGGGGCCCTCGGGATACTGGCGCAGCAGCGCCTGCAATCGATCGCCCGTCACGGCCCGCAACGAGTGGGGCGCGACGCCGACGGCGCGGTGCGCAGTCCGGCCCAGCCGGGTGCGCACGCGTTCGACGATCGCCGCAAACGTCTCGAGATCGGTGATGAAACGGCGCTGGCCCGGCGTGGGCGGCGCGCCGCCGAACTGGCTGGATTCATAGAACACCGGCAGCAGGGTGAGGCCCATACCGGTGAGGTCGGCCGCCTCGGCGTGGCGCAACGCGAGCTCCGCCGGGTTCTCATACGCTGTCCCCTCGGGGCTGCGATGCAGGTAGTGAAACTCCCCGATGCTGGTGAACCCCGCCTCGAGCATGTCGGCGTAGGCATACGCGGCGATCGCCTGCACGTCATCCGGCTCCATCCGCTCGAGGAAGCGATACATCACCTCGCGCCAGGACCAGAAGTCATCGCTCCCGGGACCGAGCCGCTCGGCGAGGCCGGCCATGGCGCGCTGGAAAGCATGACCGTGGACGTTGGGCAGGCCCGCAATGGCCATGGCAAAGCGCTCATCGCCGGGGGCCGCTGGGGTCCCGGCGTTGACCCCCTGGATCACCCCCGAGCGCACCTCGATGCGCACGTTGCGCCGCCAGCCGCCCGGCAGCCAGGCGGAATCGAAGAAGAATGTCCGGTTCATGGCGCGAGCCTTCGGGGTTCTCCGGGAGGGGTTCCCTGATATGTCTAGGCATATTATGATTTGCCTAGACAAAATAGAAGGCCCGGGCTCCGTGCAATTCGATCGTCTCTGGCGCAACGCGAGGTTGGCGACCCTGGCGCCGCACCGTCCAGGTGTCGGCCTGGTCGAGCGCGGCGCCATCGGCATCGCGCAGGGCCGTATCGTCTTCGCCGGCGCCGAGGCGGATCTGCCCTCTGGAGCGCTCGCGAGAGAGGTCTTCGATCTCGAGGGACGCCTGCTCACCCCGGGCCTGATCGACTGTCACACCCATCTCGTGTTCGGCGGCGATCGCAGCCGGGAGTTCGAGATGCGCCTCGCCGGCGCCGACTATCAGAGCATCGCCAAAGCCGGTGGAGGCATTCTGTCTACGGTGCGGGCCACGCGGGCGGCGAGCGAAGATGAGCTCGTGGCCTCGGCGCTCGAGCGCCTGCGCTGCCTGCTCGCCGAAGGAGTGACGACAGTCGAGATCAAGTCGGGGTACGGCCTCGATCTCGACACGGAGCTGCGGATGTTGCGGGCCGCCCGCACACTGGGACGACAGCATCCGGTCGATGTGGCGACGACGCTGCTCGCGGCGCACACCATTCCGCCGGATCGCGATCGGGCCGAGTACATCGAGCTCATCGAGCGCGAGCTGATTCCGCAAGCCGCGCGCGAGGGACTGGCCGAGGCCGTCGACGGGTTCTGCGAAGGCATCGCGTTCACTCCCGCGGAGATCCGCCGCGTGTTCGAGGCGGCCCGCTCGGCGGGACTGCCGGTGAAGCTGCATGCCGATCAGCTCTCGGACTCGGGTGGCGCGGCGTTGGCGGCCGGGTTCGGGGCGCTTTCCGCGGATCACCTGGAGTGGACGGGCGCGGAGGCAGTGGCGGCGCTCGCTCGCGCGGGCACCATCGCGGTGCTGCTGCCCGGGGCGTTCTACAGCCTGAGGGAGCGCCGCCTGCCGCCCGTCGAGGCGCTGCGCCGTTCGGGGGTGCGCATCGCGGTGGCCACCGACTGCAATCCGGGCACTTCCCCGCTGTTGTCCGTCCTCATGGCCCTCAATCTCGCCGCGGTGCAGTTCGGCCTCACCATCGAGGAATGCCTTGCGGGCGTCACACGCGAGGCCGCGCACGCGCTCGGCCGTCAGCGCGACATCGGCACCCTCGAGCCGGGCAAGCGTGCGGACTTCGCCATCTGGAACGTGGAGCGGCCCGCGGAACTCGTCTACTGGATCGGCCGCAATCCTTTGTACAAGCGTGTCTGGAGGGGTGATTGAGCATCGTCGTTCTGCAGCCTGGAAAGGTGACTTTGGGCGAGTGGGCGGCCGTCTACCGTGGCGCCGGCGTCTGCCTCGACGAGTCGTGCATTGCGCCCATCGCGCGCGGCGCCGAGGCGGTCGCGCGCATCCTGGCGCGCGGCGAGCCGGTCTACGGCATCAACACCGGCTTCGGGAAACTAGCGAGCGTGCGCATCGACACGGCGGATCTCGCGAAGCTGCAGAGCAACATCGTCCTGTCGCATTGCGTGGGCGTCGGCGAGCCCATGCCCGTCGCGGTGACCCGTCTGATGCTCGCGCTCAAGATCGCCAACGTGGCGCAGGGTGCTTCGGGGGTCAGGCCGGAGACGGTGAGGCTGATGTGCGCTCTGCTCGATCGCAACCTGACACCCGTCGTCCCGTCGCAGGGCTCGGTGGGCGCCTCCGGCGATCTGGCGCCGCTCGCGCACCTCGCGGGAGCACTGATCGGTGTCGGTGAGATCGCACTGCCCACGGGGGAGCGCTTGAGCGCGCTCGCGGCGCTCGGCGCGGCGGGACTTGCGCCCCTCACGCTCTCGCCCAAGGAGGGCCTGGCGTTGCTGAACGGCACCCAGTTCTCCACCGCGAACGCGCTGGCGGCTTTGTTCGACATCGATACGGTGTTCCAGTCGGCGCTGGTGAGCGGAGCGCTGTCGACGGAGGCGGCCAAGGGGTCGGATACGCCATTCGATCCGCGCATCCATGTCCTGCGTGGTCATCGCGGGCAAATCGAGACCGCGCAGGCGCTGCGCGCGCTGATGGCTGGCTCGGCGATCCGCGCCTCCCACCGAGTGGGGGATCCGCGCGTGCAGGATCCGTACTGTCTGCGCTGCCAGCCGCAGGTCATGGGGGCGGCGCTCGATCTGTTGCGCTACGCGGCGCGCACGCTCGAATGCGAGGCCAACGGGGTGTCGGACAATCCGCTGATCTTCGCGGATACCGATGAGGCGCTCTCCGGAGGCAACTTCCATGCCGAGCCCGTCGCCCTCGCCGCCGATGCCATGGCGATCGCCCTGTGCGAAGTCGGCTCGCTCTCGGAGCGACGCATCGCCATGCTGGTCGACCCGGCGCTCTCGGGTCTGCCGGCCTTCCTCACGCCTCATCCCGGGCTCAACTCCGGACTGATGATGCCGCAGGTCACCGCCGCCGCGCTCGTCTCCGAGAACAAGCAGTGCGCTTATCCGGCGAGCGTCGACTCCATCCCGACCTCCGCGAATCAGGAAGATCACGTGTCGATGGCGGCGCACGGCGCGCGCCGGCTGCACCGCATGGCGGCCAACGCCGCGGCCGTCGTCGGCATCGAGCTCATCACCGCCGTTCAGGGCTGCGACTTCTACGGCAACCTGCGCTCGAGCGCGCCGCTCGAGGCGGTGCGCAAGGTAGTGCGCGCCAGGATTGCGCCGCTCACCGACGATCGTTACCTGCACAGCGATCTTCAGGCGGCGAGCGATCTGGTGCGCAGCCGCGCGCTCCTCGAAGCGGTGCGCGGAATGCCGCTGCCGGCACTGGTGAGCGCATGAGCGAGTGGCTCGAGATCCATCGGGGCGAGGCCCCGCTCATCGTGAGCTTCCCGCACACCGGCACTGAGCTGCCGGCGCAGATCGAGCCGCATCTCGTGTCGTCGTGGCTCGCCCGCAAGGATGCGGACTGGTGGGTGCACCGATTGTATGACATGGCCCGAGAGCTCGGCGCTACGACGGTGCGCACGGGCATCTCGCGGACCGTGATCGACGTCAATCGGGACCCCTCGGGCGCCTCGCTCTACCCCGGGCAGACGACCACCGGCCTGTGCCCGCTCACCACTTTCGATGGCGAGCCCCTCTATCGAGGCGGGCAGGCGCCGGATGCCGCCGCCATCGCCGCGCGGCGTGAGCGCTGGTTCGACCCGTATCACGCGGCGCTCGGCGAGGAGCTGCGGCGCCTGAAGGCGAAGCATCGGCGCGTGGTGCTGTATGACGCCCACTCGATCCGCTCGCGCGTGCCGCGGCTGTTCGAAGGCGAGCTGCCCCATTTCAACATCGGCACGTATCGCGGCGCCAGCTGCGATCCCGCCCTCACGCGCGGCATCGAGGCCGCTTGCGAGGATCCGCGCTTCAGCCGCATCACCGACGGCCGGTTCGTCGGCGGCTGGACGACCCGTCACTACGCGGACCCGCGGCACGGCGTACACACCGTGCAGATGGAGCTCGCCTGTCGCGGATATCTCGACGAGCCGTCCCTGCCCGACGCCGGCAATTGGCCTGCGCCCTACGATCCGGGGCGCGCCGCCCCGCTGCGCGCGCTGCTCGAGCGGGCGCTGCGGCACTGCATCGATTTCGCGAATTCCCAAGGAGCGAACCCATGACCTCATCTCAGGCAACGCGAACCCGGGTCGACACGCGGCGGGTCATCCGGGCGCCCACCGGGACGCAGCGCACCGCCAAGAGCTGGCTGACGGAGGCGCCGCTGCGCATGTTGATGAACAATCTGGATCCTGAGGTCGGTGAGCGGCCCGCGGAGCTGGTGGTGTACGGCGGCATCGGGCGCGCCGCGCGCGACTGGGAGAGCTACGACCTGATCGTGTCGACTCTGCGGCGCCTCGAGGCCGATCAGACGCTGCTCATCCAGGCGGGCAAGCCAGTTGGGGTGTTCACGACCCACGCTGATGCGCCGCGCGTGCTCATCGCCAATTCCAACCTGGTGCCGCGCTGGGCGACCTGGGAGCACTTCAACGAGCTCGACCGCAAGGGGCTCATGATGTTCGGCCAGATGACCGCGGGCTCGTGGATCTACATCGGCAGCCAGGGCATCGTGCAGGGCACCTACGAGACCTTCGCTGAGATGGGCCGGCGCCACTACGGCGGCTCGCTCGCCGGGCGCTGGCTGCTCACCGCGGGGCTGGGCGGCATGGGCGGTGCGCAACCGCTCGCGGCGGTGATGGCCGGCGCCTCCTGCCTCGCCATCGAGTGCCAGCGTTCGCGCATCGACATGCGGCTGCGCTCGGGCTACCTCGATCACGCCACCGAGAGCCTGGATGAGGCGCTCTCGATCGTCGAGCGCGCCTGTGAGAGCGGCAAGCCGGTGTCGGTGGGATTGCTCGGCAACGCCGCGGAAGTGCTGCCGCGGATCTTCGCGCGCGGCGTGCGCCCGAGTCTGCTCACCGATCAGACCTCGGCCCACGATCCGGTGAATGGCTACCTGCCGATCGGCTGGAGCGTCGAGCGCTGGGTGGAGATGCGCGAGCGCGACCCGCAGGCGGTGGCGCAGGCGGCGCGCGCCTCGATGGCCGCGCACGTGCGTGCCATGTTGGATTTTCATGCGGCCGGCGTGCCTACCGTGGACTATGGCAACAACATCCGGCAGATGGCCCTCGAGGAGGGCGTGAAGAACGCCTTCGACTTCCCCGGCTTCGTGCCCGCCTACATCCGCCCGCTCTTCTGCCGTGGTGTGGGGCCGTTTCGCTGGGCGGCGCTCTCGGGCGACCCGCAGGACATCTACAAGACCGACGCCAAGGTGAAGGAACTGCTGCCTCACGACCGGCAGCTGCATCACTGGCTCGACATGGCGCGCGAGAAGATCCACTTCCAGGGCCTGCCGGCGCGCATCTGCTGGGTGGGGCTCGGCGAGCGGCACCGCCTCGGACTCGCCTTCAACGAGATGGTGGCGCGCGGTGAGCTCCAGGCCCCGGTGGTGATCGGGCGCGATCATCTCGACTCGGGCTCCGTCGCCTCGCCGAATCGCGAGACGGAAGCGATGCGCGACGGCTCGGATGCCGTGTCCGACTGGCCGCTGCTCAACGCGCTGCTCAACACCGCCTCGGGTGCGACCTGGGTATCGCTGCATCATGGCGGTGGTGTTGGTATGGGTTTCTCCCAACACGCGGGGCTGGTCATCGTATGCGATGGCACGCCGGAGGCGGCCAGGCGGATCGCGCGCGTGCTGTGGAACGACCCGGCGAGCGGAGTCATGCGGCACGCCGATGCGGGCTATCCGGAGGCAATCGAATGCGCGCGCCGGAACGGGCTCGATCTGCCCGGCATCCTCGGCGAATTGACATAAGCGACAGCTGGGCCGCGGCACGTGACATATCGCGCCGCCCTTGAAACATAAGGGCGGCGCGCGCGTACGTAGTCCTCACAGCTGAGAGCTTCGCCCCATTTCAGGCCTTGACTCTCTTGGGCACTCCGCTGACACTTTGCGTCAGTGACAAAGGCAAACCCGTCGAAAGGCGGGGACGCAAAGCCACCGGTCTTCGGGACGACTCCCATGACGGCGGGGCCGCCACGATCGCACTTCGGCGCGATCGCTCGCTCCCCCGCC
Source organism: Gammaproteobacteria bacterium (assembly GCA_027452045.1). GTDB lineage: Bacteria > Pseudomonadota > Gammaproteobacteria > Steroidobacterales > Steroidobacteraceae > 13-2-20CM-66-19. The sequence continues at coordinate 34,810 of DAIDHH010000196.1, forward strand.
CGTGCCGAGTCGCCGCAGCCCGGGGCCCAACGAGCGAGAGTCCGAACCCACATGACCCCAGCGGAAAATCTGGCGTCAGTCGCCGAGACCGACCCCGAGTCCCCGGAGGCCCCCGCCCCCGAAGCGGGCCCCTTCGTCATCAATCTGTGCTCCTCCAGCACGCCGATGGCCCTGCCGAAGGCGGACTTGCCGGAGTTGCAGCGCTTCAATTTCTTCGTCAGCCGCCGCTTCGAGGAGGGACGCGAGCGCTTCCGGCTGCACATGGGATATTTCGATACGCTCGGTGAAGCGGAGGGCTGGCTCGGGCTGGTGCGCGAGATCTATCCGGGCGCCTGGGCGGGCGAGGCGCCTGGCAAGAAGCTGCGGGCGCGTGCCGCTGCTGCTGCTGCGGTCCAGGCCGCGCACGCCACCGGGCCCCAGGCGGTGGGCGAGGCCGCGCCGCAGCAGGAGGAACCCGCGGCGGGGATCCCCGCCGAAGTGGCGGCTCGAGTGCCGACCCTGCATCCGCCTGCGCAAGCGCGCTCGAGCGCTGCGGAGGCGGTGGAGCGAAAAGAGGCCGCGGCCACGGAGCCGCCGCCCGCGGCGCAGGAGCTCGAGCTCGAGGTCTCGCAGCCGCAACTCGCCGAGGTGGTGAAATTGCCACCCCCGGTGAATGCGCGCAGCGGGCCGGCCGCGGCCCCGCGCGCGCCACAGGTGCAGGCGCCGGCAGCGGCACCCCTGACGAATTCCAACATCAAGGAAGTGCTGGCGGCGCTCGATGAGCCCGCTCGCGGACAATTGCCGGCGGGGGATACGCGCATCATGCCGGCGCTCAATCCTGCTGCCGCGATGCTGAGCGACCCGCAGGCGCTGCAGGTGCTCGAGGGACGCACGCAGGAGGGAGCGAAGCCTGCGGCCTTCGCCGTGCAGCTGCAATGGTCGGTGCAGCCCATCCTGCTCGACAAGGTGCCGCCGCTCGCGATTTTCAGTGCCTATTCGCTCTATTGCATCGAGGGCAGCCGCCAGGGGCGCAAGTGGTATGGGCTGCGCCTCGGGTTCTTCAACGACCCCATCTCGGCCAAGCAGGTTGCCGGCTACGTGCGATCGGAATTCGCTTCCGTCGCGGTGGTCCCGGTGAGCGCCGACGAGCGCAAGCGGGTGAGCGGCGAGAACGCCAGCGCCACGGTGCGCGCCGCGCCAAAGGCGCCCGAGAGCCGCAGCGCGCTCGACTCGGGCGAATTCAAACTCCTCGATCCGGATCACCCCGTCGCGAGCGGCACGGGTGCGACGGCAGCGACGCCGACCGCCGCTACCTCGGGCGCCGCGACGGCGCCGCGCGCCGCGGTCCGAGAGCTGCGCCCGGCTTCCATCGCACGCCCCGGCGGCAAGATCAACGCGCGCGAGCGCCGTGCGCCGCAGACTCTGGAGGAGACTCTGGAGATCCTCGGCGCGCACCAGCTCACCATCGACGAGAGCAAGCATGGCGGCACCGGTGCCGGCGCATCGCGCAAGGCCGAAAAGAGTGCGCCCTTCACGCGGCTGCTCGAACGCCTGGGCGAGCGGGTGCGCAAGTCCTAGCGGCCTTGCCCGGCCGCTCCCGGCGGTTCAGCGCCCGAACAGCTTCTCGAGCTCCGCACGGGCCCTGGCGATCTCCGCGGTGTTGGGGGCAATGTAGGCGGCAGGCCGCGGCTTGAAGAAATCGCAGAAGTTGGCGTGCTCCTTGTCGCGCACTTCCTCCGCGATCGGCTCGCGGCAGTGCTTGGCCACCTGGGTGTCGTAGTCGAGGCACATCCGGCAGACGTGCAGCTCTGCCCGGCACTTCGGGCACTCCTCCAGGCGTCTCAGCGGCAGCGTCAGCGCCGCGAGCGAGGCGCCGCACTTCCAACAAACCAGCTCGTGTGACATGCCAGGGAGCCTCCGGGCGGCCATCTTGGCCGATGGCCCGGTACTTTACTCCTCGCGCCGCTCCGCGAGGAAATCCCGCAGCACCCGCCCGGTGTGCGACTGTCTGGCGCGGCGCGCCACCTCCGCGGGGGCTCCCTGCGCCACGACCCGGCCGCCGCGCTCACCCGCCTCCGGGCCCATGTCCACGATCCAGTCGGCCTCGGCCATCACATCGAGGTTGTGTTCGACAACGACCGCGGTGTTGCCGGCGTCTACCAGCCTGTGCAGCACGTGAATCAGCTTCTCGACATCGGCCATGTGCAGGCCGACGGTGGGCTCATCGAGCACATACAGGGTGTGCTTCGCGTTCTGTCGCGCGCCGGCGCGCGCGGGGCGCGGTGCATCGCTAGAGACCTTGGCGAGCTCCGTCACCAGCTTGATGCGCTGCGCCTCGCCGCCCGAGAGCGTCGGGCTCTGCTGGCCGAGGGTGAGATAGCCCAGCCCCACGTCCTGCAGCAGCTTCAGCGCATGGTGGATGCGCGCGTGCGCCTGGAAGAACTCCACGGCCTCGTTCACGTTCATCGCGAGGACATCGCCGATGCTCTTCTCCCGCCACAGCACCGCCAGGGTCTCCGAGTTGAACCGCCTGCCGCCGCACATATCGCACAGCACCTTGACATCCGGCAGGAAGCTCATCTCGATGGTGCGCACGCCCTGGCCCTCGCAGCCCTCGCAGCGGCCGCCCGCGGTGTTGAATGAGAAGCGGCTGGCGGTGTAGCCGCGCAGCCGCGCCTCGCTGGTGGCGGCGAAGATGCTGCGGATGTCGTCCCAGAAGCCGATGTAGGTCGCAGGACAGGAGCGCGGGGTCTTGCCGATCGGCGTCTGATCGACCTCCAGCACCCGGGTGAGATGCTCGAGGCCGCCCACCGCACGGCACCCTGCCAGGGTCTCCTGGCGCGCCCGCGAGCGCTTGCCGGCGGCCGGCGCCTTGCCGTTGGATCGGGCCGCGGAGCCCGGGCCAGCGGCTCCGAGCAGGCGGCGCAGGTTGGTATAGAGCACGTCGCGGGCGACCGTCGACTTGCCCGAGCCCGAAACCCCCGTGATGACGACCAGCCGGCCGAGCGGAATGCGCACGTCGGCCTTGACGTTGTGCATGGAGATTTTCTCGAGCGTCAGATGGGTCGTTCCGCCGTTGACGGGACGCCGGGGCTCGGCGGGATGGCGTAGCGGCTGGCGGAGGAAGCGTCCGGTGATCGAGTGCCGGTTGTGGATCAGCTCTTTCACCGTGCCCGCGCCCACGACCTCACCGCCGAGCACGCCGGCGCCGGGTCCGAGATCGATCACGTGGTCGGCGCGGCGGATGGTCTCCTCATCATGCTCCACCACCACCAGGGTGTTGCGATGGCGGGCGAGCTCGGCGAGGGAGTCGAGCAGGATTTCGTTGTCGCGCGGGTGCAGGCCGATGGTCGGCTCATCGAGCACGTAGCACACGCCCTGCAGGTTCGAGCCGAGCTGGGCGGCGAGACGGATGCGCTGCGCCTCGCCGCCCGAGAGCGTCGGCGCGGAGCGATCGAGCTGCAGGTAGCCGAGGCCCACGCGCTCGAGAAAGGCAAGACGTCCGCGAATCTCCGCCATCAGGTCGCGAGCGATCTGCTGCTCGCGCGTGGAAAGCTTCAGGCGCTGCAGGAACCGCGCCGCGTGCTCCACCGGTTCCGCAGTAAGCTCGGCGATCGAGCGCTCCCGGAAGCGCACGTTGAGCGCCACCGGGTTGAGCCGTTTGCCGTGACACGTCGGGCACGGTTGCGGCTCGCCCTCGTACCACTCGTTCCACCAGTGCTCCTCGCCGCTCTGCTCGGCGTCGAATCCGGTCATGGCGAGGCCGGTGCCGAAGCAGCTCTCGCACCAGCCATGCTTGGAGTTGAAGGAAAAGAGCCGCGGGTCGGGCTCGGCGAAGCTGTGACCGCAGGAGGGACAGGCTCGCTTGGTGGAAAACACCGTGACCCGCGAGACGCCGGGCCCGAGCACGTGCACGAGGCCCTTGCCGAAGTCGAGCGCGCGGGCCAGCGACTGGTGCAGCTCGTGGTCGGTCCTGGCGCCGACCTCGATCTCGGCCACCGGCAGCTCGATCGTGTGCTCCTTGAAGCGCGAGAGACGCGGCCACTGCGCGGTCGGGAGCGAAATGCCATCGACGCGCAGGGTCTTGAAGCCCTTCTTGCTCGCCCACTTCGCCAGGTCGGTGTAGTAGCCCTTGCGCGCCACCACCAGGGGCGCGAGCAGCGTGATGCGCCGGCCCTTGTAGTCCTTGAGCAGCCGCGCCGCGATGGACCCAGCGCTCTGCGGCTCGATGGCGACGTTGCAGTCCGGGCAGTACTGGACGCCGAGCTTCACGTAGAGCAGCCGCAGAAAGTGGTAGATCTCGGTCAGCGTCGCCACCGTGCTCTTGCGTCCACCGCGGCTGGTGCGCTGCTCGATGGCGACCGTCGGCGGGATGCCGAATATGGCGTCCACATCGGGACGCGCAGCGGGCTGCACGAACTGGCGCGCATAGGCGTTCAGCGACTCGAGATACCGGCGCTGGCCTTCATTGAAAATGATGTCGAACGCGAGGGTCGACTTGCCCGAGCCCGATACGCCGGTGACGACGGTGAAGCGGTCTCGAGGAATGCGCACATCGATGTTCTTGAGGTTATGTTCACGTGCGTGATGCACGACGATCGCATCGCGCGCGTCGTGACTGGCGTCATACTCCGCCCGGGTCTCGGCCACCGCCGTGGCCGCGGCGCGTGCCGCAGTGGATTCCGTGACGCTCTCGCCGGAGAGCGTCCGCTCGTACTCGAGGAGCGCGCGACCGGTATGCGAGGCGCCCTGGCCGCGCACGTCCGCGGGCGTGCCGGTGCAGACGATCTCCCCGCCGCCCTCGCCGCCTTCGGGGCCGAGGTCGATGATCCAGTCGCAGGCGCGGATCACGTCGAGGTTGTGCTCGATGACCAGCAGCGAGTGGCCCGCGGCGAGCAGCTTGCGGAACGCCATCAGCAGCCGCGACACGTCCTGGAAGTGCAGGCCGGTCGTGGGCTCATCGAACAGGAAGAGCTTGCCTTTGTGCGTGGTGCTCGAGAGCACCGAGCCGGCCTCGGCCAGGTGTCCGGCGAGCTTCAGCCGCTGTGCTTCGCCCCCGGAGAGGGTCGGTACCGGCTGGCCGAGCGTGACGTAATCGAGTCCGACGTCCGCCAGGGGAGCGAGGCGCGCGCACACCTCGCGGGAATCGCGGAAGAAGTCCATCGCCTCGGTCACGGTCATTGCGAGCACATCGGCGATGCTCGCGCGCCGGCCGTTGGCCCCTTCGCGGCGGATGTCCAACACCTCTTCGCGGTAGCGCCGGCCGTTGCAATCGGGGCAACGCAGGTACACGTCCGAGAGGAACTGCATCTCGACGTGCTCGAAGCCGTTGCCGCTGCAGGTCGGACAGCGCCCGCTGCCGGAGTTGAAGCTGAATGTGCCGGCGGTGTACTTGCGTTCGAGCGCCGCAGGCTCCGTCGCGAACAGCGCGCGGATGGCGTCGAACGCGCCCACGTAGCTCGCGGGGTTGGAGCGGGTCGTGCGGCCGATCGGGTTCTGGTCGACCATGACCACATCGTCGATGAGCTCCGCGCCGGCCAGGGCGGCAAACTCCCCCGGCGCCTCGGTGGGTTTGCCGTGGTACTTCAGCAGCGCCGGATAGAGCACGTCCTCGATGAGGGTGGACTTGCCGGAGCCGGAGACACCCGTGACGCACACCAGGCGCTTCAGGGGGAAGCGCACGTCGAGGTGCTTCAGGTTGTGTTGCGAGACGCCCCGCAACTCGAGCCAGCGGTTCGAGCGCGCCTCGGCCACCACTTCACTCGCCGGCGCGGCGGAAGCGCCCGTGCGCGTGGCGTCCGGGCCCGGCCGCACCGGTCCCACGGCCCGGCGACCGCTCAGGTACTCGCCGGTGAGCGAACGGGCGCTGCGGCGGATCTCCCGTGGCGTGCCGAAGAAGACGATCTCGCCCCCATGCTCGCCCGCTCCCGGGCCCAGGTCGAGGATCCGGTCGGCTTCGAGCATGATCTGCGGATCGTGCTCGACCACGAGCAGCGAGTTGCCGGCATCGCGCAGCCGTTTCATGACCGTGATCACCCGCTGCATGTCACGCGGGTGCAATCCAATGGACGGCTCATCGAGCACGAACAGCGTGTTCACGAGCGAAGTGCCGAGCGCCGTGGTGAGATTGATCCGCTGCACCTCGCCGCCGGAGAGCGTGCGCGACTGCCGGTCGAGGGTGAGGTAGCCGAGTCCCACGTCGGCAAGATAGGCGAAGCGGGCGCGGATCTGGCCGAGCAGCAGATCGGCCGCCTCATCGAGCGGGCGCGGCAGCGTCAACCGTTCGAAGAACTCGCGCGCCCGTTCCACCGGCAGCAGCATCAGATCGTGGATGGACAGGCCGGGGAGCGCCCGCAGCGTCTCCTCGCTCCAGCTGACCCCGCGGGGAGGGAAGCGCGTACCGGCGCCCAGGGCCGCATCGGCCTGCTCCCGGCCGCCGAGGCGCCACAACAACCCCTGGGTCTTCAGCCGCGCGCCGCCACAGCTCTGGCACGGCGTGTAGGCGCGGTAGCGCGAGAGCAGCACCCGCACGTGCATCTTGTAGGATTTGGTCTCGAGCCAGGCGAAGAAGCGCCGGGCGCCGTACCAGACGCCCCTGCTCCAGTCCCCCTCGCCCTCGATCACCCAGCGGCGCTGCTCCGCGGAGAGCTCGCGCCAGGGCGTATCGAGCGGGATGCCGCGCTTGCGGGCGAACTTCTCCATGTCCTGCTGGCACTCGGCGTAGGAGCGGGTCTGCCAGGGTTTGATCGCTCCGCCGCGCAGCGACTTGCCGTCATCGGGCACGACCAGCCCGTAGTCGATGCCGATGACGCGGCCGAAGCCGCGGCAGGTCTCGCAGGCGCCGATCGGGGAGTTGAAGGAGAAGAGGCTGGGAGTCGGCTCCTGGTACGACAGATCACACTCGGCGCAGTGCAGGGCGCTCGAGTAGCGCCAGATGGCCTGGGTTTGCGGTGGATCGCCGTCATCGACGAGGCGGACGCTCAGGCGCCCGCGTCCGACGCGCAGGGCGGCTTCGAGGGACTCGAGGATGCGGCCACGCTCGGTGCGCCCCGCGCGAAAGCGGTCCTGTACGACTTCCAGTGTTGGCTTCGCGGCGGCGCTCGTGCTGCCCCGGGACGCGCGCCCCCGTTTGCCGGCAGGGGCGCTCGGCGCGCTTGCGGCCGCGGGCGGCTCGAGGAATCGGGTGTAGCCCTGCTTCTCGAGCAGGGCGCGCACCTCGCGCTCCTCGAAGTTCTGCGGCACGGCCACGGGAAAGGTGAGCAGGAGGCGCGGATCACCCGCGGCCGCGGCGCGCTCCATGAGATCGGCGTGAATGCTCGCCGCGGTGTCGCGGCGCACCGGCCGGCCGCAGTTCTGACAATGAAGCGATGCCGCCCGGGCGAACAGCAGCTTCAGATGATCGTTGAGCTCGGTCATCGTGCCCACGGTCGAGCGCGAGGTGCGCACCGGGTTGGTCTGGTCGATGGCGATGGCCGGCGGGATGCCGGCGATGCCATCGACCTGCGGCTTG
>DAIDHH010000197.1 GCA_027452045.1 Gammaproteobacteria bacterium
AACCGGTGGTAGCGCAGCCTTGCGGCCGCTGCCGTGCCGAACACGAATTTCAGGTCGAACGCGGATTCCTGGAGAGATGAAGGTGGGGAGGAAGGCCGGGTAGAATGTTCACCCAATGACCCTCGATTCCATCCTAGAACCTCTGAACGAAGCCCAGCGGGCCGCGGTCACCGCGCCGATCGCCCCGGTGCTGGTGCTCGCCGGCGCCGGCAGCGGCAAGACGCGCGTGCTCACCCACCGCATCGCCTGGCTGATCCAGGCAGAGGGGGCCTCGCCCCATTCCGTGCTCGCGGTGACCTTCACCAACAAAGCGGCCGGCGAGATGCGCTCCCGCATCGAGCATCTTCTCAGCGTGCCGCCCGGGGCGCTCTGGATCGGGACCTTCCACGGCATAGCGCACCGGCTGCTGCGGCGCCACTGGCGCGAAGCCGGTCTCTCGGAGAGCTTCCAGATCCTCGATTCCGAGGACCAGCAGCGCCTCATCAAGAAGCTCTTGAAGGCCCAGCAGCTCGATGAGTCCCGCTGGGTGCCCCGCGAGGTGCAGTGGTTCATCAACTCGAACAAGGACGAGGGCCGGCGGCCGAAGGACCTCAAGGCCGGCAACGATCCGGTCCGTGCGCAGATGATCCGCCTGTACGGACTGTACGAGGAGACCTGCGAGCGCAACGGCGTGGTCGATTTCGCCGAGCTCCTGCTGCGCTCCTTCGAGCTGCTGCGCGACCAGCCGGCGCTGCTTACGCACTACCGCCAGAGGTTCCGCCACGTGCTGGTGGACGAGTTCCAGGACACCAACTCCATCCAGTACGCCTGGCTTCGGCTCATCGCGGGCGCCGACGGTCATCCGTACGTCGTCGGCGATGACGATCAATGCCTCGCGGCTGGCACGATGATCACGATGGCGGATGGCTCGCAGAAGGCCATCGAAGCGATCGCCGTTGGCGAGAGCGTCATGTCCGGCTACGGCAGTGGCGACTTCAGGCCCGCCCTGGTCACCAGGAGATTCGTCACTCGTCGCGAGGGACGGATGGTCTGTCTGCACATGCGCTCGGGACGACTCATCCGCAGCACTCCCGAGCACACGCATCTCGCGGGCTACCTCCTGGGTGAGACGCCACAGACATACTTCCTCTACCTCATGCACAAGGAGGGCATCGGGTATCGCGTGGGAACCTCGAAGGTCTATACGAATGGCCAGGCCAAACCCATGGTGGGCTTCAAGCAGCGGACGCTGCGCGAACACGGGGACGCGGCGTGGGTGATCCGCACCCACTCGAGCGAGAATGATGCCCGGCTGGATGAGACGCTGACCTCCCTGCAATATGGATTGCCTACCCTGCCGTTCGTTCCCCGAAAAGGAAAGGCGCGCAACGGTCTGGTGCATGACCCGGAGTATATCGCGCGGGTCTACCGTTCCATCGACACCGCCGCCGGCGCCCGGCGACTTCTCGCCGATTCCGGCCTCCATCCTGACCATCCGCATCACGCGCCTCGCAGCCGGAATTCCTGTCGTCGCAACATCGTGATTACATTGTGCGGCGACCGCCGCGGGTCAAATCCCATGCACTGCATCAGCATCGTGGGTACCGAAGCGGCAGATCGTGCGGCTCTGGAAGACCTCGGTCTGAGCGTTCGATCGGCCAAGAATGGCGCACGGAGCTGGCGGTTCGAGACCGTTCGCAGCGACTTTGGCGAGTTGATGGCGATCGCCAGGCGAATTCGTGACGCGCTCGGTGCGCGCTACATCCTGCAGGCCAGGATTCTCAATCGCTCGCTGCCCTTTGTCCGCGCGGCCGGTGTCCGGCCGGGAATGGTCATGGCCACCGGGTCGGCGGATTTCGATGTCGTGGATCGCGTCGAACTCGAGGAAGCTGACACGGAGGTCTACGACCTGAATGTCGATCGCACCCACAATTACATCGCAAACGGCGTCGTCACGCATAATTCCGTCTATGGCTGGCGCGGCGCGCGCGTCGAGAACCTGCAGCAGTTCCAGCGCGACTTCGCCGGGGCGAAGCTGTATCGCCTGGAGCAGAACTACCGTTCCACCGCGACCATTCTCGCCGCCGCCAACGGGCTCATCGCCAACAATTCGGGGCGTCTCGGCAAGACGCTGTGGACGAGCGGGGAGCACGGCGAGCCGGTGCGCCTCTATGCGGCGTTCAACGAGCGTGACGAGGCGGAGTTCGTCACGCAGCGCATCCGTGATCACGTGGCCCATGGAGGGCTGCGCCGCGACATCGCCATCCTGTACCGCTCGAACGCGCAGTCGCGAGTGTTCGAAGAGGCGTTTCTCTCGGCCCGCATTCCCTACCGCGTCTACGGCGGGCTGCGCTTCTTCGAGCGCGCGGAAATCAAGGATGCGCTCGCCTACCTGCGGCTGCTGGTGAACCGACGCGACGACGCCTCATTCGAGCGCATCGTGAACCTGCCGACGCGCGGCATCGGGGCGAAGAGCCTGGACACCCTGCGCGAGGCGGCGCGGGCGGCGGGGGGCTCACTGTGGGAGGCGGCGAGCGGTGGCCCGGGAGCGGGGCTCGGTGCGAAGGCTTGCGCGGCGCTGCAGGGATTCATTGGGCTCATCGAGCGCCTGGCCGCGGAAGTGGCCGGGCTGCCCCTGTACGAGCAGGTCGATCGCATGCTCACCGCGACCGGCCTCATCGAGTTCCACAAGCGCGAGAAGGCCGACCGCGGCGAAGCGCGGGTGGAGAACCTCGAGGAGCTGGTCAGCGCCGCGCGCGGCTTCAGCGCCGATGGCGCCAATGCTGACCTGCCGCCGCTCGAGGCGTTCCTCGCGCATGCGGCGCTCGAGTCGGGCGAAGGCCAGGCGGATGCCTGGGAGGACTGCGTGCAGATGATGACGCTGCACACCGCCAAGGGGCTGGAGTTTCCCATCGTGTTCCTCAGCGGCATGGAAGACGGCCTGTTTCCCCACCAGCGCTCCATCACGGATCTCGAGCGGCTCGAGGAGGAGCGCAGGCTCTGCTACGTCGGCATGACCCGCGCGATGAAGCAGCTCTACCTGACGTACGCCGAGCAGCGCCGCCTGCACGGCATCGACAGCTACAGCCAGCCCTCGCGTTTCATCAAGGAAATCCCGGAAGAGCTGCTCGAGGAGATCCGGCCCCGCCTGCAGGTGATGAGGCCGGTCGCCGCGGGACGATTCGCGCACGAGCGCGCGTTTGCCCGCTCCGGGAGCGCGTATGCGCCAAACGCGACCAGGCGGCTGCGCGAGGATGCCGACATCCCGGGCCTGCGCCTCGGAGCGCGGGTGCGTCACGGGAAGTTCGGCGAGGGCATCATCCTCAGCCTCGAGGGCTCGGGTCCGCAGGCGCGCGTGCAGGTCAACTTCGAGCGCCAGGGAACCAAGTGGCTGGTCATGCAGTACGCGAACCTGGAGCCGTTGTAACCATGAAGATACTCATCCTCGGCGCCGGCCAGGTGGGCCGTACGGTCGCCCGGCACTTCTCGCGCGAGGAGGCCAATGACGTCACCGTCGTCGACAACGACGAGGACGTGCTGCGCGACCTGCAGGACCGCCTTGACGTTCACACGGTGGCGGGCAACGCGGCTCATCCGAGCGTTCTGCAGGCCGCGGGCGCCGCCGAGGCCGACATCCTGGTCGCACTGACCAACAGCGACGAGGTCAACATGATGGCGTGCGAGGTGGCCTTCTGGATGTTTCGCACACCCACCAAGATCGCCCGTATCCGCTCCTCCGAATACACCGGCAGGCCGCAGCTCTTCAGCGAGCAGGCGATCGCGGTCGACGTGTTCATCAGCCCCGAGCAGCTGGTGACCGAGTACATAGAACGGCTGATCCACAATCCCGGCGCGCTGCAGGTGCTCGAGTTCGCAGCGGGCCTGGTGCGTCTTGCCGGCGTGCGCGCCGCGCGCGGCGCTCCGCTGATCGGGCACAGCCTGCGCGAGCTGCCGGAGCACCTGGAGGGTGTCGAGACGCGCGTAGTGGCCATCTACCGCGGCGGCCGCAGCGTGCATCCCGACGGCGACACGGTGATCGAGGAGGGCGACGAGGTGTTCTTCCTCGCCGCGCGCGATCATGTCCACCGCGTCATCGCCGAGTTGCGCAAGGAGGACACGCGGGTGCGTCGGGTGATGATCGCCGGAGGAGGCAACATCGGGCTGCGCCTCGCCCGCGCGCTCGAGCCGTCCACTCAGATCAAGCTGATCGAGCACGACGCGCGGCGTGCGCGGCTCGTGTCCGAGCAGCTGCAGAACGCCATCGTGCTGTGCGGTGACGCGGCGGACGAGGAGCTGCTGATCGAGGAGAACATCGACAGCACCGACGTATTCGCGGCGGTCACCAACTCCGAGGAGGCGAACATCCTGTCCGCGATGCTCGCCAAGCGGCTCGGCGCGCGCAAAGTCATGGCGCTGGTCAACAGGCCCTCCTACGCGGATCTAGCCGAGAGCACCAGCATCGACGTGGCGATCGCGCCGCAGACCATCACCATCGGGTCCCTCCTCGCTCATGTCAGGCGGGGGGAGGTGGTGCGGGTGCACTCGCTGCGCCGCGGCGCCGCCGAGGCCATCGAGGCGATCGCGCGGGGCGAGGAGGCGAGCTCGCGGGTGGTCGGACGCATGGTCGGGGAGATCGCTCTGCCGGAAGGGGCCGCCATCGGCGCCATCGTGCGCGGCGAGGAGGTGCTCATCGCGCATCACGACACCCGGGTGCAGTCGAACGACCACCTGATCGTCTTCCTGTCCGACCGACGGCACATCGAGGCGGTCGAGCGGCTGTTCACGCGGGCCGCTCCCTAGCCCCGGCTGCCCGGAGAGCGACGCATGCTCGGCGTGACGTATTTCCTAGGCCTGATTCTCGCGGCATTCGGTCTCGTGTACGCGCTGCCGATCGGCTGCTCGCTCGTCAACGGCGATGGGCTGTGGCCGAAGTTCCTGCTCTGCGCCACCCTTACGGTGCTCACGGGACTGCTGCTTTCGGCGGCCACCTTCAGACACCGGCGGGAGCTCAAGCCGCGCGATGGCTTCATGCTGGTGACGCTCGGCTGGGTGCTGTTGCCGGTATCGGCGACCCTGCCACTGCTCATGAGCATGCCGGGCCTCACCTTCACCCGTGCCCTGTTCGAGGCCATGTCCGGCCTTACGACCACCGGCTCGACGGTGCTCACCGGTCTCGACTCCCTCGCGCCGTCGCTCAACTTCTGGCGCGAATCGCTCACCTGGATCGGCGGCCTCACCGGCATCGTGGTGGCCATGGGGGTCATGCCGCTCCTCGGGGTCGGCGGCATGCAGCTCTACAAGGCCGAGGCGCCCGGTCCGGTCAAGGACGAGAGGCTCGAGCCGCGCATCACCGAGGCGGTGCGCTCCGTGTGGCTCGTGTACGTGCTGCTCACCGTGGCGGGCATCGCGGGGCTCAGGCTGTCCGGCATGAGCTGGTTCGATGCGTTCTGCCACACTTTCTCGGCGGTGTCGCTCGGGGGATTCTCGACGCATGACGCCGGGATCGGCTACTTCAACTCGGCGGCCGTGGAAGCGGTCCTGATGGCCTTGATGCTGGCGGCGTCGCTCAATTTCACCCGGCATTTCGTGGCGCTGCGGCGCCTGACGCTCAAGCCCTACAGCAACGACCCGGAGTTCAAGGCGATCGCGGCGCTGCTCGTGGTCAGTATCGCCTTCATTGCCGCGATGCTGACCGCCGAAGGCGTCTATCCGACCTTCAACACGGCGCTGCGCTACACCGCCTTCAATGTCATTTCCATGGCGACCACCACGGGCTGGGTGTCGACGGGACACGTCAGCTTCAGCGCCTGGCCGGTGTTCGCGCCCATCTGGATGCTGTTCCTCTCGGGCATCGTCTGCAGCACCGGCACCTCGGGCGGTGGCATCAAGATGTTCCGTACGCTCGTGCTGGTGCGCCAGGCCGGGCGGGAGCTGAAGATGCTGGTGCACCCGAGCGCGGTGGCGCCGGTGCGCATCGGCGGGCGGCCAATCCCCGAGCGCGCCGCGGATGCGGTGCTCGCGTTCATCTTCCTTTACTTCATGGCGGTCGCGCTGCTGCTGTTCGCCATGCTGCTCACGGGCATGGATTTCGATCCCGCCTTCCGGGTCGTCGTCGCCTCGATCAACAACACCGCATACGGGCTGCCGGGTCAGGGCGGGTGGAACCTGCACGGGCTCAATGCCGCGCAGACCTGGATCTGCACCGTGGCGATGCTGTTCGGGCGCCTGGAGATCTTCAGCCTGATCGTGCTGTTCACGCGCACGTTCTGGCGCAAGTGACCGCTACGGGCTCACGCCCCGCAACCCGAGCTCCCGGCTGTAGGTGACGTCCATGACGTTGTCGTACCAGCCCGTGACGCGGGGCTTCACCAGGTGTTTGCTCACGTAGAAATAAAGCGGGATCACCGGCTGATCGCGCAGCAGCAGCCGCTCGGCCTGCTCGAGCAGCGCGCTGCGCCTGGCGGGATCGAGCTCGGCCTCGGCGTGATCGACCAGGGTATCGTAAGCCGGGTTGGCGTAGTGCGGCAGGTTGATGCCGAAGTCGCTCTTGAAATACTGGGCGAAGGTGTAGGGGTCGTTGTAGTCCCCGATCCAGCTCGAGCGGAACATCTGCACATTGCCGCGCTCGATGTCCTGCATGAGGGAGCTGAAGTCCTCGGCCCGCAGCCGCACCCGCACGCCGAGCGCGCGCCGCCACATCGAGGCAACCGCGATCGCGATCTCGCTGTGCACTTCGCCGGTGTTGTACTTGAGCGTGAATCGCAGCGGGCGGGCCGCCGAGTAGCCGGCCTCGGCGTACAGGCGGCGCGCCTCGGCGAGGCGCTGCGCCGCGCTCAAGCTCCGCCAGGAGGGTGATTGCGGCGTGTAGCCGGCCATTCCCGGCGGCACCCAGCCATAGGCCGGCTGCTCGCCGGTGCGCAGCACCAGCCGGGTCAGCTTGTCGCGGTCGATCACCATGGCGAGCGCGCGGCGCAGCCCGGGCTCACCCTTGAACGGCGGGCGGCTGAGATTGAACCCGTAGTAATACGTGCCTACCCACGGGGCGATGTGCAGCTGGCTGCCGAGATTGCGTTGGATCCAGCCGAACTCGCTCCGCGGGATCACGCCGATGACGTCGAGCTCGCCGGCGCGATACAGATTGAGCTCGGCGTTCTCATCGACGCTGATGAGATATTTCACTCCGGCGAGACGCGTGGCCGAGTTCCTCCAGTAGTACGGATTGCGCGTCAGGTCGATGTAGGAACCGTGCGCCCACTGAGTGAGCACGAAGGCGCCGTCCGATGGCAGATGTCCGGGATGCGCGTAGCCCGCGCCGTATCGCGCGAGCAAGGCGGGATCGACCGGACAGGTGGCCGGGTGCGCCATCAGCGCCGGCAGATATGGGGCGGGCGTGCGCAGCTTGACGATGACGGTGTAGGGGTCGGGGGCGAGGACCCCGAGGCTCTCGGGCGGCCGGCGGCCGGCGATGATGCCGGGGGCATGTTCGATGACGCTCACCACCTCGGCATAATCGGAGCCGGTGTGCGGGTCGACCAGGCGGCGCAGCCCCGCCACGAAGTCCTGCGCCACCACGGGCTGGCCCGTCGACCACCGCGCGTCATGGCGCAGGAGAAAGGTGTAGGTTTTGCCGTCCGGGCTCGCGGTCCACTTCGCGGCGATGCCCGGGGCGACCGCCCCTTCGTGGTCGAGCGTGGTCAGGCCCTCGCAGATGTCCATCAGGACTCTCTGCGCTTCCACCGAGCGCGCCTTCTGCGCATCGAGGGAGTCCGGTTCGAGGTCGAGGCCGCGCAGCAGGACCGCCCGGCCCTGGGCGGTCGGGCTCGAGCCTCCCTGCGGGGAGCCTGAGCAGGCGGTGAGCGCGGCCAGCGCGAGGAGCGTCACGCCGCGGCCGAGCGCGGATCTCATGAAGGCTCAGCCCCCGACGCGCAGCCGGTGGGCATTGATCTGGTCGCGCAGCTTCAGCGCCGCGCCCCTCGCCGCGGAGGCGAAATCGGCCGAGCCCGAGGCATAGAGGATTCCCCGCGAGGAGCTGATCACGAGTCCGGCGCCGGCGGCCGTCTGGCCGTTGCGCACCGCCTCGGCCACGTCCCCGCCCTGAGCACCGACACCGGGGACGAGGAGCGGCATGTCGCCGACGATGGCGCGCACCTCGGCAAGCTCCCTGGGGTAGGTCGCGCCGACCACCAACATGCAGTTACCGCGTGCGTTCCACTCGCGCGCGGCCAGTTCCGCGACGGCGTGGTACAGCTTCAGTCCGGAGGAGACCGTGAGATCCTGCAGGTCCCGCGCGCCGGGGTTGGAGGTGCGGCAGAGGATGATCACGCCCCGGTCCTCGTGTTTGAGGAACGGCTCGAGCGAGTCCCCGCCGAGATAGGGGTTGACCGTGACGGCGTCCGCGCCATAGCGCTCGAAGGCTTCGATGGCGTAGCGCTCCGCCGTGTTACCGACGTCGCCACGCTTGGAGTCCAGGATGACCGGTATGCCCGGATAGGCGCCGTGGATGTACTCGATAGTGCGCTGCAGCTGATCCTCGGCCTCATACGCCGCGTAATGCGCGAATTGCGGCTTGTAGGCGCAGACCAGATCCGCCGTCGCGTCGATGATGGCCTTGTTGAACTGGAAGATGGGCGAGGCGTGCCCCGCGACCTCGGCGGGGAAACGCTCGATCTCCGGATCGAGACCCACGCACACCAGCGAGTCGCTGCGTTTCCAGCTCATCTCGAGCCGGTTCAGGAAGGCGCTCATGCGCGCTCGCCGGCGGCCAGACGGCGTTTCTTCATGTGCACCAACAGCAAGGTGACCGCCGAGGGCGTTACGCCCGGCACGCGGCTCGCCTGCCCGAGTGTCGCCGGGCGGTATTCGCTGAGGCGGGCCCGCACCTCGTGCGATAGGCCGGTGACCTCGGTGTAATCGATGTCTTCGGGCAATCGGGTCTCCTCGTTGCGGCGCTGGCGTTCGATTTCCTCGTGCTGGCGCTCGATGTAGCCGGCGTACTTGGCCCGCGCTTCGACCTGCATGCGCACCTGGGAAGGCAGCCGGTCATCCTGCTCATCGACGTCCAGGCAAGCCTGGCCCGTGACCTCGAGCAACACCTCATGGCTGACCTCGGGGCGGCGCAACATCTCGAACGCCGAGACGTCGCGGCCCAGTGGGGCGCCCAGCACGCGCTCGCACCATTCTGCGCCGATATCCTCCGGGCGCAGCCGGATGCCCTGCAGGCGCTCGACTTCGCGATCGACCAGCCGTCGTTTGGTCTCGAAGAGGCGCCAGCGCTCATCGTCGATGAGGCCGAGCTCCCTCGCGAGCGGCGTCAGGCGCAGGTCCGCATTGTCTTCCCGCAGCAGCAGACGGTGCTCGGCCCGGCTGGTGAACATGCGGTAGGGTTCGCGGGTGCCTCTCGTGACCAGGTCATCGACGAGCACACCGAGATACGCCTCGCTGCGTTTGGGCGTCCACGCGTCGCGCCCCCGGGCGGCGAGCGCCGCGTTGATGCCGGCGAGCAGGCCCTGGGCCGCGGCCTCCTCGTAACCGGTGGTGCCGTTGATCTGGCCGGCGAAGTACAGACCGCCGAGCGCGCGCGTCTCGAGCGAGGTGCGCAGATCCCGGGGATCGAAGAAGTCGTATTCGATCGCATAGCCCGGCCGTGTCAGGTGCGCGTTCTCGAAGCCCGCGATGCTGCGCACCAGCGCGTACTGCACATCGAACGGCAGGCTGGTGGAGATGCCGTTGGGATAGATTTCATGGGTGGCGAGGCCTTCGGGCTCGACGAAGATCTGATGCGAGGTGCGGTCGGCGAAGCGCACGACCTTGTCCTCGATCGAGGGGCAGTAGCGGGGCCCGACACCCTCGATCGCGCCCGTGAACATCGGCGAGCGGTCGGTCGCCGCGCGAATGATCTCGTGCGTGCGCTCGTTCGTGTGGGTGATGAAGCAGTCGACCTGCCGCGGGTGCTCCGCGGCGCGGCCGAGAAACGAGAACACCGGCAGCGGATCGTCGCTCGCCTGGCGTGCCATGGCGGCGTAATCGAGCGTGCGCCCATCGAGCCGGGGAGGGGTGCCGGTCTTCAGCGGCCCGACCCGCAGCGCCAGCTCCCGCAGGCGCGCGGCCAGGCGGTTCGAGGGCGGGTCGCCGGCCCGCCCGCCGGAGTAGTTGTCGAGTCCCACGTGGATCCGTCCGCCGAGAAAGGTCCCCACGGTGAGCACGACGCATGGCGCCTCGAACACGATTCCCGTGACGGTAACGACGCCCCGGACACTCTCACCTTCGACGACGAGGTCCGCCGCCTCCTGCTGAAACACCGACAGGTGTGGCGCGTTCTCGATGGCCGAGCGGATCGCCTGTTTGTAGAGCTGGCGGTCGGCCTGGGCGCGGGTGGCGCGCACCGCCGGACCCTTGCTGCCGTTCAAGGTCCGGAACTGGATGCCCGACCGATCGGTGGCGCGCGCCATCACCCCGCCCAGGGCGTCGATCTCGCGGACCAGGTGGCCCTTGCCGATGCCGCCGATGGCCGGATTGCAACTCATCTGCCCCAGGGTCTCGATGCTCTGGGTGAGCAGCAGCGTGCGCACACCCATGCGGGCCGAAGCCAACGCGGCTTCCGTGCCGGCATGGCCGCCGCCGATGACGATGACCTCGAAGGGGTGGGCGAAACGCATCCGCCTATTGTAAAGGTGTCCCGCCCGGTGAGCCAAAGCAGCGCTGCCGCAGGCCTTGCCTTAAGATGACAAACCGTGCGATTCGCCATCCTTCTCATCGGCCTGGGGCTTGCCGCGAGTGCAGCCGGACGGAGCCTCCCGGCGACCCGCCTGCCGCTCGCGCCTTGCGAGCTGCGGGCGAGCGACGACATGGCGCTGGTGAAGGCCGAGTGCGGTGAGCTGAGCGTGGCCGAAGATCCCGGGCGCCCGGGCGGACGGCGGATCCCGCTCGCGGTGGCGGTAGTCCCGGCCGTGAGCACGGCCAAGCGTCCCGACCCGCTTTTCGTGCTGGCCGGAGGTCCCGGGGAGGCCGCGAGCGCCTTTTATGCGAGCGTTGCGCCGGCCTTCGCCCGCATTCACCTCGATCGTGACATCGTCCTCGTCGATCAGCGCGGTACCGGCGGATCCAACGCGCTCGATTGCCCGCCGGGATCCGGGGGCGTTGCGCCCCCGAGCGAGGCGCAGCTCGCCGCCGAGACCGAGCGCTGCCTCGAGCAGCTGCGCTCGCATGCCCGGGTGCGCTTTTACACCACCGACCTCGCCGTGCGGGACCTCGACCGGGTGCGCGCCGCGCTCGGATACGCGCGAATCAACCTGTACGGATCCTCCTACGGCACCGTCGTGGCGCAGGAGTACATCCGCCGTTACCCTCACCGGGTGCGCAGCGTCATCCTCGATGGCGTGGTGCCGCCGCAGGTGGCCATCGGTGCCCTGAGCGCCCTGAGCGCGCAGCAGGCGGTTCGGCGCATCTTCGCCGGATGCGCGCGTGAGAGCGTCTGCCGCGCCCGGTTCGGCAACTTGCAGCGCACCTACGAGAGCCTGCGCGCTGCACTTGCCGCGCATCCGGTGCCGGTCGTTCTGCCCGACCCGACCAGCGGCGCGCCGCGGCGGCTGTCGTTCTCCAACTACCAGCTCGCGCAGGTGCTGCGCCTGGCGAGCTACTCCCCGGAGCTCGCCGCCCTGCTGCCGCTCGATCTCAATGAGGCGGCTGCGGGGGACTACGCACCCCTCGCCGGTCAGTTCCTGTTCATCGATCATCTCTACGGCAACGCAGTCGCCGCGGGGATGAACTACACCGTGGTGTGCTCCGAGGACGTGCCGTTCTATCACGTCACGGCCGAACAACGCGCACAGATGAGGCAGACCTTTCTCGGCACCGCGCCCATCAAGGAGCTGGCGCAGGTCTGCAAGCTGTGGCCGCACGGGCCGGTGGCCCCGGACTTTCACGCGCCGCTTCGCTCGAGCGTGCCGGCCCTGCTGCTCTCGGGCGGAGATGATCCGATCACTCCGCCGCGCTATGCCGCCGAAGCCGCGCGCGGCTTCACGCACGGCCTGAGCCTGGTGATTCCGGGATTCGCGCACGGCCAGCTGCTGGACCCGTGCATGGGCCACGTGATGGCGCGGTTCATCCGGCGCGCCTCGGTCGTGGGACTCGATACCTCCTGCGTGCGCCACCTGCGGCCCATGCCGTTCTTCCTGACACCGGGAGGGCCTGCGCCATGAGGCGCCCTGCATGATCGAAGCGCGCGGCCTCATCAAACGGTTCGGCGCCGTCACCGCCGTCGATGGCGTTACGCTCTGTGCGCCCGATGCGCGCATCACCGGGCTCCTCGGTCCCAACGGCGCCGGCAAATCGACCACGCTGCGCATGCTCTACACGGTTCTCGCGCCGGACGGCGGCGAAGCGTGGATCGACGGCGCCAGCGTCGTTCGCGAGCCGATCGAGGCGCGCCGCCGGATGGGAGTGCTGCCGCACGCGGCGGGCCTGTATCCCAACCTCACCGCCACGGAGAACATCCTCTACTTCGCCTCGCTCCACGGACTGCCGCGCGGCGAGGCGCGCGCCCGCGCCCGTGAACTGATCGGCCAGCTGGAGATGGAGGAATTCGCCGATCGGGCGGCGAAGGGTTTCTCGCAGGGTCAGAGGCTCAAGACCGCCCTCGCCCGCGCGCTCATCCACCGCCCCCGCAACGTGCTGCTCGATGAGCCCACCAATGGGCTCGATGTCATGGCGGTGAGGACGCTGCGCCGGCTCCTGCGCCAGCTGCGCGAGCAGGGGCACTGCATTCTCCTCTCGAGCCACGTCATGCAGGAGGTGACCGCGCTCTGCGACGCGGTGATCGTCATCGCCCACGGCAAGGTGGTCGCCGCGGGCGCGCCGGATGAGCTGCGGGCGCGGGCCGGCGCGGATTCGCTCGAGGAGGCTTTCGTGCGCCTGATCGGTCCCGAAGGACCGGAGGGTCTCTCGTGAAGGCCATCTGGCGCGTATTCCGCAAGGAGTTTCGCGAGAACCTGCGCGACCGGCGCTCGCTCATCGCCTCGCTCGTCATCGGGCCGCTGCTCTTGCCGGGCCTGGTCGCCGCCGCCTTGTCGATCGCCATTCATCACGGCGGACAGGCGAGCCGCCACCCGGTCCATCTGGCCGTGGCGCACGCGCGGCGCGCGCCGAATCTGCTGGCATTCCTGCGTCAGTTCGAGGTGCGGCCCGAGCCCGTGACGACGAGCCGGGCGGCGGCGCGGCACTGGGTCCGCAAGCGGCACGAGCCCCTGCTGTACGTTCCGCGCGACTTCGGCGCGCGACTGGCCGCCGGCAAACCGGCCGCGCTGCGCCTGTATGCCGATGAATCGGACCGGACCTCGCAGCAGGTGGTCGGGCGGGTGGGCGGCCTGATCGGGCTCTATGGCGGCGCCGTCGCGAAACTGCGCCTCATGGCGCGCGGGCTCGATCCGCAGCTGCTCACGCCGATCGTGGTGCATCCCATCGACATCTCGACCCCGCAGAGCAGATCGGTGCTGGCGCTCGGCATGCTGAGCTACGTCATCCTGCTCACCATGCTGATGGGGGGGCTTTACGTGGCCATCGATGCCACCGCCGGGGAGCGCGAGCGCGGTTCGCTCGAGCCGTTGCTCACGGTGCCCGTCGAGCGCGAGCAGCTGGTCTACGGCAAGATGCTGGCCGCCTCGGCCATGATGCTGCTGTCCTTGACTCTCACCGTGACGGCATTCGCCGTAACCCTCTCGCACATAGGGCTCGACCGACTGGGCATGAGCGTGAATTTCGACGCCGGCGTCGTCGCCACCATCGTGCTCTACAGCCTGCCGTTGATCCCACTCGGGGCGGCGTTGATGACGCTCGTGGCGTCCTTCACGCGCAGCTACCGCGAAGCGCAGACCTATGTGCCCCTGGTGCTGCTGATTCCCACCCTGCCGCTGATGTTCGCGAGTATTCTCGGGCTGCGCCCGAGCGCGGCGCTGATGACGGTACCGTTCCTCGGCCAGCACTTCCTCATCATGAGCGTATTGCGCGGTGAGCCCTTGCCCGCGCTGTATGCCGTCCTTTCGGTCGGCGTCTCGCTGCTGCCGGGAGTGGTGCTGGTGTGGCTCGCCGGGAGACTGTACCGCCGGGAAGGATTGTTGGGTTGAGTCAACAGGAGCGACTGACATGAAATACGTGGCGATCATTGCACTTGCGGTGGTCTCGCTGCCGGCGCTTGCGGCGGCGCCCTGCCCGGCGACCATCGAGGTCACGGCGAATTCCGAGGTGTCGAAATCCCCGGACCGGGTCTTCATCGATGTCGGCGTGACCACCGAGGCGGCAAAGCCGCAGGATGCCGTTGCGCGCAATGCGGCCCGCGTCTCCGCGGTGCTCGCCAAGCTGCGCACCGCGGCCGGTCCCGGCTCCCAGGTGATGACGACCCGGTATTCGGTCACGCCGAAATACCGCTACGCGAGCAACGGGACCCCGCCCGAGCTCGAAGGCTATACCGCTACCCACATGGTTCAGGTGAGACTCGATGCCCTCGGGCGGATCGGACCGGTCATCGATGCCGCGACCGGCGCCGGTGCCAATCTCGTTCAGGACATGCGTTTCACGCTGCGCAGCCAGGAGGCTGCCCGGACCGAAGCCTTGGGCAAGGCGGCGGTCAGGGCGCGCCGCGAGGCGCAGGCGCTCGCCACCGCGCTCGGCCTGAGGATCGTGCGCATCGTCTCCGTCGAGGAGAGCCGGCCCGTGGTGGTGCCGGTCATGAGGACGCAGATGGCTGGCATGCGATTTGCCCAGGCGAGAAATCCGACGCCGATCGAGCCCGGCCCCATCGAGGTATCCGCGAGTGTCACGCTGACAGTGGCGGTGGCGCCGCAGGCGCGGTAGGCTTTTCGAGGGGCTCCACGGCGGGCCGCGGCTGTGTGAAGAGGAGGTCGGCATGATCACCGTGCGACACCTGCTCGATCGCAAGAATCCGGTGTTGTTCACCGTCGCTCCGGAGGACCCGGTGCTCGAGGCCATCCGAGCGATGGCCGAGCATCGCGTCGGGGCGCTGCTCGTCATGCGCGGCCAGGAGCTCGCCGGCATCGTGTCGGAACGGGACTACGCGCGCAAGGTCGTGCTGCTCGGGCGCTCCTCGGCCGAGACCCCGGTGTGGCAGATCATGAGCTCCCCCGTCGTTACGGTATCGCCGGACACGACGGTGCAGGCATGCATGGTGCTGGTCACGGAGAAGCGCATCCGCCACCTGCCGGTGATGGAGTCAGGACGGGTGACAGGCATGATCTCGATCGGAGACCTGGTCAAGTCGGTCATGGAGGAGCAGCAGCGCACCATCGAGCAGCTCGAGAGTTACATTCACGGTTAGAGCGTCGAGGCCGATCGGGAGAGCCAAATGCAGCATCGCATCGTGGGCACGACCATGCCCGTCGTCGAATTTCTGCTCGATCACGGCGAGGCGATCGTGTCCGAGTCAGGTCAGCTCTCCTGGATGTCGGCGGCGATCCAGATGCGCACGCACACCCAGATGGCCGGCGGCGGGGGCTTCTTCGGCGCGTTGAAGCGCGTGGCCGGCGGCGGGTCGCTGTTCATGACCGAATACCGCTCGATGGGCGGGGCGGGGGAGGTGGCGTTCGCGGCCCGCATGCCGGGCCACATCGTGCCGGTGACGCTCGCGCCCGGGAGCGAGTACTTCATTCATCGCCATGGCTTTCTCTGCGCCACCGAACAGGTAACGCTCGGGGTGGGCTTCCAACAGTCCCTCGGCGCCGGCATCTTCGGGGGCGACGGCTTTCTCCTGCAGAAGGTGGGCGGCGCCGGGACCGCCTGGCTCGAGCTCTCCGGGGAGGTCGTGGTCAAGGATCTGCGGCCGGGGGAGACGCTGCGGGTGCATCCGGGGCACGTGGGCGCCTTCGAATCGGGGGTGTCGTTTCAGATCACCCGCGTGCCGGGAATCCGCAACATGATCTTCGGCGGGGATGGCCTGTTTCTCGCCGCGCTCACCGGGCCGGGACGGGTGTGGCTGCAGACGCTGCCGCTCGCCAACCTGGCGCACGCGCTCGGGGACTACCTGCCGAGCGGTGGCAACGCCAAGGCGGCCGAGGCCGGAGTCGTCGGTGGAATCGTGGGCTCGCTCCTCGACGGGATGCGCTGAAGGGTCCTAGGCCCCGAGAAACATCCGGTACGCCGGGTTGCCGGTTTCCTCCGCATAGGCGTAGTGCAGCTCGTTGAGGTGCTGCAGGAAGTCGGCGCGCTCGAGCGGGGGCACCTGGATGCCCGCGAGCACGCGCCCGTAGTCCGCGCCCTGGTTGCGGTAGTGGAACAGGCTGATGTTCCAGCGTGAGCCGATCGCATCGAGGAATCTGAGCAGCGCCCCCGGGCGCTCGGGAAATTCGAACCGGTAGAGCAGCTCATCGCGGATGCCGCGGGCCCGGCCGCCGATCATGTAGCGGACGTGGAGCTTGGCCATCTCGTTGTCGCTCATGTCGGTGACCGGATAGCCTGCGGCGCGCAGCGCGTGCGCCACGGCGTCCTTCTCCTCGTGACCCGCGGCGAGGCCGAAGCTGACGAAGACGTGGGCCGCCTCCTCGCTCTCGTACCGGTAGTTGAATTCCGTGATGCTGCGCCGGCCCAGCACTTCGCAGAAGCGCCGGAAGCTCCCGGGCTGCTCCGGGATGGTGACCGCGAGCAGCGCCTCGCGCTCGCCGCCGAGATCGGCGCGCTCGGCGACGTAACGCAGCCGGTCGAAGTTGATGTTGGCGCCGCTGTTGATGGCGGCGAGCCGCTTGCCGTGCCAGCCCTCGCGGGCGATGACCTTCTTCAGGCCCCCGACCGCCAGGGCGCCCGCCGGCTCGACGATCGAGCGGGTGTCCTCGAACACGTCCTGGATGGCCGCGCAGATCTCGTCGTTGTCGAGCAGCACGATCTCGTCCACGTACTTCCTGCACAGCTCGAACGTCTCTTCCCCGATGCGCCTGACCGCCACGCCGTCGGCGAATATGCCCACCCGTTCGAGCGTGACCCGCTGTCCGGCCTTGAGCGATTCATACATTCCGGCGGCGTCCTCGGGCTCCACGCCGATGATCCGGATGTGGGGATACAGGTACTTCAGGTACACCGCGACGCCGGCGATGAGACCGCCGCCGCCCACGGGAACGAACAGCGCATCGAGATTGCCGCCGGTCTGCCGGGCCAGCTCCACGCCGATGGTGCCCTGTCCGGCGATGACGTCGGGATCGTCGAACGGGTGCACGTAGACGAGGCCGCGCTCGCGGGCGAGCCTGGTCGCATGCTCGTACGCCGAGTCGTAGTCATCGCCGTGCAGCAC
>DAIDHH010000198.1 GCA_027452045.1 Gammaproteobacteria bacterium
TGCTCATCGGCGACGATACAATCGTCATTCGGCATTGCATCCCGATCGCTGCGGCCCCTCCGCCAGACGACGTGTCGCCGCCCCCGCGCCGCTTCGAGGGTGCCCCGGTCGCGGGAAATTACCTTTTGCGTAAGGGGAGTGCTGTCGCCGCTGCTGGCCAATGTGCTGCTGGACGAGGTGGATCGGGCGCTGGAGAGGCGTAATCATCGCTTCGTGCGTTATGCCGATGACTGCAACGTGTACGTGCGCAGTCACCGCGCAGGCGAGCGGGTGATGAGCCTCCTGAAGGGTCTGTATGGGAAACTGCGCTTGCAGATCAACGAGTCGAAAAGCGCAGTGGCGAGTGCGTTTGGCCGCAAGTTCCTGGGCTACAGCTTCTGGCTGGCTCCGGAAGACCAAGTCAGACGTGCCGCATCCCACAAGGCCATCGAGGCGTTCCGGCAGAACGTGCGCGGGCTGACTCGCCGCTCGGGAGGGCGCAGTCTCGCACAGGTGATCGAACGGCTACGGCTCTATGTGCTGGGCTGGAAAGCCTACTTCGGCTTGGCGCAAACCCCGCGCGTCTGGCGCTCGCTGGATGAGTGGATGCCTCACCGGATGCGGACAATCCAGCTCAAACAATGGCGCCGTGGCAAGACGATCTACCGGGAATTGCTGGCGATGGGCACCCCAGAGCCCGTGGCCCGCAAAGCCGCCGCAGGAGGCCGCTGCTGGTGGCGCACCAGCGGCAAAGCGCTCAATCTCGCTCTGAGCGTCGAGTACTTTGACCGCCTCGGCATGCCCCGCCTCACTTAACCTCAACTTCTCGAACCGCCCGGTGGGGACCCGCACGCCGGGTGGTGTGGCAGGGGTCGGCCAGCTCCGCTGGCTGCCCCTATGCCGATTGCAGCGGGTGTTACGACGCACATGACCAAAATCCATGTGCGTCAGCTATTTACGAGTTCCTAATCGGGCACCCACATCGATTGCTGCACGCCGTTCCCCAGCGGAACGGCGTGCAGCAGTCTTACCGGCACAGCCCGTGTTTCTCGCATTGAGCACGTGCCATCCGGCAGCGCGCTCCCGGGCCTACGCGCGATGCATACGCGCCGATGCGGTCGCGCTCCCGGCGAGGAAGCGCGTGAACGGGACGATGTCCTGGTGCACGCTCGCCTCTTCGAGCGCCGCTAGGTATGCCTCACGCGTATCCACCGTTACAACGGTCCACGGCCAACCGCCGGACGCCAGCATCAGGTTCATCAGGAAGCGGCCCATGCGGCCGTTGCCATCCATGTACGGGTGCACGTAGACGAAGAAGAAGTGGCCGAGTACGACGCGCACCGCCGGCTCGGGCTCCGCAGCCAGCAACGCGAAGAACTCGGGCATCAGATCGCGCACTGCCTCAACCGGTGGAGGCACGTGCATCGAGCACCGGATGAATACCTGTCCGCCGCGGTATCCGGCGAGATCGGCGGCGTTCAGGAGGCCGGCCGCCACCGAGGGCCCGAACAACTCCCGATACCAGTCCCCGTGCACTGCTTCGGCGACCACACCGGCGTTCTCGCCGGCGAGCACGCGCGCGACGGACTCTTTCACGCGCCGGAACGCCTGCCAGTAGCCGCGCGCCGCTAGCGCATTACGATTGAGCCGATCCTGCTCGTTGTGCTCGGGGTTCCATAGGCCCGAACGCACGCGCTCGATGAGAGCGTCACTGACGGTGTAACCCTCGATCGACAATGAGTGGTACGCGTCGGCTCGGTACACGTCGTCCACCTGCTGAAGGTAGGTCGCCGCGACCGGTGAGGCCGGCGCGGGCAGGAAATGCTCGAGCACCATCGGACGCATCCGCGCCCATTGCAGACGCAACCGACCCACATAGGGCGAGCGCTCGCGGCTCGAAAAAATGACCGGGGCGGCATCTTCGAAGGGGTCGTTCTCCTGGACGATGTAGCCTGCCGTGCGCATTGCGGCAAGGACCTCATCCGCGCCGCGTTCGCGTCCGACGTTGCGCAGCGCGCCGGCGAGCCGGCCCGCGACTTTGCTCTTGCCGCCTGCGAGGAGCGGACGTAGTAGGTCGGAGGCGTCGGGAATCGTCACAAGCGCGGCGCGCACGTCCACCGCGCGGTCGTGATAAAGCCCGGGCGAGGCATGCACGAGCGATGCGCCAAGCGTCATCGCGCGGACACCATCGATCACCGCGCGTTCTTCCGGCGGCGGCAACTCGAGGCGCACGTCGAACACGGAGGTGCCGTGCAGCAGCGGCGTGGGCTTGTTGTTGCCGCGAGGCGAGCGCACGAGCAGCTGCCGGGGCACGGTCCGATCGCCGACGTGCAGCAGCAGCGACTGGTCCGCACTGACGCACCAGTCGGTTCCGAGGCGCGAGTCGAGATAGCCCGCGACGAACGGCCAGAAGGCCGCGTACCACGCCGTCGTGTCGCCCGCCTGCTCGCCCGGGCTCGCCGGCAGGTACCAGCCGCGCATGACTTGCTGCAGGAAGCCGTTGCGCACAAGCCGCTCGCGCGCGGCGCGCGGCAAATCGCCGGAGCGGATTGCCACGCGCCCCGCCATCTGCAGCGCGCGTAGCTGCTCAAGGGCACTTGCCAAAAGGTTAGCGGGCGTCGCCATGGGTGAATTCCGAATCTAGGTTAAGGCGTCTTTCCGGATTTAGGTTTAGGATCATACTATTTTCTAGGTTTTAACGCATCCATTTTCTAGGTTTTTATGCGGCATAGAGTAACAATGTAAATGCGAACAAAGGCTTATGATCTGTTGCGCTCGTGACAGGGAGACGGGACAGCGTGCGTAGGGTCGGGTTACGGGCCCAGCGCCCGTGCGTCTCCGTGGCGCGCGGCCTGCCGGCTCGCACCCTAGTCCGGGGCTACGTTCTGGGGACTTCCTTGGAGGGTAACCCTCTGGATAGCCCCACGGCGCACGCTCGACCGCTCTGGCAACTCATGGATCGGAATGGCCGCAGCCTCGGCAGCGGACGATATGAGGATCTGACCTATGTCGGCCGTGATCGATTTGTCTACCTCGACGAGAATCGCTGGGGCCTTTTGGACACGCGCCTGCGAATACTCGTACCGGCCGAGTTCGAGATCTCGACGAGCCTGGCAGTGTTCCGCGACAGATTTGCATTCGCAAGATCTCGCGAGCTCGGCGGGTGCGTTGATCGTGATGGTCGTTGGGCGTTTTCGCCACAGCCCGTGCTAACCGCGTCGTGCGACAATTCCGAGATGACTGCGCAGGCTGCTACGGGATGGGGCGTGCTCGGCATGGATGGTCGTTGGCGAATCCCACCCCGAAATGACTCGATCACGCACTTGGCGGGCGGCAGTGGCTTGTACTTTGTCGTGACAAAGGATGACCGCGCGCAGCTCGCGCGACTCGGAACGCACGGGCCGCGCTACTCTGCGCGCGGAGTTCTCTCGCCCTGCTTGAGTCCCGGCCTGTGCATGATGAAGGTCGGTATCGGG